>NZ_LRON01000074.1:0-527 GCF_001758795.1 Duganella sp. HH101 | reverse complement strand
CCAGCGAGGCCGCGTCGGCGTCCAGGCAGAACACCGGCAAGCCGCCGGTCGGCACGGATGCCAACAGGCGTTGCTGGGTCAGCAGCACCACCGGCGCAGCGTCTTCCAACATGTAGGCCAGGCGGTCGGCCGGATAGGCCGGGTCCAGCGGCACGTACGCACCGCCGGCCTTCAGGATGGCCAGCAGGCCCACCATCATCTCCAGCGAGCGCTCCACGCACAGCCCCACCAGCACGTCCGGGCCCACGCCCAGCGTGCGCAGATGGTGCGCCAGGCGGTTGGCCCGCGCATTCAGCTCGCCATACGTCAGCGATACATTGTCATACTCCAGTGCCACGCGATCCGGCGAGGCCGCAGCGCGTTCCTCGAACAGCGCCGGCATCATCGACGCCGCCCCGTAGTCGCGCGCCGTGTCGTTCCACTCCACCAGCAACTGGCGGCGTTCGGCGTCGTCCAGCATGTCCAGATCCTGGATGCGGCGCTCAGGGTTGGCCACGATGGCCTCCACCAGCCGGGTGAAATGCGCC
>NZ_LRON01000073.1:0-595 GCF_001758795.1 Duganella sp. HH101 | reverse complement strand
GTGCCGGTCGGGTTGCCCGCCTGGTCCAGCAGGATCACCTTGACGCCGGCCACGCCGGTTTCGCCGGTGTCTTGCAGGCCGTTCTTGTTAGTGTCGTACCAGACCTTGTCGCCCAGCGTCGCGCCCTTGTAGAAGCCGGCGTCCACATCGTTGTTGGCCTGGCCTGGCGCCACGGTGATCAGGTCGCCCTGGCCGGCGGCGTTGACATCGCTGTCGATCGCGCCGTTGCTGCCGGTGTGCAGGCCGGTGGCCGTCATGCCGGTCGGCGCCGTGACCGAGATCGCGTACTTGCCTGCATCGACGGTGAAGCTGTACTTGCCGTCGGCGCCGGTGGTGGTGGTCTTGACGACGTTGCCCTGCTCGTCCTTCAGATCGACCTTGACGCCGACGATGCCGGCTTCGCCCGCATCCTGCACGCCGTTGCCGTTCTTGTCTTCCCACACGCGGTCGCCCACGGTGGCTTGCGTCACCACGATGCCTGCGTCGAGGTCGTGGTTGACGGCGCCCGAACCCAGCGTGACTTGCTGCGTCACACCGTTGGCGCCGGCGTCGGAATCGGCCGCGCCGTTGCCGCCGGCGTGGGCGGTGGTGAACT
>NZ_LRON01000072.1:0-640 GCF_001758795.1 Duganella sp. HH101 | reverse complement strand
CGCGCACCGTGACCCTGCTCAGCAGCGCCCAGCTGGCGGCGCTGACGCCGGCCAGGTGCAAGCCCTGAACACCGACCAGATCGCCGCGCTGTCGACCGGCCAGGTCGCCGCGCTGACCACCGCACCGTCGGCGCGCTGACGTCCGACCAGGTGCAAGCCATCGAGACGCGCGACTTCGCCGTCTTCACCACCGGCCAGATCCGCGCGCTCGCCAGCGACCAGCTGGTGGCGCTGACCTCCATCCAGATCGCCGCGCTGAGCAGCGCCGCCGAAGCGGCCCTGCTGCCCGACCAGCTGGCCGCGCTGACCACCGACCAGATCGCCGCGCTGAAATCCATCGTGCCGCTGACCACGCTGCAAATCCAGGCGCTGACCACCGACCAGGTGGTGGCGCTGAGCAGCAAGTCCGTCACCACCCTCAGCAGCGTGCAACTGGCGGCGCTGACCGTCGACCAGGTGCAGGCGCTCAGCAGCGACCAGATCATCGAGATGACGGCGGCCCAGTACAGCAACCTGAGCAGCGCCATGCTCAACGCCCTGACCAGCACCCAGATCGGCCTGATCGAGACGCGCGACATCGCCGCGCTGCGCTCGGCGCAGATCGCCCGCCTGTCGACCGACCAGCTGGTGGTGTTGCTGA
>NZ_LRON01000071.1:0-648 GCF_001758795.1 Duganella sp. HH101 | reverse complement strand
CCTGGATGTTGGCCGTGGTGATGGCGGCGATCTGGCCGGTGGTCAGGTTGGACAGCTGGTCGGTGGTCAGCGCCGCCAGTTGGCCGGTTTTCAGCGCGGCGATGATGGCGGTTTTCAGGCCGATGATGTCGGCCGTTTCGATGGCGGCGATGTCGGTGGTCGACAGCGCGCTGAACTGCGCGGTGTTGAAGGCGCCGAACTGGTTCGAGCTCATCGCGACGATCTGGTCGGTGGTCAGCCCGAGGCCAGGTTGGCGGTGGTCATCGCGGCGAATTGCGCGGTGCTCATGGCGGTGATCTGGTCGGTGGTCAGCGCGGCGGTCTGCTGCGTGGTGAAGGCGGCGACGGCGGCGGTTTTCAGCGCGCCGATGTCGGCCGTTTCAATCGCGGCGATCTGGGTGCTGCTCATGCCGGCGACCTGGGCGCTGGTGAGCGCGCCGATCTGGCCCGAGCCCAGCGCGACGATCTGGTCGGTGGTCAGGGCCTTGGCCTGGTTGGTCGACAGGCCGGCGATGGCGGCGGTTTTCAGCGCACCGATGTCGGCCGTTTCGATGGTGGCGATGTCCAGCGTGCTCATGGCGGCCACCTGGGCCGAGCTCAGCGTGCCGACCTGCTGCGACGACAGCGCGACGACCTGGTCGGTGGTCAG
>NZ_LRON01000070.1:0-701 GCF_001758795.1 Duganella sp. HH101 | reverse complement strand
CATCAAGGCAGAACACCGGCACACCGCCGGTCGGCACGGAAGCCAGCAGGCGTTGTTGGGTCAGCAGCACTACCGGCGCAGCATCTTCCAGCATGTAGGCCAGGCGATCGGCCGGATAGGCCGGGTCCAGCGGCACGTATGCGCCGCCGGCCTTCAGGATGGCCAGCAGGCCCACAATCATCTCCAACGAGCGCTCCACGCACAGGCCCACCAGCACGTCCGGGCCCACGCCCAGCGTGCGCAGGTGATGCGCCAGACGGTTGGCCCGCGCATTCAGCTCGCCATACGTCAGCGATACATTGTCATACTCCAGCGCCACGCGATCCGGCGAGGCCGCCGCGCGTTCCTCGAACAGCGCTGGCATCAGCGATGCCGACCGGTAGTCGCGCGCAGTGTCGTTCCACTCCACCAGCAGTTGGTGGCGTTCGGCGTCGTCCAGCATATCCAGATCCTGGATGCGGCGCTCAGGGTTGGCCACGATGGCCTCCACCAGCCGGGTGAAGTGCGCCGCCATGCGTGCCATCGTCGACGGCTCGAACAGATCGGTGTTGTAGCTGATGCTGCCGTTCAGGCGTCCGGCGTCCTCCGTGAAGGTGAACGTCAGGTCGAACTTGGCCTGTACGCCCTCGCCGCCCATGGCTTGCAGGGTCAGCCCCGGCAGCGTGAGCGCGTTCATCGGCGCGTTCTGCAACGCCAGCATT
>NZ_LRON01000069.1:0-835 GCF_001758795.1 Duganella sp. HH101 | reverse complement strand
GGCCGAGGTGTGGGGACTGGCGACGTAGCCCAGCTCCTCCAGGTCGGCCATGATGTTGCGGATGGTCGCCGGCGACAGGTCCAGGCCGGAGATCTTGGACAGGGCGCGCGAGCCCACCGGCTGGCCGTCCGCGATGTAGCGTTCGACTAAGGCCTTGAGCAAGGTTTGTGCGCGGGTATCGAGTTGCATGGTCATTTACTAATGGTAGTTCCTCTTATTATGCACGCTCTGCGGGCGCTGGGGGCCGCCGCGTGGCGTCAATGCTGCATTTGCCCGCGCACCCAGGCCAGAAGTTCGTCAAAACCGGCACAGATGGCGTCCGGCGCGATGCCCGCCTCCAGGTGCGCGGCGCTGCCGCCCCGGTTCATCCACACCGCCCGCAGGCCGGCGCGCTGCGCGCCCTGCACGTCCAGCCGCAGGTCGTCGCCGACGTAGACGGCGTCCGCCGGCGCCACGCCCATCGCCGCGCAGGCGGCCAGGAAGATCGACGGGTCGGGCTTGGCACGGCCGAAGCGCGACGAGGCCAGCACGGTGTCGAAATGGTGGTGCAGGCCGATGACTTCAAGGTCGGCGTTGCCGTTGGTGATCACGCCCAGCCGCAGCATGCCCTGCAGCGCGGCCAGCCCGGCCGCCACGTCGTCGAACGGCGTAACGGCGTTGCGGCGTTCGTGGAAGTGCCGCATGGCGCCGTCGATGTGGGCGGCGTCGGCGCCGGTCTCGGCGAAGACTTGTTCCAGCGCCACGCGGCGCAGCTGGTACAGGTCGACCACCAGTTCCGGCCGCTGCTCCAGCAGCGCCATGCGGCGGGCCCGCAGCTCGGCCACGCTGTAGCGCT
>NZ_LRON01000068.1:0-942 GCF_001758795.1 Duganella sp. HH101 | reverse complement strand
ACATCTGCATCGGCACGCCGATCGCCAACCGCAACCGCGCGGAGACGGAAGGGCTGATCGGCTTCTTCGTCAACACCTTGGTGCTGCGCACACAAGTCGATCACGGCGCCAGCTTCCTGCAATTGCTCGACCAGGTACGAGGCAACACGTTGGATGCTTACGCGCACCAGGACGTGCCGTTCGAGCAGCTGGTCGAGGTGCTCAAGCCGGAGCGCCACACCAGCCATTCGCCGCTGTTCCAGGTGATGCTGGCGTTGCAGAACGCGCCAATGGACGCACTCACGCTGCCGGGCCTGACCCTGCAGGCCATGGGCGGCGAGGGCGTACAGGCCAAGTTCGACCTGACGTTCACGTTCACGGAGGAAGCCGGACGCCTGAACGGCAGCATCAGCTACAACACCGACCTGTTCGAACCATCGACGATGGCGCGCATGGCGGCGCACTTCACGCGCTTACTGGAGGCGATCGTAGCCAACCCTGAGCGCCGCATCCAGGACCTGGACATGCTGGATGACGCCGAGCGCCATCAACTGCTGGTGGAATGGAACGACACCGCGAGCGCCGGCGTACCGGCCGGCACGATCCACGCGCTGTTCGAGCAGCGCGCGGCGGCGTCGCCGGACAGCGTGGCGCTGGTGTATGACAACGTATCGCTGACCTACGGCGAACTCAATGCGCGTGCCAACCGCCTGGCGCACCACCTGCGCACGCTGGGCGTGGGCCCGGATGTGCTGGTGGGCCTGTGCGTGGAGCGTTCGTTGGAGATGATGGTAGGCCTGTTGGCCGTGTTGAAAGCCGGCGGCGCCTATGTACCGCTGGACCCGGCCTATCCGGCCGATCGCCTGGCCCACATGCTGGAGGACGCGGCGCCTGCGGTGCTGCTGACCCAGCAACGCTTGCTGGCCTCACTGCCGGCCAGCGAAGTGCCGGTATTCCTGCTGG
>NZ_LRON01000067.1:0-1004 GCF_001758795.1 Duganella sp. HH101 | reverse complement strand
CGCCAGCGGCGATGGCTGCTGCTGGACATAGGCGCCGTACAGCGCCGCCACTTCCTGCACCAGAACGCCGATGGACCAGCCGTCGGAGACGATGTGGTGCATCGTCAATAGCACGATGTGCTCCGACGCGCTCAGACGCAGCAGGCGCGCGCGGATCAGTGGGCCGGTGGCCAGATCGAACGCTGTCTGCGCCTCGTCCTGCACCAGCCACTGCGCCTTGGCATCGCGCTCCGCATGCGGCAATTCCGACAGATCGGTGCTCTCCAACGCCAGCTCCAGCGTGGGCACAATCACCTGCACCGGCGTGCCGTCCACGCTGGCAAAGCGCGTGCGCAGGGCTTCGTGGCGGCGCACGATCTCGTTCAACGCGCGCTGCAACGCCGTCGCGTCGAGCTGTCCGTTCAGGCGGACCGCCGCCGGAATATTGTAGAAGGCGCTGCCCGGCTCGAACTGGTCGAGGAACCACAGGCGCTGCTGCGCGAACGACAGCGGCATGCCCTCTTTGCGCTCGACCGGCGCCAGGGCCGTTACGGTCAGGCCGCGCTGTGCCGATTCCATGCGCGCCAGCAGGCCGGCGACCGTCGGTGCTTCGAACACCGCGCGCAGCGGCAGTTCGATTTCGAATGCGCCACGGATTTGCGACACCAGCTGCGTCGCCAGCAGCGAATGGCCGCCCAGTGCGAAGAAGTTGTCGTGCACGCCCACTTTGTCGAGCCGGAGCACACCGGCCCAGATGCCGGCCATGATCTCCTCGGCCGCCGTACGTGGCGCCACGTAGCCCTCCTCGCTGCGCGCCATGTCCGGCGCGGGCAAGGCTTTGCGATCCACTTTGCCGTTCGGCGTCAGCGGCATCTGCTCCAGCACCATGAAGTGGGCCGGCACCATGTATTCGGGTAGCGACGCCAGCAAGGCAGCGCGCAGTCCGGCGGGATCCGGCAGTTCTGCGTCGTCGTGCGCGACCAGATACGCCACCAGCCGCTTGTCGCCCGCCACGTCCTCGCGCG
>NZ_LRON01000066.1:0-1856 GCF_001758795.1 Duganella sp. HH101 | reverse complement strand
GTTGGCGCGTACCTGGTCGAGCAATTGCAGGAAGCTGGCGCCATGATCGACTTGCGTGCGCAGCACCAGCGTGTTGACGAAGAAGCCGATCAGCCCTTCCGTCTCCGCGCGGTTGCGGTTGGCGATCGGCGTGCCGATGCAGATGTCGTCCTGTCCAGCGTAACGCGACAGCAGCACATTGAAGGCTGCCGTCAGCGTCATGAACAAGGTGCCTTGCACACGGCGGCTCAGGTCATTAAGGCCAGCCGTGGTGGTGGCCGACAGTGTGAGCGGCTGCGTCGCGCCGCGATGGCTTTGATGGGCAGGACGCGGACGGTCTGTCGGCAGGGTCAACAAAGCCGGAGCGCCCGTCAGGCGGCCTTGCCAGTAATCGAGTTGCTGTTGCAGCACCTGACCGCTGAGCCACTGGCGCTGCCAGTGTGCGAAGTCGGCGTACTGGATCGGTAGTTCCGGCAGCGGCGATGGCTGCTGCTGCACGTAGGCGCCGTACAGCGCGGCCACCTCGTTCACCAGAACGCCGATGGACCAGCCGTCGGAGACGATGTGGTGCATCGTCAGCAGCACGATGTGCTCCGATTCGCCCAGACGCAGCAGGCGCGCGCGGATCAGTGGGCCGGTGGCCAGATCGAACGCTGTCTGCGCCTCGTCCTGCACCAGCCACTGCGCCTTGGCATCGCGCTCCGCATGCGGCAATTCCGACAGATCGGTGCTCTCCAACGCCAGCTCCAGCGTGGGCACAATCACCTGCACCGGCGTGCCGTCCACGCTGGCAAAGCGCGTGCGCAGGGCTTCGTGGCGGCGCACGATCTCGTTCAACGCGCGCTGCAACGCCGTCGCGTCGAGCTGTCCGTTCAGGCGGACCGCCGCCGGAATATTGTAGAACGCGCTGCCCGGCTCGAACTGGTCGAGGAACCACAGGCGCTGCTGCGCGAACGACAGCGGCATGCCCTCTTTGCGCTCGACCGGCGCCAGGGCCGTTACGGTCAGGCCGCGCTGTGCCGATTCCATGCGCGCCAGCAGGCCGGCGACCGTCGGTGCTTCGAACACCGCGCGCAGCGGCAGTTCGATTTCGAATGCGCCACGGATCTGCGATACCAGCTGCGTCGCCAGCAGCGAATGGCCGCCCAGTGCAAAGAAATTATCGTGCACGCCCACTTTGTCGAGACGGAGCACGCCGGCCCAGATGCCGGCCATGATCTCCTCGGCCGCCGTGCGCGGCGCCACATAGCCACCTTCGCTGCGCGTCATGTCCGGCACCGGCAATGCCTTGCGGTCCACTTTGCCGTTTGGCGTCAATGGCAGCTGCTCCAGCACCATGAAGTGCGCCGGCACCATGTATTCCGGCAGGGATTCCAGCAGCGCGGCGCGCAACCCTTCCGTGTCCGGCAGCTGTGCGTCTTCGTGCGCGACCAGATACGCCACCAGCCGCTTGTCTCCCGCCACGTCCTCGCGCGCCAGCACCAGTGCGTCGCGCACCGCAGCCAGTCCAGCCAGCGCAGCCTCGATCTCGCCGAGTTCGATGCGGAAGCCGCGCAGCTTGACCTGATTGTCGATCCGGCCCAGGTACTCGATGCTGCCATCCTGCAGGTAGCGCGCCAGGTCGCCGGATTTATACATGCGGGAACCGGCCGCGCCGAACGGATTCGGCACGAACTTGTCCGCCGTCAGGTCGCCGCGGTGCAGATAGCCGCGCGCCAGGCCTTCACCGGCGATATGCAGCTCGCCGGCCACGCCCGCCGGCACGGGGTTCAGGCCCGCGTCGAGGATGTAGACCTGCGTGTTGGCGATCGGCTTGCCGATCACCGGTGCGCCATCGAGCGCGCTCACGCGCCGCAGCGTCGACCAGATCGTCGTCT
>NZ_LRON01000065.1:0-2287 GCF_001758795.1 Duganella sp. HH101 | reverse complement strand
GATGGAGCACGCCGGCCCAGATATCGGCCATGGCCTCTTCGGCCGCCGTGCGCGGCGCCACGTAGCCTTCTTCGCTGCGTGCCATATCCGGCGCTGGCAAGGCCTTGCGGTCCACTTTGCCGTTCGGCGTCAATGGCAGCTGGTCCAGCACCACGAAGTGGGCAGGCACCATGTATTCCGGCAGCGATGCCAGCAAGGCGGCGCGCAGTCCGGCGTCATCCGGCAATTGCTCGCCATCGTGCGCCACCAGGTAGGCCACCAGCCGCTGGTCGCCGGCCACGTCCTCGCGTGCCAGCACCAGCGCGTCGCGCACCGGCTCCAGGGCTGCAAGCGTGGATTCAATCTCACCAAGTTCGATACGGAAGCCGCGCAGCTTGACCTGGTGGTCGATACGGCCCAGGTACTCGATGCTGCTATCTTCCAGATAGCGCGCCAAGTCGCCCGATTTGTACATGCGCGATCCGGCCTCGCCAAACGGATTCGGGATGAATTTCTCCGCCGTCAAGTCAGCACGTTTCACATAGCCGCGCGCCAGGCCGACGCCCGCTATATGCAACTCGCCCGCGACGCCCATCGGTACAGGGTTCAAGCCCGCATCCAGAATGTGGATCTGTGTATTGGCGATCGGATGACCGATAGGCACGCAGGACAATTCGCTCTCCGCGTCGCAACGCCAGTAGGTGACGTCGACCGAAGCCTCCGTCGGACCGTACAGGTTATGCAACGCCACATGACGCCACTGGCCCAGGAAGCGCTGCTGCAGTTCCCACGGCAACGCCTGGCCGCTGCACATCACCTGGCGCAGCGTTGCGCCCTGCTCCACCGGCGCCGCGTTCGCAAACACTTCCAGCATCGGCGGAACGAAGTGCGCCGTCGTGATGCCCTGCTGCGCGATCAGTTGCGACAGGTATGCCACATCCTGATGGCCGCCCGGTTTCGCCAGCACCAGCCGCGCGCCTTCCATCAGCGGCCAGAAGAACTCCCACACCGAGACGTCGAAACTGAACGGCGTTTTCTGCAGCACGCGGTCTTGCGGCGTCAGCTCGTAAGCCTGCTGCATCCAGCGCAGACGGTTCACGATACCCGCGTGGTCGATGGCTGCGCCTTTCGGACGGCCGGTCGAACCGGAGGTGTAGATCACGTAGGCCAGGTTGCGCGCCGACGTCAAATTGGACGGATTGGTGGCGTCGCATGCGTCCAGCGAGGCCGCGTCGGCGTCCAGCAGGAACACCGGAACCGCGCTCTCCGGCAGCACCGACAGCAGGCGCTGCTGCGTCAGCAGCACCGCAGGCGCCGCATCCTCCAGCATGTAGGCCAGGCGGTCGGCCGGATAGGCCGGGTCCAGCGGCACGTACGCGCCGCCGGCTTTCAATACGCCCATCAGGCCCACCACCATCTCCAGCGAGCGCTCCGTGCATACGCCCACCAGCACGTCCGGGCCTACACCCAACGTGCGCAGATGATGCGCCAGGCGGTTCGCCCGCGCATTCAGTTCGGCATAGGTCAGCTGCTCATCTTCGTACACCAACGCCACCTGCTGCGGCGCCGCCAGGACCTGGCGCTCAAACAGCTCGTGCAGCGTTCCATCGAGCAGGGATGCATCGGCAGTGTCGTTCCACTCCACCAGCAGTTGGTGGCGTTCGGCGTCGTCCAGCATGTCCAGATCGCGGATGCGGCGCTCAGGGTTGGCCACGATGGCCTCCACCAGCCGGGCGAAGTGCGCCGCCATGCGCGCCATCGTCGACGGCTCGAACAGGTCGGTGTTGTAGCTGATGCTGCCGATCAGGCGTCCGCCTTCCTCCGTGAACGTGAACGTCAGGTCGAACTTGGCCTGTACGCCCTCGCCGCCCATGGCTTGCAGGGTCAGCCCCGGCAGCGTGAGCGCGTCCATCGGCGCGTTCTGTAACGCCAGCATCACCTGGAACAGCGGCGAATGGCTGGTGTGGCGCTCAGGCTTGAGTACATCGACCAGCTGCTCGAACGGCACGTCCTGGTGCGCGTACGCGTCCAGCGTGTTGGCGCGTACCTGGTCGAGCAATTGCAGGAAGCTGGCGCCATGATCGACTTGCGTGCGCAGCACCAGCGTGTTGACGAAGAAGCCGATCAGCCCTTCCGTCTCCGCGCGGTTGCGGTTGGCGATCGGCGTGCCGATGCAGATGTCGTCCTGTCCAGCGTAACGCGACAGCAGCACATTGAAGGCTGCCGTCAGCGTCATGAACAAGGTGCCTTGCACACGGCGGCTCAGGTCATTAAGGCCAGCCGTGGTGGTGGCCGACAGTGTGAGCGG
>NZ_LRON01000064.1:0-2306 GCF_001758795.1 Duganella sp. HH101 | reverse complement strand
TTCCGTCCACGCTGGCAAAGCGCGTGCGCAGGGCTTCGTGGCGGCGTACGATCTCGTTCAGTGCCCCCTGCAGAGCCGTCACGTCGAGCTGTCCGTTCAAACGGACCGCCGCCGGAATATTGTAGAACGCGCTTCCCGGCTCAAACTGGTCGAGGAACCACAGGCGCTGCTGCGCGAACGATAGCGGCATGCCCTCTTTGCGCTCGACCGGCGCCAAGGCTGTCGCGGTCAGGCCACGTTGGGACGATTCCATGCGCGCCAGCAGGCCGGCGACCGTCGGCGCTTCGAACACCGCGCGCAGCGGCAGTTCGATTTCGAATGCGCCACGGATTTGCGACACCAGCTGCGTCGCCAGCAGCGAGTGGCCACCCAGCGCGAAGAAGTTGTCGTGCACGCCCACCTTATCGAGCCGGAGCACACCGGCCCAGATGCCGGCCATGATCTCTTCGGCCGCCGTGCACGGTGCGACGTAGCCCTCCTCGCTGCGCGCCATGTCCGGCGCGGGCAAGGCTTTGCGATCCACTTTGCCGTTCGGCGTCAGCGGCATCTGCTCCAGCACCATGAAGTGGGCCGGTACCATGTACTCCGGCAGCGATGCCAGCAAGGCAGCTCGCAGTCCTGCGGGATCCGGCAATTGCTCGCCTTCGTGCGCGACCAGATACGCCACCAGCCGCTTGTCGCCCGCCACGTCCTCGCGCGCCAGCACCAGTGCGTCGCGCACCGCCTCCAGTCCCGCCAAGGCGGACTCGATCTCGCCAAGTTCGATGCGGAAGCCGCGCAGCTTGACCTGATTGTCGATCCGGCCCAGGTACTCGATGCTGCCATCTTCCAGGTAGCG
This sequence comes from Duganella sp. HH101, assembly GCF_001758795.1. Taxonomy (NCBI): domain Bacteria; kingdom Pseudomonadati; phylum Pseudomonadota; class Betaproteobacteria; order Burkholderiales; family Oxalobacteraceae; genus Duganella; species Duganella sp. HH101. The sequence continues at coordinate 1,468 of NZ_LRON01000064.1, read as the reverse complement.
CGCCAGGTCGCCCGACTTGTACATGCGGCTGCCCGCAGCGCCGAACGGGTTCGGCACGAATTTGTCCGCCGTCAGGTCGCCACGGTGCAGATAGCCGCGCGCCAGACCTTCGCCGGCGATATGCAGCTCGCCGGCCACGCCCGCCGGCACGGGGTTCAGGCCCGCGTCGAGGATGTAGACCTGCGTGTTGGCGATCGGCTTGCCGATCACCGGGGCGCCATCGAGCGCGCTCACGCGCCGCAGCGTCGACCAGATCGTCGTCTCGGTCGGGCCGTACAGGTTCCAGATCGCGTCGACATGGCCGAGCACATCGCGCATCAGGCCCACCGGCAGCGCTTCGCCGCCGCACAGCACCTTCAGTTGCAGTTCCTGCGGCCAGCCATGATCGACCAGCATGCGCCAGCTCGACGGCGTGGCCTGCATCATCGTCGCGCCTGAGCGCACCAGCAATTCGCTCAGTTGCTGCGGATTGGACGCCGTCTCGCGGCCGGCCAGCACCACGCGCGCGCCGTTCGCCAACGGCAGGAACAGCTCCAGCGCGGCGATGTCGAACGACAGCGAAGTGACAGCGACCAGCACGTCGTCGCTGCTCATGCCCGGCGCCTCTCCCATGCTGTGCAGGAAGTTAGCCAGGTTGGCGCGGTTGAGCGCCACACCTTTCGGTTTACCGGTCGAGCCGGATGTGTAGATCACGTAGGCCAGGTTGCCGCCCGTCGTCAGCTCGGACGGATTGGTGGCGTCGCAGCCCGCCAGCGATGCCGCGTCGGCATCAAGGCAGAACACCGGCACACCGCCGGTCGGCACGGAAGCCAGCAGGCGTTGTTGGGTCAGCAGCACTACCGGCGCAGCATCCTCCAGCATATAGGCCAGGCGGTCGGCCGGATAGGCCGGGTCCAGCGGCACGTATGCGCCGCCGGCCTTCAGGATGGCCAGCAGGCCCACAATCATCTCCAACGAGCGCTCCACGCACAGGCCCACCAGCACGTCCGGGCCCACGCCCAACGAGCGCAGGTGATGCGCCAGGCGGTTCGCCCGCGCATTCAGCTCGCCATACGTCAGCGATACATTGTCATACTCCAGCGCCACGCGATCCGGCGAGGCCGCAGCGCGTTCCTCGAACAGCGCCGGCATCATCGACGCCGCCCCGTAGTCGCGCGCCGTGTCGTTCCACTCCACCAGCAACTGGCGGCGTTCGGCGTTGTCCAGCATGTCCAGATCGCGGATGCGGCGCTCAGGGTTGGCCACGATGGCCTCCACCAGCCGGGTGAAGTGCGCCGCCATGCGTGCCATCGTCGACGGCTCGAACAGATCGGTGTTGTAGCTGATGCTGCCGTTCAGGCGTCCGGCGTCCTCCGTGAACGTGAACGTCAGGTCGAACTTGGCCTGTACGCCCTCGCCGCCCATGGCTTGCAGGGTCAGCCCCGGCAGCGTGAGCGCGTCCATCGGCGCGTTCTGCAACGCCAACATC
>NZ_LRON01000063.1:0-2539 GCF_001758795.1 Duganella sp. HH101 | reverse complement strand
AACTGAACGCATCGAGCCGCATCCTGCAACTGGCGTCGCTGACGTTCGACGCCAGCACGTTCGAGATCTGGGGCGCGCTGTTGAACGGCGCGCGCCTGATCATCGCAGAACCGGGCATGCTCTCCGTGACGCAGATCGGCGCGGCCCTCGAGGCCCACGAGATCGATACCTTGTGGCTGACGTCCGCGCTGTTCAATCAGATGGTGGCCTACCAGCTGCCAAGCCTGGCCAAGGTGAGCCGCATCCTGGCGGGCGGCGAGGCGCTGTCGCCGCATCATGTCCAGCAGCTGCTGGACTACAGCCCGTCGGTACGGATGATCAACGGCTACGGTCCGACCGAGAGCACCACTTTCACGTGCTGCCATACGGTTCCTGCGGGCTCGGTGGTCGGTTCGTCGATTCCGCTGGGCCGTCCTATCGCCAACACCGAGGTGTATATCCTCGACGCTGCGCTTGAACCGGTGCCGGTGGGCGCGGTGGGCGAGCTGCATATCGCCGGCGCCGGCCTGGCGCGCGGCTACCTGAATCGAGCCGACCTGACGGCGGACAAATTCGTGCCGAATCCGTTCGGCGAGGCAGGATCGCGCATGTACAAATCGGGCGATTTGGCACGCTATCTGGAAGACGGCAGCATCGAATACCTGGGCCGTATCGACCATCAGGTCAAGCTGCGCGGCTTCCGCATCGAGCTTGGCGAGATCGAGGCTGTACTGGCGGCCCTGGAGCCGGTGCGCGAAGCGTTGGTGCTGGCCCGGGAAGACGTGGCCGGCGACAAGCGGCTGGTGGCCTATCTGGTGGCGCACGATGGCGAGCAATTGCCTGATGCCGCCGGACTGCGCGCCGCCTTGCTGGCATCGCTGCCGGAATACATGGTGCCTGCCCACTTCGTGGTGCTGGACCAGCTGCCATTGACGCCGAACGGCAAAGTGGACCGCAAGGCCTTGCCAGCGCCGGATATGGCGCGCAGCGAAGAAGGCTACGTGGCGCCGCGCACGGCGGCCGAAGAGGCCATGGCCGATATCTGGGCCGGCGTGCTCAATCTGGACAAAGTGGGCGTGCACGACAACTTCTTCACGCTGGGCGGCCACTCGCTGCTGGCGATCACGCTGGTGGAGCGCATGCGCCGCGGCGGCCTGAATGTCGACGTGCGCACCTTGTTCGCCACGCCGACCATCGCCGCACTGGCCGGAACGTCGGGTGGTGAAAACAACGACATCGTGGTGCCGGCCAACGGCATCGTGGCTGGTAGCACGGCGATCACGCCGGAGATGGTGACGCTGGTGAAGCTGGACGAACAGGAGATCGCACGCGTGGTCGCGGCGGTTCCGGGCGGCGCCGCCAATATCCAGGATATCTATCCATTGGCGCCGCTGCAGGAAGGCATTCTGTTCCATCACATGATGAGCGAGGAGGGCGACGCCTACCTGCTGCCTAGCCTGATGCAGTTCGACAGCCGCGAGCGGCTTGACGGCTTCGTCTCGGCCTTGAACAAGGTCGTGGCGCGCCACGACATCCTGCGCACGGCCATGCATTGGGAAGGCTTGAACGAAGCGGTGCAGGTGGTCTGGCGCGAGGCGCATCTGGTGGCCGAGCAGGTCAACCTGGACCACGCGGCCGACGTGGCAAAGGAACTGGCGGAGCGCTATCATCCACGCCAATACCGTCTGGACGTGCGCCAGGCGCCGCTGATGCGCGCGTTTGTCGCGCAGGACAAAGTCAATGGCCGCTGGCTGCTGCAAATCCTGGCGCACCACCTGGCGATCGATCACAGTACGCTCGACATGCTGGTCGCGGAAGTTCGCATGCTGCTGCAAGGCCGCGCCGACGAACTGCTGCCGGCGCTGCCGTTCCGTAATTTCGTTGCCCAGGCCCGTCTGGGCGTGAGCCAGGCCGAGCACGAGGCCTACTTCGGCGCGATGCTGGCCGACGTGGATGAACCGACCGCCCCATTCGGCCTGCTCGACGTGCAGGGCGATGGCACGGGCATCGTCGAGTCGCACCGGATGGTCGATGGCGATTTGTCGCGTCGTTTGCGCCAGCAGGCACGCCAGCTGGGCGTGAGCGCTGCGAGCGTCATGCATCTGGCATGGGCGCAGGTGCTGTCCAAGGTGTCTGGCCGCGACGATGTGGTGTTCGGCACGGTGCTGCTGGGCCGTATGGCCGGCGGTGAAGATGCGTCGAGCGTACTGGGGATGTTCATCAACACGCTGCCGGTGCGTTTCAAGCTGGGCGAACAAGGCGTGGCGCAAGCGGTGCGCTCCGCGCACGACATGTTGACGCAATTGCTCCGTCACGAGCACGCGTCGCTGGCGCTGGCGCAGCGTTGCAGCGGCGTGAAGGCGCCGATGCCGCTGTTCTCGGCGCTGCTCAACTACCGCCATAGCGTGGCGCAGAAGGCGGGCGACGCGGCATGGCAGGGCGTTGGAATGCTCAGCAGCGAAGAGCGCACCAATTATCCGGTCACGTTCTCGGTCGACGATCTGGGCGACGACTTTTCGCTGACGGCGCAGGTCAGCGCAAGCGTGTCGGCACAGCGCGT
>NZ_LRON01000062.1:0-3047 GCF_001758795.1 Duganella sp. HH101 | reverse complement strand
CCACGTAATCGCTTGATTTAACCAGGCGCGCCACGTTCCGCTGGTTGATCTGAACACCCTTAGGCTTGCCGGTCGAGCCGGATGTATAAGTCACATAAGCCAGGTTGTCGGCCGAGGCGACGCTGGACGGATTGGTGGCGTCGCAGGCATCGAGCGACGCCGCGTCGGCGTTCAGCAGGAATACAGGCACTTCGCTGGCCGGCAGTGAGGCCAGCAGGCGTTGCTGGGTCAGCAGCACCGCCGGCGCCGCGTCCTCCAGCATGTAGGCCAGGCGGTCGGCCGGATAGGCCGGGTCCAGCGGCACATAGGCGCCGCCGGCCTTCAGGATGCCCAGCAGGGCTACCACCATCTCCAGCGAACGCTCCACGCACAGGCCCACCAGCACGTCCGGGCCCACGCCCAGTGTGCGCAGGTGATGCGCCAGGCGGTTCGCTCGCGCATTGAGCTCGGCATACGTCAACTGTTCGCCTTCGTGCACGAGCGCCACGCTGTCCGGCGACGATGCCGCCCATTCCTCGAACAACGCCGACATCGTCGACGTCGATGGATAATCGCACGCCGTGTCGTTCCACTCCACCAGCAGTTGATGGCGTTCCGATGCCGGCAGCACGTCGATGGCGCCAACCGCGCTGTCCGGCGCGGCTTCCAGCGCCGCCACGAGCTGCTCGACGGCGGCGTGCATGTATTCGCATACGCGCTGTGCCGACACGCTTGCGCTGACCTGCGCCGTCAGCGCAAAGTCCTCGCCCAGATCGTCGACCGAGAACGTGACCGGATAATTGGTGCGCTCTTCGCTGCTGAGCATTCCAACGCCCTGCCATGCCGCGTCACCCTTCTTCTGCACCACGCTATGGCGGTAGTTGAGCAGGGCCGAGAACAGCGGCATCGGCGCCTCCACGCCGCTGCAACGCTGCGCCAGTGCCAGCGACGCGTGCTCGTGACGGAGCAATTGCGTCAACATGTCGTGCGCGGAGCGCACCGCTTTTGCCACGCCTTGTTCGCCCAGCTTGAAGCGCACTGGCAGCGTGTTGATGAACATCCCCAGTACGCTCGACGCATCTTCACCGCCGGCCATACGGCCCAGCAGCACCGTGCCGAACACCACATCGTCGCGGCCAGACACCTTGGACAGCACCTGCGCCCATGCCAGATGCATGACGCTCGCAGCGCTCACGCCCAGCTGGCGTGCCTGCCGGCGCAAACGACGCGACAGATCGCCATCGACCATCCGGTACGACTCGACAATGCCCGTGCCGTCGCCCTGCACGTCGAGCAGGCCGAATGGTGCGGTCGGTTCATCCACGTCGGCCAGCATCGCGCCGAAGTAGGCTTCGTGCTCGGCCTGGCTCACGCCCAGGCGTGCCTGGGCAACGAAATTACGGAACGGCAGCGCCGGCGGCAGTTCGTCGGCGCGGCCTTGCAGCAGCATGCGCACTTCCGCGACCAGCATGTCGAGCGTGCTGTGATCGATCGCCAGGTGGTGCGCCAGGATTTGCAGCAGCCAGCGGCCATTGGCTTTGTCCTGTGCGGCAAACGCGCGCATCAGCGGCGCCTGGCGCACGTCCAGACGGTAGTGGCGTGGATGATAGCGCTCCGCCAGTTCCTGCGCCACGTCGGCCGCGTGGTCCAGGTTGACCTGCTCGGCCACCAGATGCGCCTCGCGCCAGACCACCTGCACGGCTTCGTTCAAGCCATCCCAATGCATGGCCGTACGCAGGATATCGTGGCGCGCCACGACCTTGTTCAAGGCCGCGACAAAGCCGTCAAGCCGCTCGCGGCTGTCGAACTGCATCAGGCTAGGCAGCAGGTAGGCGTCGCCCTCCTCGCTCATCATGTGATGGAACAGGATGCCTTCCTGCAGCGGAGCCAATGGATAGATATCCTGGATGTTGGCGGCGCCGCCCGGAACCGCCGCGACCACACGCGCGATCTCCTGCTCGTCCAGCTTCACCAGCGTTACCATCTCCGGCGTGATCGCCGTGCTACCGGCCACGATGCCGTTGGCCGGCACCACGATGTCGTTGTTTTCACCACCCGACGCTCCGGCCAGTGCGGCGATGGTCGGCGTGGCGAACAAGGTCCGTACGTCGACATTCAGGCCGGCGCGGCGCATGCGCTCCACCAGCGTGATCGCCAGCAGCGAGTGGCCGCCCAGCGTGAAGAAGTTGTCGTGCACGCCCACTTTGTCCAGATTGAGCACGCCGGCCCAGATATCGGCCATGGCCTCTTCGGCCGCCGTGCGCGGCGCCACATAGCCTTCTTCGCTGCGCGCCATATCCGGCGCTGGCAAGGCCTTGCGGTCCACTTTGCCGTTCGGCGTCAATGGCAGCTGGTCCAGCACCACGAAGTGCGCAGGCACCATGTACTCCGGCAGCGATGCCAGCAAAGCGGCGCGCAGTCCGGCGGCATCAGGCAATTGCTCGCCATCGTGCGCGACCAGATACGCGACCAGCCGCTTGTCGCCCGCCACGTCCTCGCGGGCCAGCACCAATGCGTCGCGCACCGGCTCCAGTGCCGTCAGCACGGTTTCGATTTCGCCAAGCTCGATGCGGAAGCCGCGCAGCTTGACCTGATGGTCGATACGGCCGAGATACTCGATGCTGCCGTCTTCCAGATAGCGCGCCAAGTCGCCCGATTTGTACATGCGCGATCCGGCCTCGCCGAACGGATTCGGCACGAACTTGTCCGCCGTCAGGTCGGCACGATTCAGGTAGCCGCGCGCCAGCCCGGCGCCGGCGATATGCAGCTCGCCCGCCACGCCTACCGGCACGGGATTGAGGCCCGCATCCAGCAGATATATCTGCGCATTGCCGATCGGCCGGCCAAGCACCGGTACCTCGCCGGCGTCCGCGATGGCGCAGACGGTCGTGTCCACGGTCGCCTCGGTCGGACCGTAGACGTTGAAGCTGCGCTTTGCCGGCGCTTGCTTCAATTGTTCCCACAGCTGTTGCGGGATGGCTTCGCCGCCGACGAGCAGACAGGAAGGCAATGCGTCCGCACCGGCCGCTTGCAGCAGTAAGCCCAGCTGGGACGGCGTGCAGTCGAAG
>NZ_LRON01000061.1:0-3220 GCF_001758795.1 Duganella sp. HH101 | reverse complement strand
CTGACGGTGCAGGCGATCGCCGGCGCCGCCGCCGGCGCCTGCGCCACCTCGGCCCGCAAGCGCTCGGCCACCGCCAGCGCGGCGCCCTGGTCGACGCCCGGCAGCAGCAGCGCGAACTCCTCGCCGCCGAGGCGGGCGACCACATCGACCTCGCGGCACAGCCGCTGCATGGTGGCGGCCAGGCGGCGCAGCACCGCGTCGCCGGCCGGATGGCCGTGGGCGTCGTTGATGCGCTTGAAGTGATCGGCGTCCACCATCAGCAGCGACAGCGGGCGGCGCGACTGCTGGCGGCGCGCCAGCTCCAGTTCCGCCGCCTCGAAGAAGGCGCGCCGGTTGGACAGCCCGGTCAGGTGGTCGCAATAGGTGGCCCGGCGCAGGTTTTCGCTGATGTCGCGCTTGTCGGAAATATCGCGAATAATCATGCAGTAGGCGGACTCCTCGGCGCCGGACTCGCCTACGCGCCCCGGCAACGGCGAGATCAGCGCGCTGCCCCAGAACTGGCTGCCGTCGGCGCGCCGCCGCCAGCCCTCGTCCAGCGTCCAGCCGTTGCGGTCGGCGTCGCGCAGGCGCTCCAGCTGCTGCTCCGGGGTGCTGGCGCCGGCCGGATCGAACAGCGCATACGGCCGTCCCTCGACCGCCCCCGCCGGGTATCCAGTGACCCGGCCGATGCTGTCGTTCCAGCTGTCGATACGGCCGCAGCTATCAAGCCCGACCAGGGCATAGTCGGCGATGTTGGTCATGATGGCGTTCAGCCAGGCGTCGGTCTTGCGCAACTGGCGCTCGCGCAGGTCTTGCTGGGTGATATCGCTGAGCACCGCCATCAGGCGCGCATTGTCCAGCTTGAGCATGCTCAGCGACAGCACCTGCGGACCGCTGCCGGCCGCGTCGGCGCGCAGGTACAGCCGCGCGGCGTCGCAGATCTGGCCGTACGGCGCCGCAAAGTCCCGGCACAGCAGACGCAGGTCCGGCGCCACCGGCGCCAGCGCGTCGAACAGATTGGTCAGGCCGCCGTCGCTCGACAGCGGCATCAGCAACTGCGCCGACAAGGGGTTGAGCATCAGGATCGCGCCATCGGCCGCCAGTTGCACCAGCCCCACCGGCGCCATGTAGAGAAATTGCAGCAGCGCCTCGTGTTCCTGCGCGTCCGGCACCCCGGTCAGGCTGCTCATAAGCGCTGCACCAGCACATAGGCCAGCGCGTCGCGCGGCGCCGACAGCAGCCGCAGGTGCACCCTGGTGGGGCGCATGCGCAGCGTCAGCACATAGGGCATCGTTTCGTCGAGCGCGACGCCGGCGTCGCGGGCGTCGATGAAACGCTGCGCCACCAGGAAGTTGTTCATGCACGGCGCCACCACCGTGAACAAGTCCTGCTGCAGCACCCGCTCGACGCCCAGGCCGGCGGCCTGCGATTCGAAGCGGTTGTAGCGCCGCACCTTGCCGTCCTGGTCGAAACCGATGACGCCGAAGCCCAGGCTGTCGAGGGCGCTGTCGTCCATTTGCGCCAGCAGCGCGGCCATGCCGGGCTGGTCGAACTCGAATTGCTGCATGGTGATTCCTTTGCATGTTGCCGCGTCCCCCTCGGGCCGCCGGCCTTACCTCAACAGGGCGGCGCGCCGCCCTGTTGAGGTAAGGCCGGCGGCCCGAGGGGGACGCGGCAACATGCAAAGGAATCACCATGCAGCAATTCGAGTTCGACCAGCCCGGCATGGCCGCGCTGCTGGCGCAAATGGACGACAGCGCCCTCGACAGCCTGGGCTTCGGCGTCATCGGTTTCGACCAGGACGGCAAGGTGCGGCGCTACAACCGCTTCGAATCGCAGGCCGCCGGCCTGGGCGTCGAGCGGGTGCTGCAGCAGGACTTGTTCACGGTGGTGGCGCCGTGCATGAACAACTTCCTGGTGGCGCAGCGTTTCATCGACGCCCGCGACGCCGGCGTCGCGCTCGACGAAACGATGCCCTATGTGCTGACGCTGCGCATGCGCCCCACCAGGGTGCACCTGCGGCTGCTGTCGGCGCCGCGCGACGCGCTGGCCTATGTGCTGGTGCAGCGCTTATGAGCAGCCTGACCGGGGTGCCGGACGCGCAGGAACACGAGGCGCTGCTGCAATTTCTCTACATGGCGCCGGTGGGGCTGGTGCAACTGGCGGCCGATGGCGCGATCCTGATGCTCAACCCCTTGTCGGCGCAGTTGCTGATGCCGCTGTCGAGCGACGGCGGCCTGACCAATCTGTTCGACGCGCTGGCGCCGGTGGCGCCGGACCTGCGTCTGCTGTGCCGGGACTTTGCGGCGCCGTACGGCCAGATCTGCGACGCCGCGCGGCTGTACCTGCGCGCCGACGCGGCCGGCAGCGGTCCGCAGGTGCTGTCGCTGAGCATGCTCAAGCTGGACAATGCGCGCCTGATGGCGGTGCTCAGCGATATCACCCAGCAAGACCTGCGCGAGCGCCAGTTGCGCAAGACCGACGCCTGGCTGAACGCCATCATGACCAACATCGCCGACTATGCCCTGGTCGGGCTTGATAGCTGCGGCCGTATCGACAGCTGGAACGACAGCATCGGCCGGGTCACTGGATACCCGGCGGGGGCGGTCGAGGGACGGCCGTATGCGCTGTTCGATCCGGCCGGCGCCAGCACCCCGGAGCAGCAGCTGGAGCGCCTGCGCGACGCCGACCGCAACGGCTGGACGCTGGACGAGGGCTGGCGGCGGCGCGCCGACGGCAGCCAGTTCTGGGGCAGCGCGCTGATCTCGCCGTTGCCGGGGCGCGTAGGCGAGTCCGGCGCCGAGGAGTCCGCCTACTGCATGATTATTCGCGATATTTCCGACAAGCGCGACATCAGCGAAAACCTGCGCCGGGCCACCTATTGCGACCACCTGACCGGGCTGTCCAACCGGCGCGCCTTCTTCGAGGCGGCGGAACTGGAGCTGGCGCGCCGCCAGCAGTCGCGCCGCCCGCTGTCGCTGCTGATGGTGGACGCCGATCACTTCAAGCGCATCAACGACGCCCACGGCCATCCGGCCGGCGACGCGGTGCTGCGCCGCCTGGCCGCCACCATGCAGCGGCTGTGCCGCGAGGTCGATGTGGTCGCCCGCCTCGGCGGCGAGGAGTTCGCGCTGCTGCTGCCGGGCGTCGACCAGGGCGCCGCGCTGGCGGTGGCCGAGCGCTTGCGGGCCGAGGTGGCGCAGGCGCCGGCGGCGGCGCCGGCGATCGCCTGCACCGTCAG
>NZ_LRON01000060.1:0-3359 GCF_001758795.1 Duganella sp. HH101 | reverse complement strand
CGCCGCGACCGACGATGCCGCCACCGCCGTCGACGCCAAGGCCAGCGCCGCCCCGCCCGCCGCCGCCGCGCTGGACGCCGACACCCTGAAAACAGCCCAGGCCGGTGACGACGCCAACGCCGCCGCCGACTTCAAGGCCGCCCTGAACCAAGCCGGCACGGCCGCGCAAACCGCCGCCGATGCGGCCGCCGCAGCCGCCAAGGCCGCCGCCAGCACCACGGCCAACTCCACCGGCGCCGCCATCACCGCGGCCGGCGGCAAGCAAGCCCCGATAGAAACCAAGCCGGTCAGCGCCGAGCCGGAAGGCCCGGTCATCGACACCCTGTCCGACACCACCGACGCCGCCCCGGCCGCGCCGGCCGAACCGACGCCGCCGATCAAGGCCGGTCCCGGCATGGAAAACCACGACCAGGTCGCCCGCGCCCCGCGCCAGTCCGATCCATTGCAAGCGGTGTTCACGCCGAAATCCACCCAGCCGACCGAAGCGGCGCCGGTGCTGAAGGAAGCCGCGCCGGCCATCACCATCGCGCCGGCCGCGCAATCGGCGCTGGAGGCGGCCAAGGCGGCCGTCACCGCCGTGCCGACGGACAAGCTCAGCAGCCGCGTCGGCACCCAGGCCTGGGACCAGCAACTGGGTCAGAAAATCATCTTCATGGCCGCCGGCGGCGAGCACAGCGCCACGATGGAATTGAACCCGCCCGACCTCGGCCCGCTGCAGGTCGTGCTGAGCGTGAACAAGGACCAGGCCACCGCCGCCTTCAGCTCGGCCACGCCGGAAGTACGCCAGGCGCTGGAAGCGGCCATGCCCAAGCTGCGCGAAATGATGAGCGAGGCCGGCATCCAGCTGGGCAACGCCACCGTCTCGGCCGGCATGTCGGACCAGAACAACGGCTTTAACCAGCAGGCCGCCTCGGCGCAGAACAGCGGCGGCCAGCGCGGCGGCAGCCGTTCCGGCGCGCGTTTCGGCAACGACAGCGGCGGCAGCGAGGTGGTGCGCAGCGCCCCGCCGGCGCGCCGCGCGCCAGCCGGCGCGGTCGACACCTTCGCCTGATCCCGGACTTGAAGCGGCCAACACCGGGAGCGGCGGCACGGCCTTCCCGGTTTTGTTGTTTGTTCCACCATGGAAACGTCGAGCAGCCACAGGATCGCCCTTCTTTTCGGCGTATGCTATGTCGCAGTCGCAACCGATAATGACATAATGGCGTCATGATCCACTTCCGCACCACGCAAGGGCTATTTTGAAAGCGAATCCAAAAATGAAAGCCGATCAGAAAGTTGAAGCAGCGCCCGGCGGTGGCGGCAGCAAAAAACTGATCATCATCATCCTCGCGGTGGTCCTGCTGCTGGGCGGGATCGGTGGCGGCGCGGCCTGGTTCTTCCTGCATGGCAAAGGCGACGCCGCCGAGGAAGAGGCGCCGGCCAAGAGCAAGCACAAGAACGCCAAGAAGGCCAAGGCCGGTCCGCCGGAATACGTGCCGGTGGAACCGTTCACGGTCAACCTGCAACCGGGCGACAGCGGCGCCGACCAGTACCTGCAACTGGCGTTCACGCTGGAAGTGGGCGGCCTGGAGGAAAAGGAAAACGTCAAGAACAATATGGCCAAGGTGCGCAGCCGCATGTTGCTGCTGCTGTCGAGCAAGCGCGCGACGGACATCAACACGCCGGACGGCAAGATCCAGCTGGCCAAGGAAATCATCGCCCAGCTCAAAGAACCCTTCGAGGACCGCGGCGCGCCGCAGGACATCGAAGATGTGCTGTTCACCTCGTTTATCATTCAGTAAGTAGATCGTCATGGCTGATAATTTTCTCTCCCAGGAAGAAGTCGATGCCCTTCTGAAGGGCGTCAACGGCGACCAGGACGACGTCCAGGCGCAGGAAGATGTCGCGGGAGTACGAACGTATAACCTGGCCACCCAGGAACGTATCGTCCGTGGGCGCATGCCGACGCTGGAAATTATCAACGAGCGCTTCGCCCGTTTGTTGCGCGTCGGCCTGTTCAACTTCCTGCGCCGCAGCGCCGAGGTGTCGGTCGGTTCGGTGCGGGTCTCCAAGTATTCCGAGTTCATCCGCAACCTGGTGGTGCCGACCAACCTCAACCTGGTGCACATGAAGCCGCTGCGCGGCACCGCGCTGATGGTGTTCGACCCGGGCCTGGTGTTCCTGCTGGTGGACAATCTGTTCGGCGGCGACGGCCGTTTCCACACCCGCGTCGAAGGCCGCGACTTTACCCAGACCGAGCAGCGCATCATCCTGCGCATCCTGGACATCGTGTTCGAGGCCTACACCAAGTCGTGGGAACCGGTCTATCCGGTCGAGTTCGAATACATCCGTTCGGAAATGAATACGCAGTTCGCCAACATCGCCACCCCGAACGAGGTGGTGGTGGCGTCGACCTTCACGGTGGAGCTGGGCTCGGTATCGGGCCAGATCCACTTCTGCATGCCGTACTCGATGATCGAGCCTATCCGCGATTCGCTGACCTCCAGCCTGCAGGGCGAGGCGCTGGAAGTGGACAAGCGCTGGATCCGCCTGATGACGCAGCAGATCCAGATCGCCGAGGTGGAAATCGTCGCCTCGCTGGGCACGGCCAAGGTCAATTTCGACGAGATCCTCAATATGCGCGTGGGCGACATCATCCCGCTGACCATCCCGGAACTGCTGTCGGCCACCGTCGACGGCGTGCCGGTCATGGATTGCAGCTACGGCGTGATGAACGGACAATACGCGTTGAAGGTGGAGAAACTGCTGGCCAATGCCGATAACATCAAATAACACCGGCGCACCCGCCGCCGGCGACCGCAATACAGGAGAGAAGCATGTCGGATAATCAAGACGATACGATGGACGACGACCCATGGGGCGCGGCGATCGCCGAGCAAGCCCAGGCCGAGGCGGCCGCGCTGGAAAAGCAGCAGGCCCAGACGGCCAGCGCCGCCGTGTTCACGGATTTTTCCAGCACGCCGAGCAAGACCGAAACCCATAACGATATCGATTTCATCCTCGATATCCCGGTGCAGCTGACGGTCGAACTGGGCCGCACCAAGATCGCCATCAAGAACCTGCTGCAGTTGGCGCAGGGCTCGGTGGTGGAACTGGACGGCCTGGCCGGCGAACCGATGGACGTGCTGGTCAACGGCTGCCTGATCGCCCAGGGCGAGGTGGTGGTGGTGAACGACAAGTTCGGTATCCGCCTGACCGACATCATCACGCCTTCCGAACGTATCCGAAAATTGAATAAATGAAGCACGGACTGAGCTCACCCCTGATCCTCGCGGCGGCCCTGGCCGCCGCGCCTGCAATGGCCCAGCGCAGCGTGTCGGGCACCATCGGCGGCCAGCATGCGGCCAGCGCACCGGCCG
>NZ_LRON01000059.1:0-3415 GCF_001758795.1 Duganella sp. HH101 | reverse complement strand
ACATCCAGACGCAGTTGTTTGATTGTCTGCGCCAGTTGCTCGCCGTCGCTGCGCACCTGATCAGGGATCGGGCAAAGCGTCACGCCTTGCGTCAGCAACAGCCATTGCTGGACCGATGCGTCAAACGACAACGATGCATTCTGGCTCACCCTCACGCCGGCCAGGTCGCCGAACTGCGCATACGCGGTCTTGACCAGGCCATCGAGCAGATTCAACGCCGAACCATGCGCGATGGTCACGCCTTTCGGACGTCCCGTCGAACCGGACGTGTAGATCACGTAGGCTAGGTTGCCGGCCTGCGTTTCGCTGGACGGATTGGTGGCGTCGCAGCCATCCAGCGACGCCGCGTCGGCGTCGAGCAGGAATACCGGCACTTCGCTGGCCGGCAGTGAGGCCAGCAAGCGTTGCTGGGTCAGCAGCACGGCAGGCGCCGCGTCCTCCAGCATGTAGGCCAGGCGGTCTGCCGGATAGGCCGGGTCCAGCGGCACATAGGCGCCACCGGCTTTCAGTACGGCCAACAGGCCAATCACCATCTCCAGCGAACGCTCCACGCACAGGCCCACCAGCACATCCGGGCCTACGCCCAGAGTGCGCAGATGGTGCGCCACGCGGTTCGCCCGCGCATTCAGTTCGCCGTAGGTCAGCGATACATTGTCATACTCCAGCGCCACGCTGTCCGGCGATGCAGCAGCACGCTGCTCGAACAGCGAGTGGATGGTCCCAGCCGGCACGCCGGCCATCGTCGTGTCGTTCCACTCCACCAGCAGTTGATGGCGTTCCGATACCGGCAGCACGTCGATGGAGCCAACCGCGCTGTCCGGCGCGGCTTCCAGCGCCATCACCAGCTGCTCAAGTGCGGAATACATATACTCGCATACGCGCTGTGCCGACACGGTCGCGTCGACTTGCGCCCGCAGCGCGAAATCCTCACCCAGATCGTCAACCGAGAACGTAACAGGATAATTGGTGCGCTCTTCACTGCTGAGGACACCAAGACCCTGCCATGCCGCGTCGCCCGCCTTCTGCGCCACGCTATGGCGATAGTTGAGCAGGGCCGAGAACAGCGGCATCGGCGCCTTCACGCCGCTGCAACGCTGTGCCAGCGCCAGCGACGCGTGCTCGTGACGCAGCAATTGCGTCAACATGTTGTGCGCGGAGCGCACCGCTTGCGCCACGCCTTGTTCGCCCAGTTTGAAACGCACCGGCAGCGTGTTGATGAACATCCCCAGTACGCTCGACGCGTCCTCGCCGCCGGCCATACGGCCCAGCAGCACCGTGCCGAACACCACATCGTCGCGGCCAGAGACCTTGGACAGCACCTGCGCCCATGCCAGATGCATGACGCTCGCAGCGCTCACGCCAAGTTGACGCGCCTGCTGGCGCAGACGCACCGCCAGTTCGCCATCGACCATCCGGTGCGACTCGACGATACCCGTGCCGTCGCCCTGCACGTCGAGCAGACCGAATGGCGCGGTCGGTTCATCCACGTCGGCCAGCATCGCGCCGAAGTAGGCCTCGTGCTCGGCCTGGCTCACGCCCAGACGGGCCTGGGCGATGAAATTACGGAACGGCAGCGCCGGCGGCATTTCGTCGGCGCGGCCTTGCAGCAGCAGGCGTACTTCCGCGATCAGCATGTCGAGCGTGCTGTGATCGATCGCCAGGTGGTGCGCCAGGATTTGCAGCAGCCAGCGGCCATTGGCCTTGTCCTGTGCGACAAACGCGCGCATCAGCGGCGCCTGGCGCACGTCCAGACGGTAGTGGCGTGGATGATAGCGCTCCGCCAGTTCCTTTGCCACGTCGGCCGCGTGGTCCAGGTTGACCTGCTCGGCCACCAGATGCGCCTCGCGCCAAACCACCTGCACGGCTTCGCTCATTCCTTCCCAGTGCATGGCCGTACGCAGGATGTCATGGCGCGCCACGACCTTGTTCAAGGCCGCGACAAAGCCGTCAAGCCGCTCGCGGCTGTCGAACTGCATCAGGCTAGGCAGCAGGTAGGCGTCGCCCTCCTCGCTCATCATGTGATGGAACAGAATGCCTTCCTGCAGCGGCGCCAATGGATAGATATCCTGGATGTTGGCGGCGCCGCCCGGAACCGCCGCGACCACGCGCGCGATCTCCTGCTCGTCCAGCTTCACCAGCGTTACCATCTCCGGCGTGATCGCCGTGCTACCAGCCACGATGCCGTTGGCCGGCACCACGATGTCGTTGTTTTCACCACCCGACGCTCCGGCCAGTGCAGCGATGGTCGGCGTGGCGAACAAGGTCCGTACGTCGACATTCAGGCCGGCGCGGCGCATGCGCTCCACCAGCGTGATCGCCAGCAGCGAGTGGCCGCCCAGCGTGAAGAAGTTGTCGTGCATGCCCACTTTGTCCAGATTGAGCACGCCGGCCCAGATATCGGCCATGGCCTCTTCGGCCGCCGTGCGCGGCGCCACGTAGCCTTCTTCGCTGCGCGCCATATCCGGCGCTGGCAAGGCCTTGCGGTCCACTTTGCCGTTCGGCGTCAATGGCAGCTGGTCCAGCACCACGAAGTGGGCAGGCACCATGTATTCCGGCAGCGATGCCAGCAAGGCGGCGCGCAGTCCGGCGGCATCAGGCAATTGCTCGCCATCGTGCGCCACCAGATAGGCCACCAGCCGCTTGTCGCCGGCCACGTCTTCCCGGGCCAGCACCAACGCTTCGCGCACCGGCTCCAGGGCCGCCAGTACAGCCTCGATCTCGCCAAGCTCAATGCGGAAGCCGCGCAGCTTGACCTGATGGTCGATACGGCCGAGATACTCGATGCTGCCATCCTCCAGATAGCGCGCCAAATCGCCCGATTTGTACATGCGCGATCCTGCCTCGCCGAACGGATTCGGCACGAATTTGTCCGCCGTCAGGTCGGCTCGATTCAGGTAGCCGCGCGCCAGGCCGCCGCCGGCAATATGCAACTCGCCCACCGCGCCCACCGGCACCGGTTCAAGCGCAGCGTCGAGGATATACACTTCGGTGTTGGCGATAGGACGGCCCAGCGGAATCGACGAACCGACCACCGAGCCCGCAGGAACCGTATGGCAGCACGTGAAAGTGGTGCTCTCGGTCGGACCGTAGCCGTTGATCATCCGTACCGACGGGCTGTAGTCCAGCAGCTGCTGGACATGATGCGGCGACAGCGCCTCGCCGCCCGCCAGGATGCGGCCCACCTTGGCCAGGCTTGGCAGCTGGTAGGCCACCATCTGATTGAACAGCGCGGACGTCAGCCACAAGGTGTCGATCGCGTGGGCCTCGAGGGCCGCGCCGATCTGCGTCACGGAGAGCATGCCCGGTTCTGCGATGATCAGGCGCGCGCCGTTCAACAGCGCGCCCCAGATCTCGAACGTGCTGGCGTCGAACGTCAGCGACGCCAGTTGCAGGATGCGGCTCGATGCGTTCAGCT
>NZ_LRON01000058.1:0-4020 GCF_001758795.1 Duganella sp. HH101 | reverse complement strand
GCGCTGAGCGCCATCCAGGTCGCCGCGCTGGAGACGGCCGACTTCGCCGCGCTGCGNTCGGACGCCATCGCCGCCCTGACCGNCAACCAGGTCAAGGCCCTGAGCACCAACCAGATCGTTGCCCTGACCACCAATGAAGCGGCCGCGCTGAGCACCGCGCAAGTGGCGGCGCTGACCAGCAACGCCATCGCCGCGCTGGAAACGGCCGACCTGGCCGCGATCAAGACCGCCGCCATCGCCGTGCTGAGCACCGGCCAGGTGATGGCCCTGACCACCGGCCAGGTCAGCGCGCTGGCCACCGCCGCCATCGCCGCGCTGAACACCGCCGGCATCGCCGTGCTGTCCACCAACCAGGTGGTCGCGCTCGGTTCGGCGCAGATCGCCAGCCTGGGCACCGCGCAAGTGGCCGCGCTGTCGTCCAACGCCATCGGCGCGATCCAGACCGCCGACCTGGCCGGCCTGTCCACCGGCCACATCGCCGCGCTGCGCACCGCCCAGCTGGCCGGCCTGACCACCGACCAGGTGGGCGCGCTGTCGACCGGCCAGATCCTGGCGCTGTCGTCGGCCGCGCTGGCCGCCCTCTCCACCAACCAGCTCGTGGCGCTGTCGACCACCCAGGCCAGCGTGCTGAGCGCCGCGCAAGTGGCCGGCCTGAGCAGCAACGGCATCGCCGCGCTGGAAACCGCCGACTTCGCCGCGCTGTCGACCAACGCCATCGCCGCGCTGAGCGCCAGCCAGCTCAAGGCGCTGACCACCAACCAGGTGGTCGCCCTGACCACCGGCGAAGCGGCCGCGCTGGGCACCGCCCAGGTGGCGGCGCTGACCGCCAACGCCATCGCCGCGCTGGAAACGGCCGACCTGTCGGCCATCAGGACGGCCGCCATCGCCGCCCTGACCACCGCCCAGGTCGCCGCACTGACGACCACCCAGGTCAACACCCTGGCGACCGCCTCGCTGGCGGCGCTGAGCACGGCCGGCATCGCCGCGCTGTCGACCAACCAGGTGGTGGCGCTGACCTCGGCCCAGGTGGCCGCGCTGGGCACCGCGCAAGTGGTGGCGCTGAGCACCGCCAGCCTGGGCGCGATCGAGACGGCCGACCTGGCCGGCCTGTCGACCACCGACGTCGCCGCCCTGCGCAGCGCCCAGCTGGCCGGCTTCTCCACCACCCAGGTCAGCGTGCTGAGCACCGCCCAGATCGCCGCGCTGTCCACCTCGGCCTTCTCGGTCGGCCTGGCCACCGCGCAAATCGCCGCGCTGACCACCGCCCAGGCCGCATCGCTGAGCGCCGCGCAAGTGACCGCGCTGTCGACCAAAAACGTCGCCGCGCTGGCCACCGCCAGCATCGCCGCCTTCTCGACCACCGAGATCGGCGCGCTGACCACCGTCCAGCTGGGCGCGCTGAGCTCCGACCAGGGCGTGGCGCTGACCTCGGCCCAGGTGGCCGCGCTGACCGCCGCGCAAGTGGTGGGCCTGTCGACCACCGCGCTGGCGGCGCTGGACACGGCCGACCTGGTGGCGCTGGGCACCAGCGCGGTCGCCGCGCTGAGCACGCGCCAGATCGCCAGCCTGCGCACCGCGGAAATCGCCTCGCTGACCACCAACCAGGTGCATGCGCTGACCTCGATGCAGCTGCACGCGATGACCAGCGACCAGATCCACGCGATGAGCACCGACCAGACCAAAGCGCTGTCCTACCTGACCCCGATCGTGCTGGACTTGAACGGCGACGGCGTGCAGACCACCGCACTGGGCCAGGGCGTGCAGTTCGACCTGCTGGCCAACGGCAACAAGGTCAACACCGGCTGGACCGCCGGCGGCGACGGCTTGCTGGCGCTGGACCGCAACCACGACGGCGTCATCAACGACGGCGGCGAGTTGTTCGGTTCGGGCACGACGCTGGCCAACGGCCAGAAGGCGGCCACCGGCTATGAAGCGATGGCCGAACTGGACACCAACGGCGACGGCGTGATCGACGCCAAGGACAGCGGCTACGCCGACCTGCGCGTCTGGGTCGACGGCAACACCGACGGCGTCAGCCAGGCCGACGAGCTCAAATCGCTGCAGGACCTGGGCATCACCAAGCTCAACCTGGACGTCAAAAAGGATGGCGCCGTCAACAACGGCAACATCCTCGGCTTGAGCTCGACCTTCGAGACGGCCGACGGCGCCACCCACGCGGCGGCCGACGTCTGGTTCGCCACCACGCCGACCAGCAACCTGAGCGGCAGCGTCAGCGGCCTGGCCCAGGCGCTGTCGAGCTTTGCCGGCACGGCCGCGGCAACGCCGGCGGCGGCCAAGCTGGAGCAGCCGGGTAGCGGCGTCAGCGGCAACGTGGCGCAGCTGGCCGGCGCGATCAAGCAGTTCAGCGACAAACCGCTGGGTGCGGAAAACCAGGCGGCCACCGACAGCGAGCTGCGCCTCAAAGCGCTGCAATCGCCGGCCGGCCACGGTTTCCTGGCCTCGCCCGCCAAGTAAGCGGCAACAGCAGTCATCGACGGCAGGGCGCAAGCCCTGCCGTTTTACCCTCCGGAACGATTTTTTGATGCAATTTGGAAAAGTTGGCCCGGTTTTTGCATTGCACTCAGTAAATAAAAAGACTTAATGCGGTACGGAAAAAAGTCGCTTTGTACGGTCAGGGCGGCTGCCGGCGCTAAATTTTGCTTCCGATTAAACGAAACTATGTGATGCCTCAAGGCCATATAAATGTTAACGGGGGGCAAAATATTGGCGCTGGGATCTAAAGTTGGCTTCGATATTGACGTTAAGAACTAAAGTGCGGCGCTTTTCCCGCGTTTAGCTCAAGCATTTCAGAAATAAAATCGCTGGTAATACCCAATTTGACGTTGGAGCCTAGGGGAAAAGTCCCTGCCGGCTCCGATATTTGTCTGTCTAGAACTGTGCAGTGCCCCAAGGAGAATGGAAATGAGCCTCGTAACAAGCATGAGTACCGACCAGATTGCAGCTCTGTCGACCCAAACAATTGCTGCTCTCGCGACTTCTGATATTGTTGCGCTCAATTCGGCACAGACCCGGGCACTGACCACGGATCAGACCGCTGCGCTGACGACGACGCAGATCACCGCACTGACCACCAAACAATTGTCGAACGGCTTGACCACCGACCAGATCGTGGCGCTGACGTCGAACCAGGTAGGCGTGCTGAGCTCGGCTCAGTTCAACGCGCTGGCGACCGAGTCCATCGTCGCCCTGGAGACGGGCGACTTCGCCGCGCTGCGCACCGCCACCATCGCCGGCATCACCACCGCCCAGATGTCGGTCCTCACGACCGACCAGATCGTCGCGCTGACCACCGCCCAGGCGGCCGCGCTGACCAGCACCCAGGTCATGGGCCTGAGCACCAACGCCGTCGTGGCGCTGGAATCGGCCGACCTGATCGCGCTGAAGACGGCGGCGATCGCCGCGCTGACCACCGCGCAGTTCAGCTCGCTGACCACCGACCAGATCACCAACCTGACCACCGCGCAAGTGAGCGCGCTGAGCACTGCCGACCTGGCGTCCGGCCTGACCACCAACCAGATCGTCGCGATGAGCTCGACCCAGCTGTCGCTGCTGAGCAGCAACCAGTTCGGCGCCCTGACCACCACCGCCGTGGCCGCCATCGAGACCAACGACCTGGTCGCGATCAAGACCAGCATCATCGCCTCGCTGAAGACCGCGCAACTGGCGTCGCTGACCACCGACCAGCTGTCCACCCTGACCACCGGCCAGATCGCATCGATCAGCACCGCCAATATGCAGGCGCTGACCACCGACCAGGTGGTTGCGCTGTCGTCGCAGCAGGTCGCCACGCTGAGCTCGGCCCAGGTGGCCGCCATGAGCACGCTGAACATCGCCACCATTGAAACGGCCGACATCGGTTCGCTGAAGACCGCCGCCATCGCCGGCCTGAGCGTCAACCAGGCCAAGGCCCTGACCACCGACCAGATCGTCGCGCTGGGTTCGGCCCAGGTCGGCGCGCTGACCAGCGCCCAGGTCGCCGCGATGAGCAGCACCCAGATC
>NZ_LRON01000057.1:0-3935 GCF_001758795.1 Duganella sp. HH101 | reverse complement strand
GGCGCCCGGCTCAAGGCCTTCGTGGTGCCGCTGCGGCCGGGCGATACGGCGGCGCTGGCCGATCAGCTGGCCGGCTGGGTGCGCGAGCGCCTGGCGCCGCCGTATCGCCCGGCCGCAGCGGCACCACGAAGGCCTTGAGCCGGGCGCCTTCGTCCGGCCGCATCAGCCGCACGTGCGCCGCCCGCACCGCCGGATGGCGCGCCAGCAGCGCCGCCACCTGGGCCGGATAGACATTGACGCCGGCCACCTGCACCGCATGGTCGCGGCGCCCGTCCGGCACGAAGCGCCGCCCGTCGCGCCAGTCGATCCGGTCCGGGCAGCGCACTTCGAGCAGGCCGTCGTCGGCCGCCGGGCGCTGCAGCACATCGCCGCCGGCCGCATGCCGCCAGTACGGCAGCAATGCATACGGCGCGTCGGCGTCGCTGCGCCAGCCGACGCCGGCCGTCTCGCTGCTGCCATACACTTCCAGCAGGCGCAGGCCGCCGTCCGCCAGTTGCCGCGCCAGCGCCGGCGGACACGGCGCCGTCGACGTCACGCCGGCCGCCCCGGCGCGCCAGCGCGGCACAGCCTGCGCCAGCGCCGCCCACAGCTCCGGATAGGCGACGACCACGTCGCCGTCCTCGGCTTGCTGCCGCAGCGCCGCCGGCAGCATCCGCCGCAGGTCGACCAGCGCCGGCGCCGGCCGATACGCCAGCGGCAATAGTACCGTGAACAGGAAGCCGTAGATATGGTGCGACGGCACCGCATACAGCAGCCGCCGCGCCTGCGGCAACTGGGCGGCAAAAAAGCGCGCCTCCTGCCACAGCAGGTCGAGCCGATGCGTGCTGCGGGTCGGCACCCCGCTGCTGCCCGAACTTTTGAAACTGATCAGGCCGCTACCGGCGCCGATCGCCTCGCCGAGCGCGTCGCACCACTGCCCCAGCGTGACCGCGCCCAGCAAGGGCTGCAGATCGGTCTGCGGCGGCAGGTGCAGCGCCGCCGCCAGCGCGCTGGCCAGCGCATAGCGCTCCAGCGAGTCGATGCCCAACTCGGCGTCGAGCTCGATCCGCTCCGGCCACGGCAAGCCCGGCATGCCCGCGCTGCCGTGGCGCATCAGGCACAGTTCCGTGTGCATCAGGTCGGCGACTACGCGCCGCAGCAACGCGCGCTCTCGCCACCAGTCGGGCGCCGCCGGCAGTGCGGCCGTTTCTAGATTATCCATGGTGCTCGTCGCTGGCAAATACTGATTGGTAATTATACGATACTCATCGGTAGCTTTTATTTCGCTACGGTAGTAATATTAGCACATCAGTATAACCCAGCGAGTCCACGTCCCATGCCCACTCCACGCCTACGCCGTCGCCACGCCGCCGCCCCGCCGGGGAGGCGGCGATGAGCGCGCCCCGGCAAGCGCCGCCGCGCAACCTGCCGCTGCTGGCCGGCTGCCTGGCCGTCACCTTCGCCTGCGCCGCCATCGGTGCGCGCGCGTCGATCGAGGCCGCCCAGTTCTATCAGCAACTGGCGCGCCCCGCCTGGGCGCCGCCGCCCTGGCTGTTCGGCCCGGTGTGGAGCGTGCTGTACCTGCTGATGGCGCTGGCCGCATGGCGCGTCGGCCGCCACGGCGTGCGGCGCGCGGCGCCGGCGCTGCTGCTGTATGCCGGCCAGCTGGTGCTGAACGCCCTGTGGAGCTGGCTGTTCTTTGGCTGGCATCGGGGCGCGCTGGCGTGCGCCTGCATCGTCGCGCTGTGGCTGGCGATCGCGGCCACCATGCGCCAGTTCGGCCGCCATGAACGGCTGGCGGCGCTGCTGCTGTGGCCCTATCTCGGCTGGGTCGCGTTTGCCGGCCTGCTGTGCCTGGACATCTGGCGGCGCAATCCGGCGCTGCTGGGCGCGCCGGGCGGCTTTATTTTTTAACCCACGGGGACACCTATGATGATGGAACAGCAAACGCCGCCAGACAACGCCGGCGGCACGCCCGCCTCGGCGCGCATCCGGGCCAGGCTGACGCAGCGCGGTGTGCGTTTTCACGCCAACGACAACATCGCCGAGCACCTGGAGCCGGGCGAGCTGGCGCAGCTGCTCGACGAGGTCAGCGAGCGCATGCGGGGCGTGCTCGACAGCCTGGTGATCGACACCGCCGGCGACCACAATTCGCAGGACACCGCGCGGCGCGTCGCCAAGATGTATCTGCAGGAAGTCTTCGGCGGCCGCTACACGCCGCCGCCGCCCGTCACCGAGTTCCCCAACGTCGCCCAGCTCAACGAACTGATGATCATCGGACCGATCGCCGTGCGCAGCGCCTGCTCGCATCACCTGTGTCCGGTCATGGGCAAGATCTGGATCGGCGTCATGCCCAACCAGCATTCCAACCTGATCGGCCTGTCCAAGTACGCGCGGCTGGCCGGCTGGATCATGAGCCGGCCGCAAATCCAGGAGGAGGCCGTGGTGCAGCTCGCGGATCTGCTGCAGCAGAAGGTCCGGCCCGACGGCCTGGCCGTGATCATGGAGGCCGATCATTTCTGCATGCAATGGCGCGGCGTCAAGGACAACGGCGCGCGCATGATCAACAGCGTCATGCACGGCAGCTTCCTCAAGGACGCCGCGCTGCGGCGCGAGTTCCTGGCCCTGATCAAACGCTAATTTTCGCCGAAAGGATACGTCATGCTTGTCCGCCTCCTGTATGCCAGCCGCGCCGTCGACCATCCCGACAGCGCGGCTGTCGGCGCATCCTCGCAGCAATCGACCGCCGGCCAGCAACCCGACCCGGCCGGCCAGCATCCACCCGGCCGTGCTGTGCCCACAGCGAACGGTTGTACCTGCAACTGCTCGAAGGCGGCCGCGAGCAGGTCAACCAGCTGTATGGCCGCATCCTGGCCGACCGCCGCCACAGCGCGGTGACGCTGCTGCACTACGAAGAGATCAGCGAGCGCCGCTACGCCGGCTGGACCATGGGCCAGACCAACCTCGACCAGCTCAATCCCGGCATGCTGCTGCGCTATTCGGCGCTGCCCGCGTTCGACCCGTACGCGCTGAGCGGCGCCAGCTCGCTGGCCCTGATCGACGNCACTGATGGCCGCCGGCGCCTGGCGATTGGCGCGAGACCTGCGGCGCATGCTCAGGCGCGCCCGAGTACGGCGGCGGCGGCCATCAGTTCGTCGATCAGGGCCAGCGAGCTGGCGCCGCTCAGCGCGTACGGGTCGAACGCGGGCAGCGCCGAATAGCGCAGCAGCATGCCGGGATTGAGCTGGTCGAGGTTGGTCTGGCCCATGGTCCAGCCGGCGTAGCGGCGCTCGCTGATCTCTTCGTAGTGCAGCAGCGTCACCGCGCTGTGGCGGCGGTCGGCCAGGATGCGGCCATACAGCTGGTTGACCTGCTCGCGGCCGCCTTCGAGCAGTTGCAGGTACAACCGTTCGCTGTGGCACAGCACGCCGGTGATGCCGGCCGGCGGGTTGTGCCGGCGCGATTGCTGCAGGATGGCGCCGACGGCGCCGCTGTCGGGATGGTCGACGGCGCGGCTGGCATACAGGAGGCGGACAAGCATGACGTATCCTTTCGGCGAAAATTAGCGTTTGATCAGGGCCAGGAACTCGCGCCGCAGCGCGGCGTCCTTGAGGAAGCTGCCGTGCATGACGCTGTTGATCATGCGCGCGTCGTTGTCCTTGACGCCGCGCCATTGCATGCAGAAATGATCGGCCTCCATGATCACGGCCAGGCCGTCGGGCCGGACCTTCTGCTGCAGCAGATCCGCGAGCTGCACCACGGCCTCCTCCTGGATTTGCGGCCGGCTCATGATCCAGCCGGCCAGCCGCGCGTACTTGGACAGGCCGATCAGGTTGGAATGCTGGTTGGGCATGACGCCGATCCAGATCTTGCCCATGACCGGACACAGGTGATGCGAGCAGGCGCTGCGCACGGCGATCGGTCCGATGATCATCAGTTCGTTGAGCTGGGCGACG
>NZ_LRON01000056.1:0-4808 GCF_001758795.1 Duganella sp. HH101 | reverse complement strand
GCTTGCGCCCATTGTCCAAAATTCCCCACTGCTGCCTCCCGTAGGAGTCTGGACCGTGTCTCAGTTCCAGTGTGGCTGGTCGTCCTCTCAGACCAGCTACTGATCGATGCCTTGGTAGGCTTTTACCCTACCAACTAGCTAATCAGATATCGGCCGCTCCAGGAGCATGAGGTCTTGCGATCCCCCACTTTCATCCTTAGATCGTATGCGGTATTAGCGTAACTTTCGCTACGTTATCCCCCACTCCAGGGTACGTTCCGATATATTACTCACCCGTTCGCCACTCGCCGCCAGGTTGCCCCGCGCTGCCGTTCGACTTGCATGTGTAAGGCATGCCGCCAGCGTTCAATCTGAGCCAGGATCAAACTCTTCAGTTTAATCTCTGTTTATTTGCCATTTCTGGCACCGTGATTGCTCACGGGTCGCTCACTCAAAATACTGACAGGCCACTACTTTCGTAGCGCCTATTTCATTACTTCTTGTGAACATTTGATATTTTAAGTATCAGCAGGACTAGCCTGCTGTGCACTTCCATCAAACGTCCACACTTATCGACTGTTAATTTTTAAAGAACTTTATTCGGTACTGCTTGCTGCGGAGCGTTGTGTCCGTCAGCGAAGAAGAAAGAGTATGAAGCGTTTAGATCGTTTCGTCAACCCCTTCTTTTTTCTCGCTTCACTCGGCATTTGCATGCGCCGTTCTGCGAGGGGGCGAACTATAGCAAAGCCTCACCAATATCTGCAAGGCCTTTTTTCGAACTGCTACAATCGCGCCCTTTAGAACATGGCGAGAAAGCACGCAATGACCAACAACACTATCAAGCGCGGCGGCTTTAGCTCCAGCTTCGGCGTACTGGCGGCGACGCTGGGTTCCGCCGTCGGCCTCGGCAATATATGGAAGTTCCCTTATCTGACGGGCGCCAATGGCGGCGCCGGTTTCCTGCTGATCTATCTGCTGGCGACGCTGGTCATCGGCCTGCCTGTGATGATCGCGGAGATCACGATGGGCCGCGCGGCCAAAGCCAATCCGATCACAGCGCTGCAAAATCTCAGCCCTAAAAAAAGCCTGCCATGGTGGCTGGTCGGCGTGGCCGGAATGGCTGCGGCGTTCCTGATCCTGTCCTTCTATTCCGAAGTGGTGGCCTGGGTTTTCGCCTATGTGTTCAAAGCGATCGGCGGCTCCATCCTCAGCAGCGATCGGCACGTCACCGAGAGCGCTTTCGGCGCCTTGATCGCAGACCCTGTGCAATCGCTGTTGTGGCAGTGGGGCGTGCTCGCCTTCATCGGCGGCATCCTGCTGATGGGCGTGACTAAAGGCATCGAAGGCATCGCCAAAAAACTGATGCCGATCTTGTTCCTGCTGTTGCTGTTGCTATGCGCGGTCAGCCTGTCGCTGGACAAGGCGGCCGATGGCCTGGCCTTCCTGTTCCGTCCCGACTTCAGCAAGATCACTGCCGGCGTCATCCTGACGGCGATGGGCCTGGCTTTCTTCAAACTGTCGCTCGGCATGGGTACGATGATGACCTACGGCTCTTACTTCCGCGACGACCAGAATATTCCGCAGACCACGCTGCGCGTGATGGCCGCCGACCTGTGCGTTTCCATGTTGGCGGGCATCGCCATCTTCCCTGCGGTATTCACTTTCGGCTTTGAGCCGGCGGCCGGACCCGCGCTGGTGTTCATCACCATCCCGGCGGTCTTCTCGCAAATTCCAGGTGGCCAATTGCTGATGATCGCCTTCTTCGTGCTGGCCTCGGTTGCCGCCACCGGCGCCATGCTGTCGCTGATGGAAGTGCCGGTCGTGATCCTGCATGAACGATTCGGCCTCAGCCGCGCGAAGGCCACGTTGCTGACCATCGCGGGCCTGATGCTGCTGGGCTCCAGCTGCGCACTGACCAACAATGTGCTGGCCGATTTCAAACTGTTCGGCATGAATATGTTCGACCTGTTCGACTTCGTTTCCTCCAACGTGCTGCTGCCGTTGGGTGGCATCCTGCTAGCCTTGTTCGTGGGTTGGGTATGGGGCGCGGACAAGTTCAAGCAGGCGCTGTCGAACCAGGGCACGCTTGCCAATCAGGCGACGATACGCGTGGTGTTCTTCCTGCTGCGCTACGTGTCGCCAGTGCTGGTTCTTTTGGTAATGTTGAAAGGCTTGAATTTGCTATAGGCGCAACGGTCTCGCTCTTTTTTCACCGTCGTTTGGGCAGTATGCCTATACTGTCTCCACCGTGAATTCCTCAGGCTCCAAAATGAACCAGAGCGAGATCCCCGTAGTGCCGATGCCGACGATACTGATCGTCGACGACTCCCTGTCCTACTTGGCGGCACTGCTGGACCGGCTCGAACGGCACGGCTTCATGATCGTGCTGGCGCAGACCGCCGCCGAAGGTTTGATGCGCGCGGAATTCGCCGAGCCCGACCTGATCCTGCTCGATGTCGTCATGCCCGGCATCGACGGTTTCGAGGCCTGCCGCCGCTTGAAGGCCGGCAAGGCCACCAAGGATATTCCGGTCATCTTCATGACCGGCCTCACCGACCCAAAACAAAAAGTGACAGGCTTCGATGCCGGCGGTGTGGACTACATCACCAAGCCCTTCCAGATCGAGGAAGTGCTGGCGCGCATCAACACCCATCTTGCGCTGCGCAGAGCCAACCGCGAACTGCAGGATATGGTCGCGACGCTGGACAAGGCGCGCGCAGACCTGATGCGCAACGAGCGCCTGGCAGGCCTGGGCGCGATGGTGGCCGGCATCGCGCACGAGCTGAACACGCCGATCGGCAACAGCCTGATGGCGTCCACCACGTTTGAAATGCAGACCGAAGAGATCGGCAAGCACCTGGAACTGGAGGGTGGCATCACGCGCAAGGAGTTTGAGCACTACATCAAGAATGCCCAACTATCGGTGGATATCCTGAGCCGCAACCTGCATCGCGCGGCGGACATCGTCACCAACTTCAAACAGGTGGCGGTCGACCAGACCAGCTCGCAACGGCGCAGTTTTTTATTGGCGGAAGTGGTGGCCGGGAATGTGCTGACCTTGCAGCCGACCATCAAGCGCACGCCCTTCGTGATCCAGCAGCGCATCCCTGCGGACCTGATGATGGAAAGCTACCCTGGCCCGATCGGTCAGGTGATCACCAACCTGATCAACAACGCCATCCTGCACGGCTACGAAGGCCGCACGGCAGGTCTGATCGACATCTCGGCCAGCATGTCCGCGCATGGCCTGGTATCGCTGTCGGTGGAGGATCATGGCGCCGGCATCAAGAAGGAAGACCTGCCGCGGATCTTCGATCCCTTCTTTACCACCAAGCTGGGCGTGGGCGGCTCCGGGCTGGGCCTGAACATCGTCCACAACATCGTCACCGAGATCCTGGGCGGCGCCATCGATGTCGTGAGCGAACTCGGCGGCGGCACGCGGTTTACGCTAACCCTGCCCATGCTGGCGCCCACGCGCTGAGCATTATTCCTGCGACCAGAGTGTCAATGCGCTGGTAGTCTTCAACGTAGCCGGGTTCGTTGTCGTCAGGGTCTGCACCACGGCATATTTGATGGTGCCGTCGGATTTAACATAGCGATAGGCGCGCCATGACAGCGGCGCCGGCAAGCCTCCCAACGTTAGTCCCGACATTTGCCCGGTCAATCCACGGTTGACATCCCGGCTGACGAAGCTCCAGAACTCGCCCGGCGTTTCTATGTGCAAAAGGCCATTGGCATCGACGGTGAGTGTCCCGGCGCCTGGCTGAATCCGATTTCACGTTCGCCGAGTCCAAACGTCAGTTTGCCCGCAAATGCCGGAACAATGCCGCTACCGTCCGAGTAACGATATAGCACGTTTATAGTGACGCTTGAATAAGCGCTCCGGAAACCGCTGTAGCGCAAGGTATAGGTTGGCGCGATTTCCAGCCGCTGGGCCTGCACTGCGGCATCGATGCTCGCCTGGAAAGCGACCAGGTCGATGTCCTTGTTCACCTTCCCGGGCAAATCACGGCCGACGACACTGAGCGGTACGCCGTTCTTGACGCCGACTGCCGCCAGCGCCGCAAGATAGCTGGTAACGACTTCGTTCTTCTTCGCCATCGCCAGTTGGTCATCGGCTTGGGCGCCAGCCATGATGGTCAGTACCAGAAGCTGTCGTGTGATCTCATTAAAATTCAGCCGGCGAGTCCAATATTCCAGGCCACCAGCCTCGGCATAGCGGCCGAATATATTCATATAAACAGTATTGACGAAATCGGCGTTGACAACCGTACGAACGCAAAAAAGCCCACCAGGATCACTTGGTGGGCTTCTTCTTATAACTAGCCTGACGATAACCTACTTTCACACTGGTTGCAGCACTATCATCGGCGCAGAGTTGTTTCACGGTCCTGTTCGGGATGGGAAGGGGTGGGACCAACTTGCTATGGTCATCAGGCATTGACTTGTACGAGCGACGCTTTCAGCGGCGCTCCGAATCTGGAGAAGTAAGTAAATGGGGTAATGAAGTTGTGTATCAACGAACGTTCCAACGTACTTCTTATTCACCATAACCTGCTAAGGTTATAGGGACAAGCCGTACGGGCAATTAGTATCAGTTAGCTTAATGCATTACTGCACTTCCACACCTGACCTATCAACGTCCTGGTCTCGAACGACCCTTCAAAGAGCTCAAGGCTCTGGGAAATCTCATCTTAAGGCAAGTTTCCCGCTTAGATGCTTTCAGCGGTTATCTCTTCCAGACTTAGCTACCCGGCAATGCCACTGGCGTGACAACCGGTACACCAGAGGTCTGTCCACTCCGGTCCTCTCGTACTAGGAGCAGCCCC
>NZ_LRON01000055.1:0-6597 GCF_001758795.1 Duganella sp. HH101 | reverse complement strand
CCAGGAGCATGAGGTCTTGCGATCCCCCACTTTCATCCTTAGATCGTATGCGGTATTAGCGTAACTTTCGCTACGTTATCCCCCACTCCAGGGTACGTTCCGATATATTACTCACCCGTTCGCCACTCGCCGCCAGGTTGCCCCGCGCTGCCGTTCGACTTGCATGTGTAAGGCATGCCGCCAGCGTTCAATCTGAGCCAGGATCAAACTCTTCAGTTTAATCTCTGTTTATTTGGCATTTCTGCCACCGTCATTGCTGACGGGTCGCTCACTCAAAATACTGACAGGCCACTACTTTCGTAGCGCCTATTTCATTACTTCTTGTGAACATTTGATATTTTAAGTATCAGCAGGACTAGCCTGCAGTGCACTTTCATCAAACGTCCACACTTATCGACTGTTAATTTTTAAAGAACTTATTCGGTACTGCTTGCTGAAGAAGCGTTGTGTTCATCAGCGAAGAGGCAAGATTATGAACTGTTTCGTTTATCTCGTCAAGCTCTTCTTTCTTCGCCTAACTCAGCATTTACGTGCTGTGTTCTCATTTACGTGCTGTGTTCTGCGAGGGGGCGAACTATAGCAAGGCCCCTGTGATTCTGTCAAACATTATTAATTAGAATATCGACGCGCTTATGCACGTCTTCGGCAAAAGCTAGGAATTCGCGCATTTCCTCCGGTTGCAACACATCCAGCGCATACCATTCAGCCGAACCGCCTGCCGCGCGGATTTCCGTTACCAGCGCATGCAGCTTGCTGGAGCGGCGCGCTCCCAGGACCACATGATGCCCTTCTCCCGCCAACTTGCGGGCGGTCGCCGGACCGCAGCCCCGGCTGGCGCCGGCAATCAGGATAACCTTGCGATGTGCTTGTGGAATAGCTGTCATGATGCGGTCCTTTCAATGGCATTAACACCAGACTGCATCTTACGGATCAAATTCCATGCTGCGAATGCACATGCCTATGCACTTCTTGCCTAATCCTATAAAACCTCTGCAAGAAACTGGCAGCGGCATCGGGAATCATGGATCATTCCTATTCAAGCCCCAGATAGAAAGGACACGCACGTGGAACGCATGATCGCACTGCATCAACAGCTGGCGCCAAACGAGGGCTACACCTTGTCGGCGCTGGACGACGTCCGCCTGACTCGTTCGAATTGCAGCTCGACCAAAACGCCAGCCATGTCCGATCCCTGTATCGCCATCGTGCTCCAGGGACGCAAGCGAGCCTACTTCGGCAACGACGTGCTGCAGTTCGACGCGGAACACTACCTGGTAGTCGCCGTCCCCATGCCGTTCACCAGCACCACGGATGCCACGCCGGAAGAACCATTCCTGGGACTCTCCGTGCGCGTCGACCGCACCACCCTGGCCGACCTGATGTTCGCCATCGACCAGTCCGACAATGAAGTACCGGCCATGCCCAAAGGCATGATGACCACCCGCATGGATGAGCGCCTGAGCGAAACCGTGCTGCGCCTGCTTGAAGCGCTGAGTTCGCCGCTGGAGGCGCGCGTGCTCGGCCCCGCCATCGTGCGCGAGATCTGCTACCGGGTACTGATGGGCGAACAAGGCGCGGCCATGCGCGCGGCGCTGACCAATCAGGGCCAGTTCGGGCGGATCGCCAAGGCGCTGCGCCGCATCCACGCCGATTATGCGGCGGACATCGACGTCGGCCTGCTGGCCGCCGAAGCCAACATGAGCGTGCCGGCCTTTCACGTGCATTTCAAGTCGGTCACACACTGCACGCCCATCCAATACCTGAAATCTGCGCGCCTGCACCAGGCCCGGCTGCTAATGGCGCGCAGCGACATGACGGCGCAATCCGCCTCGGCACAAGTGGGCTACGAGAGCCCCTCGCAATTCAGCCGCGAATTCAAACGCTTCTTCGGCCGCAGTCCGGGCGAGGAAGCACACGCGATGCGCCGCCTGCTGGCGGTGCGCCCGGCCGAAGCGGCAAGATTGCTTTAAAGATAATATGAAGATACTATGCGGTAACTGGCGATATTGAAAATTAGTTAATGCTGCCAGCCCGTAGTACCACTTCTATTATTCAGGAGCTTTATGCGACACACTTTCCTCAGCGCCGCGGCGCTGGCACTATTGGCTGCGTCCGCGCCATCGTTTGCGGCGCCCGGCTTCGAACCCGGCGTGTATGTCGGCATCGACACCGCCCGCGCATCGGTCTCGTCCAAGTACGCCGACAACAGCAACGACATTTCCCTGGGCGCCAACACCGGCTACCAGTTCACGCCGAATTTCGGCTTCGAAGTCTACACCCGCAGCCTGAGCTTCAACCCGTTCCGCGGCTTCCTGGCAGACGCCGGCTACTATCCCGACAGCCACTATGGCATCGCGGCGCTGGGCACGGTACCGCTCGATGCACGCTTCAGCCTGTACGGCCGCGCCGGCGTTGGCCGCACGACGATGAAATCCACCCGTGTTTCAATGGCCGACCGCACCGATACCGATCCTGTCGTCGGCCTCGGCGTGCGTTACGCCTTCAACCGGAGCTTCTCGCTGAGCCTGGAAGGCACTTACCTCAGCAAGAGCGAGGTATCGCTGATTTCGTTCGGCGCGCGCTATCAGTTCTGATCGGGTGAAGGGTACAGCCGCGCCAGCGTGGCTGTAACTATCCGCTGTATCAACGGCTGGACCAGGCTGGCACCGTGGTCCGCCGTTTTTTCGCCGCGCACGCGGTGCCAGAGATCCTCCAGCGCCGCTTCGTGCCGCGCAACTTCCTGCTCCACTTCATCCTGCCAAAATGCCGGCGCTTCGCCGTCGACAAAATTCCCCCGTCCACGGCCAAAGTGCGCCACGACCAGATAGCGCAAGACACCCGCCACCACCAGCGTGCGCATAAATGCTGCGGCAAATTGCACCGTCGCCTGATTGCGGTCGGTGGTGGAGTTGAATCCCCAGACCGCGCCGGCAAACGTCAGCGCGCCGACTATGCCGCCCACCAGTGCGCCGCCGCCAAGGCTGAGGCCACCAGACATCAGGTCGGCCGACAAGCCGGTCGCGGCGCCAGAAATCATCGCCCCCAGCAAACCCGCCTGCGCCTTGTCGATGGGTGCGCGCACCACAAAATTGTCGCGCACCCTGGCATTGATCCTGGATGCCTCGGCGGGATCCAGCTTATGCAGTATCAGCAGTTCGCGCGTCATCCGGCCGGTGCTCTCGTTCAGGCGACCGATCAACGCGGCCATCGCGCGGTCCTGCCGTTGCAGCTCTTCGCTCTTTCCAATCCCGACGACTTTCAGCGCCGATTTGAGCATGCTCCTGGACTCCGCTTCGATGGCCTCGCTGTCCCGCGCGGCCATCGCCAGCTGCGTGGCCAGCAACTGCATCGCCTGATCGTAACGGCGTGCATTGTTGGACTCCCACAGCGCGAACAGTCGCGCATATGCAGGCTGCCTGTGCGCATCCAACTGCCTGCCGACCGCTTCGTAAAAGACGCGCTCATGCGTCCAGCAGCGGGCGAATGCATCCAGCGCCAATACCTCGCGCACGGCGGCATACCGGCGCAGATGGTCGCGCCAGCGGGCCTGCTCCGCATGCTCTTCCGCTGCGGGGCGAGGAGGCCCCATCTGATTGAGCAGGACCAGCACCGGCTTACCCAGCCATTCGAGTATCTTCATTTCCGCCGGCAGATAGCCGGTGTCGTCCGGATGCTCGGCGGAGTTCACCAGGTACAGCACGACATCGGCCTCGTCCCTGGCGGCACGCAGCGCTTGCTGGCTCAACCAGAACGCGCGGTCGCGGTGACGATCGACGACTTCGCGCAGGAACCAGCCGATCGGATTACCCGCTTGCGACAACCGCTTCAGCAGGCGCACGGAATCGCCAAAGCCCGGCGTATCCCACAGCAGCAAGCTGTCGCCCTCCGTGGTCTCAAGCAGCGCATGGGCCTCTGCAAAAATCGTCACATGCGCGGCATCGCGCACTTCGCCGATATCCACGCCAATCAGCGTGCGCGCCAGCGTGGTTTTGCCGTTGTTGGTGTGCGAGATCAGCGCGAGTTGAATGGTGTTTTCTTTATGCATGGGGTTTCAGCAGGTTGACGACGCTGGCCTTGGCTTGATGAAACGCGCAGAACTGCTGCCAGAGCGCGGTGCGCTCCTCCAGGCGTGCACGGGCGTCGGCATGGTCGCCCATGCGTGCCAGATAAGCGGACTCGTCCAGTAAGACGACGACGTCGCGCGCCGATGCGGCCACCAGGTAGTCGAGGAAGGCGCCATGGTTTTCCTTTTCCGGCGTGGCCGACAGATTGAACAAGGCCGCCGTGGTGTCCACGCCAAGATCCGTATCGCGCAGGACCGCTTGCGGCTCCTCACCGTACGCGACCGATGGCCGCAGCATCAGGCGGCCCTGCTCGCCGAACATCGCGACCGCGACTTGGGTCAGGCCTCTATGGCGTGCCTCATCAACGGTAAAACTGTAGGGCAGCACACGCAGCGTGCCACCGGCGGCGATACCAATGCTGCCGCTGAGCTGGCGGAAATATGGCTGATCTAGATCGAGCGGAAAGTGCTGCGCCAATCGCGCAGCCCGCCAGTTGCCGGCCGCTGCCAACAGCAAACGCGGCAGCACGACCAGCAGCAGGATAGTCGCGGCATACAAATGCACCCAGCGAGCGCCGCCATCGGCGGCGGTGGTTTGCGGGAAGCGCAGGGCCGTCACTTCGGCGAGCGAAAAATCCTGTAGGTGGAATACGGCCACCGCCGGTGCGAACAGCACGGACAGCAGACTGTGCACCTGGCCGGCATCGAGGAAGGTGCTCTCCCAGCCTGCCGCGTATTGCGACCAGACGCCCCGCGCATACAGCGAGGCCAGCGCGCCAAGCGCGAACATCGCTGCGCTCAGATGTATGGTGCGGCTCAGTCGCGCGGCGTTGAGCTTGGCACTCAGTTGCATCCATTCCGCAGCAAACCTCAGCACGCCGGAGGATAAGGGTTGCGGCAAGTTGCGCGGCAAGCGCGGCTTGCGCAGCAACTCCCGCCTGGGCCAGGCAAGCAGGGACGTCGGTTTCAGCAGCAATACGAGCAAGCCCAGATACACCAATATGTTCCAGGTGACGATCAACAGCAAGGGCGCAGACAGCAGGTCGACTCGGTGTGGGTCGGTAATGCGGTCGAGGCCGGCGCCGAGCAGCAATGCAATGATGGGCACAGCCAGCGAGAAGGCTTGCCAGCTGGAGCGCTGTTTGGCGAAGGTCGCAAATGCAGGCGTGCGTTCGGCGAGGCGTTTCAGGATTTGTTCGGCGCGCTGCTGCAGGAAATCATCGGCCGTTACTTCGGCCTTGTTGTCCGAAGCTTGCCATTGTGCGAGTTCGCGCGCGCTGCGGCTGGCATAGAGGCGATCGTCGTCGCTAAGAACTTCTTTATTTTGGTCGGCGAGCTCGATGGCCCGCACCAGTACAACGCTTCTTGCCGTGTGTTCGTTCATGCTGAGAGTATATCGCCGAACGCAAAAAAGCCCACCAGGATCACCTGGTGGGCTTCTTCTTATAACTAGCCTGACGATAACCTACTTTCACACTGGTTGCAGCACTATCATCGGCGCAGAGTTGTTTCACGGTCCTGTTCGGGATGGGAAGGGGTGGGACCAACTTGCTATGGTCATCAGGCATTGACTTGTACGAGCGACGCTTTCAGCGACGCTCCGAATCTGGAGAAGTAAGTAAATGGGGTAATGAAGTTGTGTATCAACGAACGTTCCAACGTACTTCTTATTCACCATAACCTGCTAAGGTTATAGGGACAAGCCGTACGGGCAATTAGTATCAGTTAGCTTAATGCATTACTGCACTTCCACACCTGACCTATCAACGTCCTGGTCTCGAACGACCCTTCAAAGAGCTCAAGGCTCTGGGAAATCTCATCTTAAGGCAAGTTTCCCGCTTAGATGCTTTCAGCGGTTATCTCTTCCAGACTTAGCTACCCGGCAATGCCACTGGCGTGACAACCGGTACACCAGAGGTCTGTCCACTCCGGTCCTCTCGTACTAGGAGCAGCCCCCTTCAAATTTCCAACGCCCACGGCAGATAGGGACCAAACTGTCTCACGACGTTTTAAACCCAGCTCACGTACCACTTTAAATGGCGAACAGCCATACCCTTGGGACCGGCTACAGCCCCAGGATGTGATGAGCCGACATCGAGGTGCCAAACTCCCCCGTCGATATGAACTCTTGGGAGGAATCAGCCTGTTATCCCCAGAGTACCTTTTATCCGTTGAGCGATGGCCCTTCCATACAGAACCACCGGATCACTATGTCCTACTTTCGTACCTGCTCGACTTGTCAGTCTCGCAGTTAAGCACGCTTATGCCATTGCACTATTAGCACGATGTCCGACCGTACCTAGCGTACCTTCGAACTCCTCCGTTACACTTTAGGAGGAGACCGCCCCAGTCAAACTGCCTACCATGCACTGTCCCCGACCCGGATAACGGGCCAAGGTTAGAACCTCAAATGAACCAGGGTGGTATTTCAAGGATGGCTCCACGAGAACTGGCGTCCCCGCTTCAAAGCCTCCCACCTATCCTACACAGATTGATTCAAAGTCCAATGCAAAGCTACAGTAAAGGTTCATGGG
>NZ_LRON01000054.1:0-7080 GCF_001758795.1 Duganella sp. HH101 | reverse complement strand
TTATCCTGGCGGCCCACTTGCGGCACTTGCAGCACCTCGCCCCAGACCTCGGCCAGCGCCTGCTCCACCTCACCTTGCGGCGCTTCGTATTCCTGGCCACCTTCATAGCCCGGCTCCGGCAGCGCCTTGCGGTCCACCTTGCCGTTGGCGTTCAGCGGCAGGCTATCGAGCACCATGATCGCCGAGGGCACCATGTAGTCCGGCAGCGTCGCGCCCAAACGCGCGCGCAATTCAGCAGCACCGATCTCTTGCCCGACATGCGCCGACACATAGCCGGCCAGGCGCGTACCGGCGGAGCCGCTGTGCGCCACCACCACCGCATCGCGCACCTCCGGCTGCGCCAGCAGCTGCGCTTCCACTTCCCCCAGTTCGATCCGCAGACCACGGATCTTCACCTGATGGTCGATCCGGCCCAGGTATTCCAGCTGCCCTTCGCCGTTCCAGCGCACCAGATCGCCCGTGCGGTACAGGCGTTCGCCCGCCTCGCCGAACGGATCCGCTACAAAGCGCTCTGCGCTCAGCGCCGGCCGGCCAAGATAGCCGCGCGCCAGCAGTTCGCCGCCGATGTACAGCTCACCGGCCACGCCTTGCGGCACGGCGCTCAGCGCGCCATCCAGCACATAGGCCTTGGTCTCCGATATCGGACGGCCGATCGGCACCAGCGCCCGGCCATCGTCGCGGCAGGTCCACTGCGTGACGTGGATCGTGGTTTCGGTCGGGCCGTACAGGTTCTGCAAGCTCACGCCCTCCAGGCGGCGCAGCGCCTCGCCCTGCGTGGCCGCAGGCATCGCTTCGCCGCCGCAGATCACATAACGCAGGCGCGTCTGCGCCTCGATGCCTTCGTGCGCCAGGAAAGCCTGCAGCATCGCCGGCACGAAGTTGAGCGTGGTGATCTGATGACGGCGGATCAGTTCCGTGATCCGCTCCGGGTCGCGCTGGTCGCCAGGATTGGCCACCACCAGGCGTACGCCCGCCGTCAGCGGCCAGAATATCTCCCATGCCGAGACGTCAAAGCTGAACGGCGCCTTGTGCAACACCGTGTCGGCCGGCGTCAACGCGTAGGTCTGCTGCATCCATGTCATGCAACTGGCCAGCGCGCGATGGCGGATGGCCGCACCCTTCGGCCGGCCGGTGGAACCCGAGGTGTAGATCACGTAAGCCAGATGCTCGCCGTGCAGCGGGATTTGCGGATCATGCGACGGTTCGTCGCCCAGCTCCAACGTGTCGAGATCCAGTACGCGCAGCCCCTGTATGACCGTCAGGCCTTGCTTGACCGCGCTGTGCGTCAGCAGCAGCGCGATGCCGCTGTCTTCCTGCATATAAGTCAGGCGGTCCGCCGGGTATTCCGGGTCCAGCGGCACATAGGCCGCACCCGCCTTCAGGATCGCCAGCAGGCCGACCACCATTTCGAAGGAGCGCTCGACGGCGATGCCCACCTTGGCCTCGGGCCGCACGCCCATCTTGATCAGGCGATGCGCCAGCTGGTTGGCGCGCTGGTTCAGTTCCGCGTAGCTCAGAGCTCCCTCACCGAACAGCAGCGCCGTCGCCTGCGGCGTTTCCCTCGCCCGGCGTTCGAACAGCTGGTGCACCGGCGCTTCATATGAATAAGTTGTCTGGTTCACGCCCCATGCGCGTTGCTGTTGCCACTCTTCTGCATTCAGCAATGCGACTTCACCGACGGCCAGCTCCGGTTGTTCCGCCAACGCGCGTAGCACGGCAACGTAGTGCGCCGCCATCAGCGCGACAGCTTGGACGTCGAACAGCTCGCGCGCATAGGTCAAGCCCACGCGCACGCCGCCGTCAGCCGTCTCGATGGTATCGACCACCAGTTCAAATTGTGCTGCCTGCTCGCCCAGCACGTACTCACCCAGCGTCAGGCCCGGCATCCGCACCGGCCCGTTCTGCTCCACCCGTTGATGGTTCACCATCACCTGAAACAAAGGATTGACGCCTGGATGGCGCTCGGGACGCAATGCTTCGACCAATTGCTCGAACGGCAGATCCTGATGCGACTGCGCCCCAAGCGCCGCCTCCTTAGCCAGCGCCAGCACCTGTGACAAGTTCAGACGACCATCGATCACCCCGCGCAGCACTTGCGTGTTGACGAAAAAGCCAACCACCCCTTCAGTCTCTACCCGATGGCGATTGGCGTTGGGCACACCCACTCGAATGTCCGACATGCCGGTATAGCGAGCCAGCAACACCTGTACACCGGCCAGCAACGCCATAAACAGCGTCGCGCCCTGCCCTTGCGCTCGACGCTGCAACGCGGATGCCAGTTCCGCCGGCAGCTCGATGCTGTACTGCGCCGCATGATATGCCCCGTCGGCCCTGCGCGGATGGGTCGTCGGCAGCTGCAGTACCGGGTGCTCGTCCCCCAGGTGCGCCTTCCAGTAGGCCAGTTGGCGGTCCTTCTCGCCTGCCTCCATCCAATGACGCTGCCACAATGCGAAGTCAGCATACTGCACCGGCAAGTCGTCCAGCTCGCACGCCTGTCCTTCCAACTGTGCGCGATACTGCGCCACGAACTCCTCGATGATGATCTGCATAGACCAGCCGTCCGAGACGATGTGATGCATCACCACCACCAGCACATGCTGGTCGGCCGCTGCGCGTATCAGGCCAACGCGCAGCAGCGGGCCACGCTCCAGATCGAACGGCGTCTGGTGCAGGCGCACCGCTTCGTCGCGTATCCGCGCCTCCAGTTCGTCCGCCGTCACGGCGCCAAGATCGATGCGCTCAAGATGAGCGCCGGCCGCTGGCTGGATCGCCTGCATCACCTGGCCATCATCGTCCGCGCGGAACAGCGTACGCAGGGATTCGTGTCGCGCCACCAGCGCATCGAAGGCGGCCTGCAGCGCGCCCGCATCCAGTTGTCCGTCCAGGCGCAGCCCGCCGCTGATGTGATAGGCCGTGCTGCCAGGGTCCAGCTTCCACAAAAACCATTGGCGGGCCTGCGCATACGACGGCGCCCAGCAGAGCGACTCCGATGGTTCACGGGCCAGGATGGGAAACTGCCCTATCGCCAGTCCTTCCAGCTTGATCTTTTGATACACCGCGCGACGCTGCTCCGGGGTCAGGCGGGCAAAGCGTTCCGCGATTCGCTGCGTTGTCGAACTATTCATTATACGATTTCCAGACTATCAATAAATGCGTCAATTTCAGAGAGCGAGGCAGTGTTCGATGCCGCGCTCGAAGCGTCAGGCAGCAGCCCCGCCATTTCGGACAGTGTCGGTTTGAGGAAGACATCCTTGATCGCCACATCGACCTGCAGCGCCACCTGTATGCGCGCCACAATCTGAACCGCCATCAGCGAATGGCCGCCCAACTCGAAGAAGTTATCGTTGCGGCCCACGCGCTCCACGCCCAGTACTTCGGACCAGATGCCGGCCAGCGCTTCCTCCACCGAGCCTTGCGGCGCTTCGTACTCGCGGCCGCCCGCATACTCGGGTTGCGGCAGCGCCTTGCGATCCACCTTGCCGTTGGCGTTGATCGGCAGCGCGTCCAGCACCACGATCACCGACGGCACCATGTAGTCCGGCAGAGCCTCGCCCAACCGTTCGCGCAGCTCGGCCGGCAGCACCGTCATTCCGGCCTGCGCAGAGATATAGCCCACCAGGCGCGCGCCATTCGGTCCGTCGAGGGCCAGCACCACCGCCTCGCGCACTTCCGGCTGCGCCAGCAGTTGGGCTTCGATTTCTCCCAGCTCGATGCGGAAGCCACGGATCTTGACTTGGTGGTCGATGCGGCCCAGGTACTCCAGCTGTCCCTCATCGTTCCATCGCACCAGATCGCCGGTGCGGTACAGCCGTTCGCCGGCCGCGCCGAACGGATCGGCCACAAAGCGTTCCGCGCTCAGGCCCGGACGGCCCAGGTAGCCGCGCGCCAAGCCGTCGCCGGCCACATACAGTTCCCCCGCCACGCCAACCGGCGCCGGGTTCAGCGCGCCGTCCAGCACCCGCAGGCCCAGGTCCGGGATCGCCACGCCCACCGGACTGCGCTGGCTGTCCAGGTCCGCCGCAGTGATTTCGCGATAGGTCACGTGCACCGTGGTTTCGGTGATGCCGTACATATTGATCATGCGCGGCTGCCGGCCGCCCCACTGCGCCATCCACGGCTTCAAGCGTTGCGGATCCAGCGCCTCGCCGCCGAAGATCACGGCGCGCAGCGCCAGGCGTTCGTCATACAAACCTGGCACATGCATCAACTGCCCAAACGCCGACGGCGTCTGGTTCAGCACCGTCACCTGATGACGGCGCAGCAGTTGCAGGAAATCCTCCGGCGAGCGGCTGATCCAATACGGCACGATCACCAGCTGGCCACCGGTGCACAGCGCGCCGAATATCTCCCAGACCGAGAAGTCGAAGGCGTAGGAGTGGAACATCGTCCACACATCCTGCGCGCCAAACTCGAACCAGGCTTCGGTGCCCTTGAGCAGCCGGCCCACGTTGCGGTGGCATAGCTGCGCACCTTTCGGCCGTCCGGTAGAACCCGAGGTGTAAATCACATAGGCCAGGTTTTCGGCATGCACCGTCACCTGCGGGTTGTGTTCCGGTTCGCCGGACAGGTCCAGCGCGTCCAGCTCAAGAACCTGCACACCGTCGGCCGGTGGCAGCCCGTCCTTCAAAGCGCTGTGCGTCAACAGCAGCGCGATGCCGCTGTCGGCCATCATGTAGGCCAGGCGATCGGTCGGATATTCCGGGTCCAGCGGCACATAGGCGCCGCCGGCCTTCAGGATCGCCAGTAGACCGATCATCATTTCCAGCGAGCGCTCGACGGCGATGCCGACTTTGACATCCGGCCCGACGCCCAGCGTTATCAGTCGGTGGGCGAGACGGTTGGCGCGCAGGTTCAGCTGCGTATAGCTCAGCGATTCGTCGCCGAACAGCAGCGCATTCGCATCCGGGCGGGCCTGAACCTGCCGTTCGATCATCTGATGCAGCGGCTCCTGCGATGGATAGCATTCGCTGATCGCGCCCCACTGTTGTAGCTGTCCAAACTCGGACGGGCTGAGTAGCGGCACTTCGCCGACTGCCTGCTGCGGCAGTTCGGACAGCGCGCGCAGCACCGCCACGTAGTGCACCGCCATGCGCCTAATAACATCAGCCTCGAACAGTTCACGGGCGTAGCTGAAGACCACCTGTACCTGGCCGTCAACGTCCTCAATGGTATCGATCACCAGTTCGAATTGGGCGCCCTGCTCACCCATTGCGTGGGCTGTCAGCGTAAGCCCCGGTAACTGCCGCAATGCTCGCAGATCCTGGCGCTGATGGTTAAGCACCACCTGGAACAGCGGATTGGCTCCCAACTGGCGTTCCGGCTGCAGCGCTTCGACCAGCTGTTCGAACGGCAGATCCTGATGCGCCTGCGCGCCAAGCACCGCTTCACGGGCCTGCGCCAGCACCTGTGCCAAAGTCTGCCTGTCTCCGATCACGTTACGTATTACCTGCGTGTTGACGAAGAAGCCGACCAGTCCCTCGGTCTCTATCCGGTGGCGATTGGCGTTGGGGACGCCCACGCGGATGTCCGCCAGCCCTGTGTAGCGGGACAGCAGCACCTGGAATCCAGCCAGCAGCGCCATGAACAAGGTCGCTCCTTGCGACTGAGCGCGCCGCTGCAAGCCTCCGCTCAATTCCTTGGGCAGAGCAATCGCGTGTTGCGCTGCGTGGTATCCACCTTCCATCTTGCGCGGATGACTGGCCGGCAGTTGCAGTACCGGATGTTCGTCGCCCAACTGCGCCTTCCAATAAGCCAACTGGCGGTCCTTCTCACCCGCTTCCAACCAGGCACGCTGCCAGGCGGCGTAGTCGGCGTACTGCACCGGCAAGGCAGCCAAATCGTCGACGGTACCTTCCATGCGAGCGCGGTAGAGCGCAACGAATTCATCGATGATGATCTGCATCGACCATCCATCCGAAATTATGTGGTGCATAACCACGGCCAGCAGGTGCCGATCGGCCGCTTCGCGTATCAGGCCCACGCGCAGCAAGGGGCCTTGCTCCAGATCGAATGGTGTCTGGTTCAGGCGTGTAGCTTCATCGTCTACACGGTCGGCCATGCCTTGAAGGTCTATCAGCTCCAGATGCGCGCCGGCCGCTGGCTGAATCTGCTGCGTCACCTGGCCATCCTGGTCCGCGCGCAGCACTGTGCGCAGGGATTCGTGGCGCGCTACCAACGCATCGAAAGCCGCTTTCAGTGCCTCTACATTCAAGTCTCCGTCCAGCTTCAGAGCGCCGTTCAGATGATAGGACGTACTCGCTGGTTCCAGCTTCCACAGGAACCACTGACGGATCTGGGCATAGGAAGCTGCCAATGGACCGGAGCGAGCGGCAGCAGGCAACACGGGGATAGCCTCCACTGCCCGGCCCTGCACCGCGCTGACCTCGGCCTGGCCTTTGAGTGTCGGGTGTTCAAACACCTGACGCGCCGTCAGCTTCAGGCCGTGGGCCTGCGCGCGTGAAATAACCTTCAGGCTCAGTATGGAATCTCCACCCAGTTCGAAGAAGTTATCCTGGCGGCCCACTTGCGGCACTTGCAGCACCTCGCCCCAGACCTCGGCCAGCGCCTGCTCCACCTCACCTTGCGGCGCTTCGTATTCCTGGCCACCTTCATAGCCCGGCTCCGGCAGCGCCTTGCGGTCCACCTTGCCGTTGGCGTTCAGCGGCAGGCTATCGAGCACCATGATCGCCGAGGGCACCATGTAGTCCGGCAGCGTCGCGCCCAAACGCGCGCGCAATTCAGCAGCACCGATCTCTTGCCCGACATGCGCCGACACATAGCCGGCCAGGCGCGTACCGGCGGAGCCGCTGTGCGCCACCACCACCGCATCGCGCACCTCCGGCTGCGCCAGCAGCTGCGCTTCCACTTCCCCCAGTTCGATCCGCAGACCACGGATCTTCACCTGATGGTCGATCCGGCCCAGGTATTCCAGCTGCCCTTCGCCGTTCCAGCGCACCAGATCGCCCGTGCGGTACAGGCGTTCGCCCGCCTCGCCGAACGGATCCGCTACAAAGCGCTCTGCGCTCAGCGCCGGCCGGCCAAGATAGCCGCGCGCCAGCAGTTCGCCGCCGATGTACAGCT
>NZ_LRON01000053.1:0-7280 GCF_001758795.1 Duganella sp. HH101 | reverse complement strand
TCGACGAGCCGGCCCTGCTGTCCGCGCCGCCGGCCGGCCGGGCGGTGGCGCCCGCGGCCCGGGCGGCGGCCGGGCGCGATGTCTGGCTGGTGCACCCGTGGGCGCTGGGCGAACCGCCGGCCGACCTGCCGCGCGACTGCCTGCGCATCGGCTGGTGGCCGGCCGACCATCATCGCCTCTGGCCCTGGTCAGCCATGCGCTGGGCGTTTGCGGACAGCCGCATGCAGGCGCTGGCCCCGGTCTGCTGGTACGCCGGCGGCGCCGACCTGGACGCCGCGCTGGCCGGTGCGCGCTCGGTCCAGACCTGGGCCGATCCCCACTGCGGCACACTGTTGCCGCCCGGCGTGCTGCAGCGCGCGGCGACGCCGCTGTTCGTCCCCGTGCGCCAGCCATGCCAGTCGTTTTCCCAGTGGTGGCGGCGCAGCATGCACGGCATCGACGCCCTGCGCGACCTGCCCGGCCTGGCGGCGCCGGCGCAACCGCCGCTGCGCCTGCAGCCCGCCAAACTGCTGCGCAGCAAATGGACCGCGGCGAAGCCCTTGAACCGGGAAAAACACTTCATCGTGACGGCGCTGATCGAAGAGGATCCGCCCGGCGCCGGGATCGACCTGATTACCATGGAGGCGGTGCTGACACGGCGCAGCTTCACCCTGCGCTGGCGCGAGCTCAACGACAGCACCCGCTGGCTGCAGGGCTGGCGCTGACGCCGTCCACGCCGCCCCCGGCTCAGAAGAAAGCCGTCGCCAACGCCGAGCAGGCCGTGACTGGTTCCCGACAACCGATCGAATCCCGCCAGACCCGCGGCATCCCTTCCTAGCTCTTAGTGGCTATTGCGCCCCCCGCCGCGCGCGGGCACTGTTCGCAGCGTCTACACCGAACCGCAGTATCCACCTCCGCTATGACTCAACATAAGGGACTTGCCATGTCATTTTTCCGTCCACGCTACCGCAATCTTCTGCTGCTCGCCGCCGTGCTGGCGCCGGCGCTGGCGCACGCCGCGCCGTACACCACCACCCGCTATATCCGCATCGACCTGAAGACCGACACCGGCTACAGCTACGATGAAAATTTCAACCGCCTGCCGGATAGCCCGCAGCGCCCGGGCGCCAGCCAGGAAACGCTGCCCGAAGGCGTCACCCGCTGGTT
Organism: Duganella sp. HH101; assembly: GCF_001758795.1. NCBI lineage: Bacteria > Pseudomonadati > Pseudomonadota > Betaproteobacteria > Burkholderiales > Oxalobacteraceae > Duganella > Duganella sp. HH101. Next base: position 6,134 of record NZ_LRON01000053.1, on the reverse strand, counting down.
CCTGGGCGCCGACGTCGACGTCATCAAGCGCCACCCGGACGGCCGCCTGGAAGTGGTGTCCCACAAGCCGGCCTACTCGCAGCTGCCGCACCACTACATCTTCACCTATCAGACCAGCAGCCGCCCGGCCAAGGACGAGTGCGGCATCCTGCCGCTGGCGGTCGGCCGCGACCTGCTGGACCTGCGCTTCCCGGCCGGCTACGCGTTCGCGATGAAGGGCGGCACGCTGGGCGGCCTGGACTTCCACTGGACCAATTCGGCCAACGTGCCGGAAACGGAAGAGCTGTACGTGCGCTTCAATATGCACTGGGACGAAGGCACGACCAGGTACCGCGACTTCAATATCACCTGGGTGGGCCTGAATCCCTGCCGCGAAGAAGTGGTGATCCCGACCGGCACCCACGTGGTGAACGGTCCCAAGCACACGCTGGGCGAGGCGGCCCGCATCATCGAGGTGGCGCCGCACGTGATGGACCACGCCGACTACCTGGATGTGCGCATCAACAACCACAAGGCCTACCGCTTCGAGCCGACCTACGCGTCGAACCCGGCCGCCCACTACGGCGCCGGCGAAGGCGCGCCGACCGTGCCGCTGCACGTGCATCCGAAGCACATTCCACAGAACGGCGCGCCGATCTGGATGCCCGGCATCTATGGTCCGAAGGTCGCCGGCGACGACGTCATCACCGCGCGCCTGAGCGTCACCAACCCGCACAAACAGCCGATCGAGAACTCCGGCATCCTGCTGGTGTTCTGGGAGCCGCTCAACGCCGACGTCATCACCGACAAGTTCAGCCCCGATCCGGACAGCGAGCAATAAGCCTGGCGGCCGCCCGGCGCGGCCGTACGCGACACCCCGGTCGCCCGATCGGGGTATGATGGCATTTTGCCATTAATATTAATTTTTTAACAGAGTGGAGAGACTTATGGAACAAAGCGCACTGCGGGATACCTGGGAAGTGTACACCGGCTCCTGGAGCGAAACGGACGCCGCGGCACGACAGAAGATTTTCGAGCAATGCCTGAACCCTGACTGCGAGTATTCCGACACCCACGTGCACGTCAACGGCCACGACCAGCTGGCGGCCTACATGACGGAGTTCCAGAAAAACGTGCCGGGCGGCCGCTTCGTGACCACCGAATTCGCCGAGCATCACGGCCGCAGCCTGGCCCACTGGAACCTGGTGGTGGGCGAGGACAAAGTGGTCGGCAAGGGCGCCAGCTTCGGCCAGTACCATGCCGACGGCCGCCTGAAACAGATGACCGGCTTCTTCCTGCCGTTCGGCGACAACTAAGCCATCCATCGCGGGCGGGCGCGCGCTGCCGCCCCGCCCGCGCCCGCCATTCCCACCCCCTCCCCCCGCCAATCGGGCTATTGAGCACCGAACCGGCCATCGCCTATCGTGTCACCTGCATCGCGCCGCCAGCGGCGCCAATTCTTAACGGGACACAGATGGCACAGCAATCAGTGATAAACGATCGCATGACGATCAGCGTTGAAGAGGACTTCGTCGTGCTGTTGATCGGCATGCGCATCAACAAATGGTGGAAGATCCACAAGTGGCTGCCGATCGCCATCGCGATGCGCCGCATGATCACCGAGCTGGTCGACGATCCGGACAGCGGCCTGCTGGGCGGCCAGTACCAGACCGTCGGCAATCCGATCTGCTACGTCCAGTACTGGCGTTCCTACGAGGCGCTGCTGGCCTACAGCCACAGCAGCGAAAAACGCCACCAGAAGGCGTGGCGCGGTTTCTATAAGAAGATCGGCACCAGCGGCGACGTCGGCATCTGGCACGAAGCCTACCGCATCGCCCCCGGCCAGTACGAGTCGGTCTACATCAATATGCCGCCGTTCGGGCTGGGCCAGATCGGCCCCCTGCTGCCGGCGCGCGGCCAGCGCGAAACCTCGCGCGGCCGCATGGACAGCGTGCGCGCCAAGGACAGCGAGCACGACAAGACCCCGGCCTGAAGCCGTTCGCATCCCCCACTCGGAAGCCCATCATGCAAAACGAAATGCCATTCGACGTCGTCATCGTCGGCGCCAGCACGGCCGGCTGCGCCGCCGCCGTGCTGTTTTCCCGCCGCGGCCTGAAGGTCGCGCTGGTCGAGCAGAACCCGCACGCCGACGCCTACAAGAAAATCTGCACCCACTACATCCTGCCCGCCGCGCGCCCGGCCATGGCGCGCCTCGGCCTGGACCACCTGGTGGAACAGGCCAGCGGCGTGCGCAACTCGCTGGCCCTGTGGACGCGCTGGGGCTGGGTGCCGCCGGTCGATGTCAACACCAAGAATTTCGGCTACAACATCCGCCGCCAGACCTTCGACCCGCTGCTGCGCTCGCTGGCGATCGAGGCGCCGGGCGTGCACTTCATGCCGGGCTGGAAGGCCGCGGCGCTGCTGCGCGACGGCCGCCGCGTGTGCGGCCTGACGATAGAGGACAAGCAGGGCGAACAGCGCACGCTGCGCGCCGCGCTGACGGTGGCGGCCGACGGCCGCGAGTCCGGCATGGTGGAGCTGGCCGGCATCCCGTCCAAGGAAAGCCCGAACATCCGCTTTTCCTGCTTCGCCCATTTCCGCAACATCCCCGACGAAGACCGCTCGTTCTCGCGCATGTGGCTGCTGGAACCGGAGATCGGCTACCAGTTCCCCAACGACGACGGCACCACGCTGATCGCCATCATGCCGATGAAGACCCGGCTCGACGAATTCAAGCAGGATCCAGAAGCCTGCTACCGCCGCTTCATCGCGGCGCTGCCCGGCGCGCCCAAGCTGGACGGCGCCGAGATGATCTCCAAGATCATGATGAACAGTAAGAACTCCAACCTGCTGCGCGGCCGCGCGCCCGACGGCATGGCCCTGATCGGCGACGCCGCCATGACTTCCGACCCGCTGGCCGGGGTCGGCATCGCCTGGGCGCTGCAGTCGGCCGAATGGCTGGTCGAGCACCTGGCCGAGCCGATCAAGCAGGACGCGCCGCTGGCGCCGGCGCTCAAGCGCTACGCCCGCCAGCACCGCTGGGAATTGCGCGCCCACCACCAGACCATCCGCGACATGGCGCGCGTGGCGCCGCTCAATCCCTTCCAGCGGCTGCTGTTCTCGGCCGCCGCGCGCGACACCCGGACGGCCGAACTGGTCAACGATTTCCTGGCGCGCGACATCGGCGTCGGCCGCTTCCTGTCGCCCGGCGCGCTGGGACGGGCGCTGTGGGTCAACCTCAGGCACGGCCTGGGCGGCCCGCGCGCCGGCGCCCAGCTGGCGCGCGGCGGCAACCAATAAGGCGGCGCGCCGCCGGCATATTTTTATCGCAGTCCAACCCAAGGAAAAACCATGCAAGCAATCGACATCGTCAAGCAGTACGCCAGCGCCTTCAACGCCCACAACGTGCCCGCCGTGCTGGAGCTGTTCGGCAGCACCGGCACCTACACCGATCCGGTGGCCGGCAACGCCCTGCACCAGGCCGACCTGGGCGGCTACATCCACGGCCTGCTGGGCGCCTTCCCCGACCTGCAGTTCGAACTGGTGCGCCTGGCGCCGGCCGGCGACAATCTGGTCGTACTCGAATGGATCATGCGCGGCACCAATACCGGCCCGTCGCCGAGCGGCCCGGCCAGCGGCCGCACGCTGGCCATGCCCGGCGTCGACCTGATCACGGTGGACGGCGACGGCATCGCCCATCTGGTCGCGTATTTCGACCGCATGCTGTACGCCGAACAAATGGGCCTGCTGCCGCAGGAACAAGCCGCCTGATCCCTCCCCCTTTGCGAAGAGAGCACCATGAAAAGACTGATACTGATGTGCCTGGCCCTGCTCTGCACGGCCGCGTCCGCCTCCGACCACCGCGAATCGCCCGCCATCCAGGCCGACCCGCATGCCGACCTGACCGATTTCTACGCCTTCCTCAACCCGCGCGACAGTTCCAAGCTGGTGCTGGTGATGGCGGTCAACCCCTTCCAGGCCACGGTGCAGGAAGGCGCCTACCACTTCACGCCGGACGCGCGCTACCGCTTCAACATCGACAACAACGGCGACGCCATCGCCGACCGCGTGATCGACATCCGCTTCGGCGCGTACGACACGGCGACCCACAAGCAAAGCTACACCGCCCGCATCAACAACGACATCAGCGTCACCGGGCTGGTCACGGAAGGCACCCGCATCACCCGCGAGCCGAATCCGCCCATCATCACCGACGGCCCGCAGGGCATCCGCACCTTCGCCGGCACCCGCGACGATCCCTTCTTCATCGACACCGTCGGCGTGCAGCGCACCTTCGCCGGCACCGGCCGCTTCACCGCGACCGACGCGCTGGCCGGCTACAACGTCTCGGCCATCGTGATCGAATTGCCGCTGTCGATGGTGACGGCGCCGCGCGGCACCAAGCTGGGCTTGTGGGCCTCGGTCGACCGCAAGGACAACAGCCGCAGCCAGCAGGCCGAAATCGAGCAGCCCGCCACCGGCGAGCGCGGCGAGAAGTTCCACCAGATCCAGCGCCTGGGCAACCCGGCCGTCAAGGTCATCTTCATTCCGGACGAATTGAAGGACCTGTACAACGCCACCCGGCCGCATGAAAAGGTCGCGATGTGGACCAATGTGCTGGTCAACACCCTGCGCGCACCGCAGTTCAGCCTGAAGGAAAGCGAAGTGCAACGCCTGGCCGGCCTGTTCGCGCCCGACATGCTGCACATCGACCTGAGCAAGCCGATCAAGTTCCCCAACGGCCGCTGGCTGGACGACGACTCGATCGACATCATCTTCACCTCCAACCTGGACACCGACCTGCCCATCTTGTACCGCCGGGGCGAGCTGGACGGCGTGAACCACAACGACGTACCGTTCAGTAACGACTTCCCTTACCTGGCGCCGCCGCACCAGGCACCGTAAGCTTTCCTCCCCCAGCCCCCCGTTCCATCCGCCGATGGCGGGGGGCGCACCCTCCTGTCACTCATGCGCACACTGATAAGCTTGCTGGCCATGCTGCTGCTGGCCCCGATCGCCGCCGACGTCGCCGCCCAGGCCAGGCGCCCCGGCAGCAGCGATGAAGTCATCGAACACATCCCCGAATTCAAGCGGCAGCAGGCGCTCAGGCGGCTGCAGGAGCTGCTGCGCGCCCAGCCCGCCGACGAAGACCTGGCCGCCGCCGTGGTGCAGGCCCAGCTGACGCTGGCCAGGCGCACCGGCGATCCGCGCTACCTCGGCTATGCGCAAACCTCGCTGGCGCCCTGGTGGTCCGATCCGGCGCCGCCGCCGCGCATCGCGCTGCTGCGCGCCTCGGTGCTGCAGAAGCGCCACGAGTTTCCCGCCGCGCTGAAGGACTACGACTATGTACTGCGGCGCGAGGGCAACAACGGCAACGCCCTGTTCGCCCGCGCCGTCATCCACCAGGTCACGGGCGACTACGCCAGGGCCGCCCAGGATTGCCGCCTGCTGATGGCGCTGCGCGCCGACAGCGCGGCCGCCGCCTGCCTGGCCTCGGTCCAGGGCTTGAACGGCCAGGGCCAGCAGAGCGCGCGCGCGCTGCAGCGCCTGCTGGTGCGCGGCAACGAACTGGACCCGGAATTGCGCGTCTGGATCCTGACCGCCTCGGCCGAACTGGCCCAGCGCCTGGGCCGGCCGGCCGAGGCGCGCCAGTACTTCGAGGTGGCGCTGCCGCTGTCGCCGCAGGACCCGTACCTGCTGGGCGCCTACGCCGATTTCCTGCTGGCCATGAAGCAGCCGCAGGAAACGCTGACGCTGCTCAAGGACGCCGGCGCCAGCGACGCCATGCTGTTGCGGCGCGCGCTGGCGCAGCGCGCGCTGGGGCAGGACGCCGGCGCCGCCATCGCCCAGCTGCGCGAACGCTTCGCCGGCTACCAGCAGCGCAAGGACGGCAGCCATAGCCGCGAACGGGCCCGCTTCGCCCTGCATCTGGAAGACGATCCGCGCCTGGCGCTGCAACTGGCGCGCGACAACTGGGAGCGCCAGCGCGAGCCCGCCGACACCGCGCTGGTGCTGGCGGCGGCCCTGAAGGCGCGCGACGCCGGCGCCGCGCAGGCGACGCTGGGCTGGCTGCGGGCGGCCCGGCTGGAAGACGTCGAGCTGGCGCGGCTGGCCCAGGCGATCCGGCAACTGCCGCGAGGCGGCGCATGACGGCG
>NZ_LRON01000052.1:0-7804 GCF_001758795.1 Duganella sp. HH101 | reverse complement strand
AATGGATAGATATCCTGGATGTTGGCGGCGCCGCCCGGAACCGCCGCGACCACGCGTGCGATCTCCTGCTCGTCCAGCTTCACCAGCGTCACCATCTCCGGCGTGATCGCCGTGCTACCGGCCACGATGCCGTTGGCCGGCACCACGATGTCGTTGTTTTCACCACCCGACGCTCCGGCCAGTGCAGCGATGGTCGGCGTGGCGAACAAGGTCCGCACGTCGACATTCAGGCCGGCGCGGCGCATGCGCTCCACCAGCGTGATCGCCAGCAGCGAGTGGCCGCCCAGCGTGAAGAAGTTGTCGTGCACGCCCACTTTGTCCAGATTGAGCACGCCAGCCCAGATATCGGCCATGGCCTCTTCGGCCGCCGTGCGCGGCGCCACGTAGCCTTCTTCGCTGCGTGCCATATCCGGCGCTGGCAAAGCCTTGCGGTCCACTTTGCCGTTCGGCGTCAATGGCAGCTGGTCCAGCACCACGAAGTGGGCAGGCACCATGTATTCCGGCAGCGATGCCAGCAAGGCGGCGCGCAGTCCGGCGGCATCCGGCAATTGCTCGCCATCGTGCGCGACCAGATAGGCCACCAGCCGCTGGTCGCCGGCCACGTCCTCGCGGGCCAGCACCAGTGCGTCGCGCACCGGCTCCAGGGCTGCAAGCGTGGATTCAATCTCGCCAAGTTCGATACGGAAGCCGCGCAGCTTGACCTGGTGGTCGATACGGCCCAGGTACTCGATGCTGCCATCCTCCAGATAGCGCGCCAAATCGCCCGATTTGTACATGCGCGATCCGGCCTCGCCGAACGGATTCGGCACGAATTTGTCCGCCGTCAGGTCGGCACGTTTCACATAGCCGCGCGCCAGGCCGACGCCCGCTATATGCAGCTCGCCCGCGACGCCCATCGGTACAGGGTTCAAGCCCGCATCCAGAATGTGGATTTGCGTATTGGCGATCGGATGACCGATCGGCACGCAGGACAATTCGCTCTCCGCGTCGCAACGCCAGTAGGTGACGTCAACCGAAGCCTCCGTCGGACCGTACAGGTTATGCAAACGCCAACATGACGCCACTGGTCCAGGAAGCGCTGCTGCAGTTCCCACGGCAAACGCCTGGCCGCTGCACATCACCTGGCGCAGCGTTGCGCCCTGCTCCACCGGCGCCGCGTTCGCAAACACTTCCAGCATCGGCGGAACGAAGTGCGCCGTCGTGATGCCCTGCTGCGCGATCAGTTGCGACAGGTATGCCACATCCTGATGGCCGCCCGGTTTCGCCAGCACCAGCCGCGCGCCTTCCATCAGCGGCCAGAAGAACTCCCACACCGAGACGTCGAAACTGAACGGCGTTTTCTGCAGCACGCGGTCTTGCGGCGTCAGCTCGTAAGCCTGCTGCATCCAGCGCAGACGGTTAACGATACCCGCGTGGTCGATGGCTGCGCCTTTCGGACGGCCGGTCGAACCGGAGGTGTAGATCACGTAGGCCAGGTTGCGCGCCGACGTCAAATTGGACGGATTGGTGGCGTCGCATGCGTCCAGCGAGGCCGCGTCGGCGTCCAGCAGGAATACAGGCGCTTCGCTGGCTGGCAGCACCGACAGCAGGCGCTGCTGCGTCAGCAGCACCGCAGGCGCCGCATCCTCCAGCATGTAGGCCAGGCGGTCGGCCGGGTAGGATGGGTCCAGCGGCACGTACGCGCCGCCGGCTTTCAATACGCCCATCAGGCCTACCACCATCTCCAGCGAGCGCTCCGTGCATACGCCCACCAGCACGTCCGGGCCTACACCCAGCGTGCGCAGATGACGCGCCAGGCGGTTCGCCCGCGCATTCAGTTCGGCATAGGTCAGCTGCTCATCTTCGTACACCAACGCCACCTGCTGCGGCGCCGCCAGGACTTGGCGCTCAAACAGCTCGTGCAGCGTTCCGTCGAGCAGGGATGCATCGGCCGTGTTGTTCCATTCCACCAGCAGTTGGTGGCGTTCGGCGTTGTCCAGCATGTCCAGATCGCGGATGCGGCGCTCAGGGTTGGCCACGATGGCCTCCACCAGCCGCGTGAAGTGCGCCGCCATGCGCGCCATCGTCGATGGCTCGAACAGGTCGGTGTTGTAGCTGATGCTGCCGATCAGGCGTCCGCCTTCCTCCGTGAACGTGAACGTCAGGTCGAACTTGGCCTGTACGCCCTCGCCGCCCATGGCTTGCAGGGTCAGCCCCGGCAGCGTGAGCGCGTCCATCGGCGCGTTCTGTAACGCCAGCATCACCTGGAACAGCGGCGAATGGCTGGTGTGGCGCTCAGGCTTGAGTACATCGACCAGCTGCTCGAACGGCACGTCCTGGTGCGCGTACGCGTCCAGCGTGTTGCCGCGCACCTGGTCGAGCAATTGCAGGAAGCTGGCGCCGTGATCGACTTGCGTGCGCAGCACCAGCGTGTTGACGAAGAAGCCGATCAGCCCTTCGGTCTCCGCACGGTTGCGGTTGGCGATTGGCGTTCCGATACAGATGTCGTCCTGTCCGGCGTAACGCGACAGCAGCACGTTGAAGGCCGCCGTCAGCGTCATGAACAGCGTGCTTTGCTTCTGGCGGCTCAGCGCATTGAGGGCCGCCGTGGTGGTGGCCGACAGCGCCAGCGGCTGCGTCGCGCCGCGATGGGTCTGATACACGGGACGCGGGTGGTCCGTCGGCAGCGTCAGTAAAGCTGGCACGCCGGCCAAGTGGCCTTGCCAGTAATCGAGCTGCTGTTGCAGCACGTCGCCGCTGAGCCACTGGCGCTGCCAGTGTGCGAAGTCGGCGTACTGGATCGGTAGTTCCGGCAGCGGCGATGGCTGCTGCTGGACGTATGCGCCGTACAGCGCGGCCACCTCGTTCACAAGAACGCCGATGGACCAGCCGTCGGAGACAATGTGGTGCATCGTCAGCAGCACGATGTGCTCCGACTCGCCCAGACGCAGCAGGCGCGCACGGATCAACGGACCGGTGGCCAAGTCGAACGCTGTCTGCGCCTCGTCCTGCACCAGCCACTGCGCCTTGGCATCGCGCTCCGCATGCGGCAGGTCCGACAGATCGGTCGTCTCCAACGCCAGTTGCAATTCCGGTGCGATCACCTGCACCGGCGTGCCGTCCACGCTGGCAAAGCGGGTACGCAAGGCTTCATGGCGGCGTACGATCTCGTTCAGTGCACCCTGAAGGGCCGTCACGTCGAGCTGTCCATTCAGACGGACCGCCGCCGGAATATTGTAGAACGCGCTGCCCGGCTCGAACTGGTCGAGGAACCACAGGCGCTGCTGCGCGAACGACAGCGGCATGCCCTCTTTGCGCTCGACCGGCGCCAGGGCCGTTACGGTCAGACCGCGCTGTGCCGATTCCATGCGCGACAGCAGGCCGGCGACTGTTGGCGCCTCGAACACCGCGCGCAGCGGCAGTTCGATTTCGAACGCGCCACGGATCTGCGACACCAACTGCGTCGCCAGCAGCGAGTGGCCGCCCAGCGCGAAGAAGTTGTCGTGTACGCCCACTTTGTCAAGCCGGAGAACACCGGCCCAGATACCGGCCATGATCTCTTCAGCCGCCGTACGTGGCGCCACGTAGCCCTCCTCGCTGCGCGACATGTCCGGCGCGGGCAAGGCTTTGCGATCCACTTTGCCGTTCGGCGTCAGTGGCATCTGTTCCAGTACCATGAAGTGGGCCGGCACCATGTACTCCGGCAGCGACGCCAGCAAGGCAGCGCGCAGTCCGGCGGGATCCGGCAGTTCTGCGTCGTCGTGCGCGACCAGATACGCCACCAGCCGCTTGTCGCCCGCCACGTCCTCGCGCGCCAGCACCAGTGCGTCGCGCACCGCCGCCAGTCCCGCCAAGGCAGACTCGATCTCGCCGAGTTCGATGCGGAAGCCGCGCAGCTTGACCTGATTGTCGATCCGGCCCAGGTATTCGATGCTGCCGTCCTGCAGATAGCGCGCCAGGTCGCCCGACTTGTACATGCGGCTGCCCGCAGCGCCGAACGGGTTCGGAACGAATTTGTCCGCCGTCAGGTCGCCACGGTGCAGGTAGCCGCGTGCCAGGCCTTCACCGGCGATATGCAGCTCGCCGGCCACGCCCGCCGGCACGGGGTTCAGGCCTGCGTCGAGGATGTAGACCTGCGTGTTGGCGATCGGCTTGCCGATCACCGGTGCGCCATCGAGCGCGCTCACGCGCCGCAGCGTCGACCAGATCGTTGTTTCGGTCGGGCCGTACAGGTTCCAGATCGCGTCGACATGGCCGAGCACATCGCGCATCAGGCCCACCGGCAGCGCTTCGCCGCCGCACAGCACCTTCAGTTGCAGTTCCTGCGGCCAGCCATGATCGACCAGCATGCGCCAGCTCGACGGCGTGGCCTGCATCATCGTCGCGCCTGAGCGCACCAGCAATTCGCTCAGTTGCTGCGGATTGGACGCCGTCTCGCGGCCGGCCAGCACCACGCGCGCGCCGTTCGCCAACGGCAGGAACAGCTCCAGCGCGGCGATGTCGAACGACAGCGAAGTGACAGCGACCAGCACGTCGTCGCTGTTCATGCCCGGCGCTTCGCCCATGCTGTGCAGGAAGTTGGCCAGGTTGGCGCGATTGAGCGCCACGCCTTTCGGTTTGCCGGTCGAGCCGGATGTGTAGATCACGTAGGCCAGGTTGCCGCCCGTCGTCAGCTCGGACGGATTGGTGGCGTCGTAGCCCGCCAGCGAGGCCGCGTCGGCGTCCAGGCAGAATACCGGCACGCCACCGCTCGGCACGGATGCCAGCAGGCGTTGTTGGGTCAGCAGCACCACCGGCGCAGCATCCTCCAGCATATAGGCCAGGCGGTCGGCCGGATAGGCCGGGTCCAGCGGCACATAAGCGCCGCCGGCTTTCAGGATGGCCAGCAAGCCGACCATCATCTCCAGCGAGCGCTCCACGCACAGGCCCACCAGCACGTCCGGGCCCACGCCCAGCGTGCGCAGGTGATGCGCCAGGCGGTTGGCTCGCGCATTCAGCTCGCCATACGTCAACTGCTGGCCTTCATGCACAAGCGCCACGCGATCCGGCGAGGCCGCAGCGCGTTCCTCGAACAGCGCCGGCATCATCGACGCCGACCGGTAGTCGCGCGCCGTGTCGTTCCATTCCACCAGCAACTGCCGGCGTTCCGATGCCGGCAGCACATCGATGGCGCCAACCGCGCTGTCCGGCGCGGCCTCCAGCGCCGCCACCAGCTGTTCGACGGCGGCATGCATGTATTCGCATACGCGCTGTGCCGACACGCTTGTGCTGACTTGCGCCGTCAGCGAAAAGTCCTCGCCCAGATCGTCAACCGAGAACGTGACCGGATAATTGGTGCGCTCTTCGCTGCTGAGCATTCCAACGCCCTGCCATGCCGAGTCGCCCGCCTTCTGCGCCACACTATGGCGATAGTTGAACAGGGCAGAGAACAATGGCATCGGCGCCTCTACGCCGCTGCAACGCTGCGCCAGCGCCAGCGACGCGTGCTCGTGACGGAGCAATTGCGTCAACATGCCGTGCGCGGCGCGCACCGCTTTTGCCACGCCTTGTTCGCCCAGCTTGAAACGCACCGGCAGCGTGTTGATGAACATCCCCAGTACGCTCGACGCATCTTCGCCGCCGGCCATACGGCCCAGCAGCACGGTGCCGAACACCACATCGTCGCGGCCAGAGACCTTGGACAGCACCTGCGCCCATGCCAGATGCATGACGCTCGCAGCGCTCACGCCCAGCTGGCGTGCCTGCTGGCGCAAACGACGCGACAGATCGCCATCGACCATCCGGTGCGACTCGACGATGCCCGTGCCGTCGCCCTGCACGTCGAGCAGGCCGAATGGCGCGGTCGGTTCATCCACGTCGGCCAGCATCGCGCCGAAGTAGGCCTCGTGCTCGGCCTGGCTCACGCCAAGACGGGCCTGGGCGACGAAATTACGGAACGGCAGCGCCGGTGGCAGTTCGTCGGCACGGCCTTGCAGCAGCATGCGCACTTCCGCGACCAGCATGTCGAGCGTGCTGTGATCGATCGCCAGGTGATGCGCCAGGATGCGCAGCAGCCAGCGGCCATTGGCTTTGTCCTGCGCGACAAACGCGCGCATCAGCGGCGCGTGGCGCACGTCCAGGCGGAAGTGGCTAGGGTGATAGCGTGCCGCCAGTTCGGCGGCAACGTCGGCAACGTCGTCCAGGTTGACCTGCTCGGCCACCAGATGCGCCTCGCGCCAGACCACCTGCACTGCTTCGCTCAGCCCTTCCCAGTGCATGGCCGTGCGCAGAATGTCGTGGCGCGCCACGACCTTATTGAGCGCCGAGACGAAGCCGTCAAGCCGCTCGCGGCTGTCGAACTGCATCAGGTTAGGTAGCAGATAGGCGTCCCCCTCTTCATTCATCATGTGATGGAACAGGATGCCTTCCTGCAGCGGGGCCAATGGATAGATATCCTGGATGTTGGCGGCGCCGCCCGGAACCGCCGCGACCACGCGTGCGATCTCCTGCTCGTCCAGCTTCACCAGCGTCACCATCTCCGGCGTGATCGCCGTGCTACCGGCCACGATGCCGTTGGCCGGCACCACGATGTCGTTGTTTTCACCACCCGACGCTCCGGCCAGTGCAGCGATGGTCGGCGTGGCGAACAAGGTCCGCACGTCGACATTCAGGCCGGCGCGGCGCATGCGCTCCACCAGCGTGATCGCCAGCAGCGAGTGGCCGCCCAGCGTGAAGAAGTTGTCGTGCACGCCCACTTTGTCCAGATTGAGCACGCCAGCCCAGATATCGGCCATGGCCTCTTCGGCCGCCGTGCGCGGCGCCACGTAGCCTTCTTCGCTGCGTGCCATATCCGGCGCTGGCAAAGCCTTGCGGTCCACTTTGCCGTTCGGCGTCAATGGCAGCTGGTCCAGCACCACGAAGTGGGCAGGCACCATGTATTCCGGCAGCGATGCCAGCAAGGCGGCGCGCAGTCCGGCGGCATCCGGCAATTGCTCGCCATCGTGCGCGACCAGATAGGCCACCAGCCGCTGGTCGCCGGCCACGTCCTCGCGGGCCAGCACCAGTGCGTCGCGCACCGGCTCCAGGGCTGCAAGCGTGGATTCAATCTCGCCAAGTTCGATACGGAAGCCGCGCAGCTTGACCTGGTGGTCGATACGGCCCAGGTACTCGATGCTGCCATCCTCCAGATAGCGCGCCAAATCGCCCGATTTGTACATGCGCGATCCGGCCTCGCCGAACGGATTCGGCACGAATTTGTCCGCCGTCAGGTCGGCACGTTTCACATAGCCGCGCGCCAGGCCGACGCCCGCTATATGCAGCTCGCCCGCGACGCCCATCGGTACAGGGTTCAAGCCCGCATCCAGAATGTGGATTTGCGTATTGGCGATCGGATGACCGATCGGCACGCAGGACAATTCGCTCTCCGCGTCGCAACGCCAGTAGGTGACGTCGACCGAAGCCTCCGTCGGACCGTACAGGTTATGCAACGCCACATGACGCCACTGGTCCAGGAAGCGCTGCTGCAGTTCCCACGGCAACGCCTGGCCGCTGCACATCACCTGGCGCAGCGTTGCGCCCTGCTCCACCGGCGCCGCGTTCGCAAACACTTCCAGCATCGGCGGAACGAAGTGCGCCGTCGTGATGCCCTGCTGCGCGATCAGTTGCGACAGGTATGCCACATCCTGATGGCCGCCCGGTTTCGCCAGCACCAGCCGCGCGCCTTCCATCAGCGGCCAGAAGAACTCCCACACCGAGACGTCGAAACTGAACGGCGTTTTCTGCAGCACGCGGTCTTGCGGCGTCAGCTCGTAAGCCTGCTGCATCCAGCGCAGACGGTTAACGATAC
>NZ_LRON01000051.1:0-8578 GCF_001758795.1 Duganella sp. HH101 | reverse complement strand
GGCGGATGCTGCCGCAGCTGCGGCCGCTGCCGCCGCGTCGGCGGCCAAGGCTGCTGCACTGACGGCGCCGGTGGCTGCGCTGGCGGCCGAGGCGTCGGTCGGGCTGGCGACCGGAGCGCTGGCGGGCGCCACCGGCTGGTTGAAGGCGGCCACCAGGGCCAGCATGTCGGCGACCGGATCGGCCTGTGCTGCGGCCTGGGCGTCGCTGGCGGCGCTATCGGCGGCCTGGTCGGCGCTGGCGCTGCTGTCCTGATCGGCGCTCTTGGCCGGCGCAGGGGCGGCTGGCGTCGCCTGGCTATCGTTCCTGGCGACGGTCTGGTTGTTGTCAGCAGAGTCGGCCTGCTGGTTTTTCGCCTGGGCCGGCTTGGCTTGTTCGGTTTGCTTGGGCGCGGAGGGGCGCGAGGCGGCAGGGCGCTCCGGCGCCTTGGCGCCGATATTGTTGCCGGCGTTGCCGGCGGCCGGGCCGGCCTGGCGCTGGTCCATCTCGCGCGACAGCGCGCGCTGGAAGGCGTTGTTGTCGCCGCCGGCGTTCAGATTCAGGTTGACCTTGGGGGCCGCCACGGTGTTGGCGGTCAGGGTGGGCATTTGAAGATTCTGGGTTTGCATGATCGCGCCGTGTCGGTTGGTTGCATCTCAATAGGTCAGCGTTTGTAATACGCCTGCCGTGCTGCGTGTTCGTCCATCTGCTTCTGGTCGCGCTTGTTTTCCAGCTTGAGCGCCTCGGCCGCCGCCCTGTCGTTCAGGGTGGAGTAGGACATGCGCTTGCGCTCGCTGGCCTGCCAGGCGACCTTTTCCTGCCCGCTGCGGTACTCGGCGTGCTTGATCATGTCCAGCTGGCCCTTGACCGCCACGTCCAGCTTTTCCATGAAAGCCTGGAAATTGCGGTAAGCCATGGGCGTGATGCCGGCCGCCTGCGCCGCCTCGAAGCGTTTCGCATACTCGTCGCGATAGCCGACCAGCATCTGGTGCTTCTGCTTGGCCTCGTCGACCGCTTTCAGCGCGGCGCCGAGCCGCTTGGCGGCATCGTCGGTTTCCCGCCGCGCCAGGTCCATCAGTGTTTCAAGTTGCGCTTTGGAAGCCATGATGGGTCAATTATAGGGGGCCGGTGTCGGCGGCAATCAGTCGAATAGAGAGGTAAGTTGGGCCAAGCTCTCGCCCATGGTCACGCGCTCGCTGATTTGCTGCTGGAGGAAATTCTCTATCCGGTCATGCAATTGGATGGCCTGGTCGAGCACCGGATCGCTGCCCGGCGCATAGGCGCCGACGCTGATCAGGTCGCGGCTGCGCTCGTAGCGCGAGAACAATTGCTTCAAATGGCGGGACTTGGTCTGGTGCTCGGGCGAGGTGATCGAATGCATGGCCCGGCTGATCGACTGTTCGATGTCGATGGCGGGGTAGTGGCCGGCCTCGGCCAGGCGGCGGTTCAGCACGATGTGGCCGTCGAGGATGGCGCGCGCCGAGTCGGCGATCGGATCTTGCTGGTCGTCGCCCTCGGTCAGCACGGTGTAGAAGGCGGTGATCGAGCCGCCGCCCATTTCGCCGTTGCCGGCGCGTTCGACCAGGATCGGCAGCTTGGCGAACACCGACGGCGGATAGCCTTTGGTGGCCGGCGGTTCGCCGATGGCCAGCGCGATTTCGCGTTGCGCCATGGCGTAGCGGGTCAGCGAATCCATGATCAGCAGCACGTTCTGGCCCTGGTCGCGGAAGTGTTCGGCGATGGCGGTGGCGTAGGCCGCGCCCTGCAGGCGCATCAGCGGCGGCGTGTCGGCAGGGGCCGCCACGACCACGGAACGGGCCAGGCCTTCCTCGCCGAGGATTTGTTCGATGAACTCTTTTACTTCGCGGCCGCGTTCGCCGATCAGGCCGACCACGATGACGTCGGCCTCGGTGTAGCGCGCCATCATGCCCAGCAGCACGGACTTGCCGACGCCCGAGCCGGCGAACAGGCCCATGCGCTGGCCACGGCCGACGGTCAGCATGGCGTTGATCGAGCGCACGCCGACGTCCAGCGTCTCGGTGATCGGTGCGCGGCCCAGCGGGTTGGCGGGGCGGGTGTTGATCGGCGCGCTGTCGGAGGCGTGCAGCGGGCCCAGGCTGTCGAGCGGGCGGCCGGCGCCGTCCAGCACCCGGCCCAGCAACTCGGGGCCGACCGGCAGGTGGCGCGCGCGGTCGCTGGGGCGGCGGCGCGGGTGGTTGACCGTGCCGGGGCGGGGGATCGCCGGCTCGACCGGGAACACGCGGGTGCCGGGCACCACGCCTTCGACGTCGCTTTGCGGCATCAGGAACAGCTTGTCGCCCTCGAAGCCCACCACTTCGGCCTCGATCTTGCCGCCGGACGGCAGCGGCACGGTGCAGGCGGCGCCCACGGCCAGCCGCAGGCCGACCGCTTCCATGACCAGCCCGGCCACGCGCGTGACGCGGCCCGACACTTGCATCGGTTCGACGAAGCCGACCAAGGCGCCGCAGTCGTGCAGATAGGACTTCCAGCGGCCGGCGTGCGGGCTGGCGGGCGCAGCGTCGGCGGCAGGGGCAGCGGGGGCGGCGACGGCGTCCATATCAGGCCAGCCAGTCCACTTCTTTGCCGAGCGCGTGGCTCAGGCGCTGCCAGCGCGCGGCGGCGGTGGCGTCGATCTGGTTGCTGGCGGTATCGACCTTGCAGCCGCCGCGGCCGACCTGCGGATCCTCGACCACGCGCCAGCCGCCCTTGTCGAGCTCCTCGCCGATGCCGGCGCGCACCACGGCGGCGTCGTCGGGATGCAGCACCAGCAGCGCCGGCTGTTGCAGCACGGGCAGGTATTCGATGGCGTCGCGCACGATGGGCAGCACCAGTTCCGGTTTGACTTGCAGCGCGTTTTTCAGCATGCCCTTGGCCAGTTGCAGCGCCAGTTCCAGCACGTCGTTGGCGATCAGCTGGTCGGCGTCGTGCAGCGCGCTGGTGAAGTTGGCGGCGATGGCGCGCACATGCTCCAGTTCCTCGGCCGTCACCAGCTTGCCGGCCTCGATGGCGTCGGCATGGCCGGCCGCGTGGCCTTCCGCGTAGCCGTCCTGGCGCGCTTCCTCGCGGATCGCCTCCAGTTCTTCCACGGTGGGGTATTCCATCGGCGGCGGCAGGGGCGGGCCCATTTCCAGCGCTTCCTGCTGTTCCATCAACGCATCCTGCACGCGCTGCTCGGCGTCAAGCCGTGCCTGTTCGGCGTCGCGCTCGCGCTGCTCGGCCTCGCGTTGCGCGATCACGCGGGGACGCTCGTCGCCAAACGAGGTCATCTCCCAGCGCTGGAACGCCGACTGCTGTTCTTTTGGTAGCAGAGACATTAGACGAAGGAATCCTCACCTTTGCCGCCAAGCACGATCTGGCCTTCGTCGGCCAGGCGGCGGACGATTTGCAGGATCTGCTTCTGCTGGGTTTCCACTTCGGACAGGCGCACGGGACCTTTCGATTCCAGGTCTTCGCGCATCATTTCCGAAGCACGGGCCGACATATTCTTGAAGATCTTGTCGCGCAATTCCTGCGACGCGCCTTTCAGGGCGATGATCAGCATTTCCGACTGCACTTCGCGCAGCAGCAGCTGGATGCCGCGGTCGTCGATATCGATCAGGTTGTCGAACACGAACATCTCGTCCATGATCTTCTGCGCCATGTCGTTGTCGTAGTTCTTGATGTTGTCCATCACCGAGCCCTCTTGCTCGCCCGACATGAAGTTGAGGATCTCGGCCGCCGCGCGCACGCCGCCCAGCGACGATTTCTTGATGTTCTCGTTGCCCGACAGCAGCTTGGTCAGCACGTCGTTGAGCTCGCGCAGCGCGGCCGGCTGCACGCCGTCCAGCGTGGCGATGCGCAGCACCACGTCGTTGCGCAGGCGGTCGGTGAAGTGGCCGAGGATTTCGCAGGCCTGGTCGCGCTCCAGGTGGACCAGGATGGTGGCGATGATCTGCGGGTGTTCGTTGCGGATCAGCTCGGCCACGGATTGCGAATCCATCCACTTCAGCGATTCGATGCCGGAGGCGTCCTTGCCGCCCAGGATGCGCGACAGCAGCACCGAGGCCTTGTCGTCGCCCAGCGCCTTGGTCAGCACCTGGCGGATGTACTCGTCCGAGTCCAGGCCCACGGTGGAGGCGGCCGCGACCATGTCGCGGAAGTTGTCCAGCGTGCCCACCACTTCCTCGTGGGGCACGTTCTTCATGGTCGCCATGGCGGCGCCCAGCTTGAGCACTTCGCGCGGGCCGAGGAACTTCATCACCTCGGCGGCCTCGCTCTCGCCCATGGCCAGCATCAGGATGGCGGCCTTTTGCAGTCCGGTATTCTCAGTCATTTGCGCCTATCCATTCTTTGATCACGTTGGCAACGATGCGCGGATCCTCGGTGGCCAGTTTCTTGGCCATGGCCAGATTTTCGCGGTAAGAGCGCACGGTGTTTTCTTCCATCTTGCGCAATTCTTCTTCGGCGATGAGGGCCTCGTCCGGGCCTTCCTCGATGATTTCCTCCGGCTCTTCCGGTTCCGGCTCCGGCGCGTTGATCTCGTCGATCTTCTTGAACACCGGACGCATCATCGGCTTGACGATGCGCAGCACGATGTACAGCAGGATCAGCGCGGTGATCAGGAACTTCGCCAGGTCCTTGGCCATCGGCAAGTTGGCCGGGTCGCGCCACCACTCCGGCGGCGGCTCGAACGGCTTGTCGACGCCGTCGAACGGCGAATTGGCCACGCTGACGGCGTCGCCGCGGTCCTGGTTGTAGCCCATGGCCTGCTTGACCAGGTCGTTAATCTTGGCCATCTCTTCAGGAGTATAGGCCTTGATGGTGACTTTGCCATCCTTGCCGACGATGCGTTTGTAATTGACCACCACCGCCACCGTCATGCGGCGCAGGCCGCCCATGCCGCGCTGCTCGTAGCGCACGGTCTTGTCGACTTCGTAGTTGGTGGTCGATTCCTTGTGGTTGGGGCCGGTGGTGCCGGTGGTCGCGACCGCGCCCGGCGGCGTGCCCGGCGCCGGCGCGGTGCCGGTCGGCGAGCCGGCGGTCTGGGTCAGCGGCGCGGTGGCCGTGCCCGGCGGCTGGTTCGACAGCGCGCCCGGGATGCCGCCCGGATTGGTGGCGCCGTTGTTGCCGTTGGTCTCGCTGCTCTGCTGGCTGCGGATGGCCGAGGCGGCCGGCGGCGAGTTCGGTTTGTAGGTTTCGGCGGCTTGTTCGATCTGGGCGAAGTCGACGTCGGCCGTGGCCTCGGCGCGCACATTGCCTTCGCCGACGATGGGGATGATGATCGATTCGACCTGCTTGATGACCTGCAGCTGCATGTCCTTGACATACTTGAGCTGGGTCTCGTCCATATTCTTGGCGTTGAGGCCGGAGCTGCCGTTCTTGGTCTGGTCGGAAATCAGGTTGCCGGCCTGGTCGAGCACGGTGACGTTGGCCGGCAGCAGTTCCGGCACGCTGGAGGCGACCAGGTGGACGATGGCGGCGGTCTGGCCGGGGTCGAGCATGCGGTTGGGGTGCAGCGTGACGATCACCGAGGCGGTCGGCTTTTGCTGGTCGCGCACGAACACGGACGGCTTCGGCAGCGCCAGGTGGACGCGGGCGTTCTCGATCGCGGCCAGCGACTGGATCGAGCGCGCCAGTTCGCCTTCCAGCGCGCGCTGGTAGTTGACCTGTTCGAGGAACTGGGACACGCCCAGTTTCTGGTTTTCCATCAGTTCGAAGCCGACGTTGCCGCCCTTGGGCAAGCCCTGGGCCGCCAGCTTCAGGCGGATATCGTGCACCTGTTCGGTCGGCACCAGGATGGCGGTGCCGTTCTCTGAAAACTTGTGCTTGACGTTGAGCTTGTCCAGCTCGGCCGTGATGGCGCCGCCGTCGCGGTCGGTGAAGTTGGAGAACAGCACGCCGTAATCGGGCGGCTTGTTCCACAGCCACAGGCCGAGCAGGATGGCGACGATGGCCGCCGCGCCGGCCGCGCGCAGGAAGTTGCGGCCCATCGGCGTCTGGATGAAGGGTAGCTTCTCCGCACCGTCATCGTCGGCGGCTGCGGTGTCGTTGTCGATTTGTTCGGCTACGGCCATGATGATTGGTTTCCGGTGCGAGGTTCTAGAGAGGATGAGCCATTATCGCTTGTTGGCGGGCAATTCAATCGGCCAAACAGAGCGCCGTTTACGGTTCTGCTCGGCCATGGGGACTGGCCTTGCCCTTGGTATTCTGGCAGCACTGATAGAGCCGTGCCGTATTGTAACGCCGCGCTCGGCCATGTCGTGGGAATTTGTTTCGCGGCAGCAACAAGATGGAGGGTAAGATGAAGACAGGTGGAATCGACGGCAGCCAGATCCAGGCCATGATCGCGCAGTTGAAGGCGCACGCCACGCGTCCGGGGTTGACGCCGCCGGTGATCAAGACCGAACCGGCGCCGGCCGCCAAGGTGGAGTTTTCCGACGCGTTGAAGAATGCGCTGGACGGCGTCAACACCAGCCAGGTGCAGGCCGACGACATGAGCAAGAAGTTCGCGATGGGCGACGACAGCGTCAGCCTGTCGGACATGATGATCTCGATGCAGAAGGCCAGCATCAACTTCCAGGCCACCATCCAGGTGCGCAACAAGCTGGTGTCAGCCTATCACGACATCATGAACATGCAGGTTTAACACCGGGGTCAAGTCTGACATTTGGACACGAGCTCAGCCGTAGCGGCCGCTACGGCTGAGCTCGTGTCCAAATGTCAGACTTGACCCCAGGCTTTTACATCAGGCCGGCGATGCGGGCGTTGCGTTCGCGCTCCAGCTTGGTGATGTAGCGTTGCACGTACGACAGCATGCCGCGCGAGATGTTGACGAACTCGCAGCCCAGGCGGCGGTTGGTCTTGTTGTTGAGCAGCGTCAGGTCCAGCGAGTTGCGGATCTGCAGCGAGGTCGCCACCTGGCCGATTTCCGGCAGGTCGATCTTGCAATCGAGGTAGTTGCGGCCGATGGCGTCGCCCAGGATCATCTTGTTGTCGAGGATGGCGATGCCGCCGCAGCTGATGTCGGCCAGCGGGAAGGTGGTGCTGCCGCCCAGCTCCTCCGGCAGCGGTATCAAGACCCGCACCGGGTTGGTCACGGGCGTCGAAATGCGGTAGTACTCGCGCCGCTGCAGGCGGATCAGCGTCGGCGGCACGGCGATCTTGAACGCCGGATTGCCTTCGAAGGTCGCCGCTTCGATGCGGTCGGCGGCAAACAGGATGCGCACCTTGTCCAGCGTGGTCTCGAACGACAGCCGGCGCGAGGCCAGGATGCGCTTGTTCTGCTCGCGGTCGATCGAGCAGTCCAGGTACACGGTGTCGAGCTGGTCGTCCACTTCCAGGATCGAGGTCACGCACACGTCCGACTCGCCGTGGATCAGCATGCGGATCAGCTGATTCTTGCCGCCTATGCCGCGCAGCAGGGAGAGTATCTCCTTGCGTGACTCAACCTCAAAATCGTGCCAGTTTTCCAATTCCGCATCCTGAAAGTGTGGGTACATCGCTGCTGTGTGCGTCAAATCTCTGCAAGGGGGATGCTGGTGTCCGGCGCGGCTGGAAGCGGCAGGCCAGACTTTTGCGCTGATTCAATATGATATAGCCACGCTAATAGTTCCGCAATCGTCCGATACAGCGTGGGGGGAATCTGTTGATCCAGATCTATGTCCATGAGCAGAGAGACAAGTTCCTTGGACTCGTGGATGAACACGCCGGCCTCCTGCGCGACGCCGATGATCTGCTCGGCCACCAGCCCGCGCCCCTTGGCCACGACCTTGGGCGCCGGGGCGCCGTTCTCGTAGGTCAGCGCCACCGCCTGCTGCAGCGGGCGGCGCGGCAGCTCGTCGGTCATGGCGCCTCCTGGGCGATGGTCAGCGAGGACAGCGGCGCGCCGGCCGCCTCCATCGCCTGCTCCAGCCGGCTGGCGTAGGCGCGCAGCGTGTCGGCCGTATCGCCGTCGTCGGCTTGCACCTGGATATGCACCTGGCCGCCGATCAGCGTCACCGCCGCCGACACCGCGCCCAGCATCGGGAAGCGGAAGCGCACGCCGCTGCGCCAGATCTGTTCCGGCTCGCCGTCGCCGCCGTCCTGGCCGTCGTTCTTGCGGCCGTCGCGCTGCTCGCGGCGGATTTCCCATTGCATGGGCTGGCCCGGCCAGGCTTCGCCGTTCCATTGCACCCGGCCTTGCTCGTGGGTGTGCAGTTGCTGGTTGATCAGCTGCGCCGCGCTCAGGTCGGGGCCGTTGGTGGCGGCACGGGCGGCGGTCTCGCCGCTTTGCAGCATGCGCTGCATCTGCGGCTCGCGCATCAGCTCGGTCAGGGGGCGTTCGCCCTTGGCCCATTCGGTGACGTGCGATTCGTAGAACAGGCCGCTTTGCGAGATGGTGTCCTGCAGCTTTTGCGCCAGTTGCTCGGCGGCCGGCGCGGCGTTGCCGAACAGCGCGCTCTTGCCGATCAGCGCCAGTTGCGCGGCGCTGCCGCCCTGGGCGGTGCTGAGCACGCTGGTCAGCACGCGCGCGGTGTTGCTCAGCGTGGCTTGCGGTGTGCTGGGATCGAGGTCGGGCAATTCGTTGGCGGGCGTCGACGGCGCTGTCTCTTATACACATCT
>NZ_LRON01000050.1:0-11237 GCF_001758795.1 Duganella sp. HH101 | reverse complement strand
CGNGCTGCGCGCCGAAGCCGACGACGAGGATGACCGCGCTGGGACGTGACGACGAACGCCGCGCAGCACCGCCGGCCACATCACTCCGGTCGAGTCCGTACACGACAACGCCAGTCGCTGCGCGATACCGCCAGCCGCTGCGCGGCATCCAACAGCCACGCTTGATGCGAAAGTGGGCCAACAAGGCGCGCTCGTTCCTCGCTTGCGGCCGCGCTGCGCCGGCAGTCAGGCCGAACGCAAAGGCACAGCCGCCTCGGGGGAAATCGTGCGCTGCGCGCCCGATTGTCACATAACGCCGCATTCCGCAAAGTCGGCCCAGTCGTTACGCTGCGCTTCACTTGGTGGGCCGACCTCGCGGAACAGGCGTTATGTCTGGCGCCCCTCCCCGTCTGCCAAGCCATAGTGTGCGCCCTGGGGCGCAGGGCTTCGGCCAGGGTCACGGCGCGCGCGCCGCCGGCGCTTGCACCCGCGCGCTGCCGTCAGCCAGGTCGAACGCAAACCCAACGTCAACGGCAAACCCCAGCGGGCGGCAAGCCGCCCGCCTCCCAGAAAATTCAGAAAATCTTCGGCGATTGATAAATAGAAGTGATGGGTAAATTCGCCTATCGCTTTCTTTTCAAGGAGAACTTCATGAAAGCACACGTTATCCGTATCGAGCATCACGGCATTCCATTCAAGAACAGCAAACACGGCATCCTGCTGGTGACAGGTCTGTGGCACCACTACGTTCTGTTCCTGCCTTGATTCGATAAAGGGCCGGCCCCGCTGGCCCAACTGCCTGCTTCGAGGTCAAACCCCGACCTCGAAGCCATGTAAAAACCGGCACATTCGCCCTTGCCGGCGCGCGATAAATCGGCCAAACTCGCGTCCAGGATTTTTTTCGTTCTTTAACACACCGCACTTGGGCCGACCGGCCCACCAGCCCGCATCGCATCTGGGTTTTCGCCTCCGAATTACGACCGCTCGCGTCGGGGCCACGGATTGCTACAGATGCATTCGGCAATGCGCTGGGCAGCAGCCTGGCCGAAATTGGGAGAAGCCCATCATCGCAAGGGCAAGATCAACTTGCGCAACTGAACGCCAGCTTAAAGCGTGCCTCAACCGACAGCTTTACGGCCGAACTTGCAGGAAGTATCCCCCTTGAAGTAGATGTGACGGGTACACGTAGCTTGGCGTATCGCGACGGAAATACCAATTTCATATCCGAGTCCGCCACTGACACGCAGCGGATCAGAAATTTTGCGAACGGATATCTGACCACCGACATCCAGAGCGACACCTCGACCTTTACCAAAGCCGACATGAGCGCGATTGGCGCAACATTGTCATCAGAGGACGCACAGTACGTCAACCAGCGTATCCACAAGCTGAGCTATGACTATGATGCTCCCGGTCTTTGGCACGACTTTAAGGCGGGGGTAGATAATGTGCTTGGCATGGATCCGCTGCCAGTACGTACTCCAGAACTGGAGGCGGAACGCAGTGCACTGCTGGGCATTGGACAACAGTATGGTCGTGCTAACCCGGAAGCTATTTGGTCCACTGCCGCGCTGGTAGGCGCAGCGGCTGACGGACAGATTGGTGCTGCTGCTGTTATTGCAACCCAAAACACAAACCTGGCTACCCGGATAAACGTGGCACAGCACGCTGCCGCTCTTGATCAAGTAGCATTTGCTTTCGGATCGGCCGGTGCTGCAAGAGCAAACTTGTCTACACTTCGATATCAAGGAACGCAAAATACGATTGAGGTTACAGAGCCGACTGGGGGGTATGAGCGTACGATTAGCGCACGTAACCAGTACATGGGATCGACTCCAGACAAGTATTCTCGGACTGGTCGAGAAGTTGTTGAGCGGATGCGTTCGGAAGGATTAATCATCGGGGATGGCCCGCTCTTACGCGGTAATCCGAACGACTTGCATTTAGTCAATCCGAACGGAACTACTGTGCGAATTGGCGCGAATGTCGATATGGCGCATCAAATTGATGCAGTCACCTGGTGGAACCAGACTGGTCGCTTCTACGGTCCTAAGTCACCAGAAGTGCGACAATTCATGCTCGATCCGAACAACTATATGCTGCAACTTGGGTCTACAAATAGTGCAGCGGGAGCGCGCTTAGGAGAAACATATTTGCCTCCGGCCCCTGGTTTCGATAATTTGAAGAGGTAATATTTAATGGGTAATCAGTTTGAGTTAGATGAGCGCGTGCACGACGAAATTAAGACTCATTGCACCAGTGGTGACAAGTTGGCAGAAGCCGGAAAATTTGAGGCTGCCATTTCCGACTATAACAAGGCGTGGAAATTAATCCCGGAGCCCAAGAATGAGTGGGAGGCCGCGACTTGGGTGCTGGCAGCGATTGCCGATGCTTCCTTTTTAGGAGGCTATTTAACCTCCGCAAGAGAAGCACTTGAATATGGGATGACGTGCCCGGGCGCAATCGGAAACCCATTTTTACACTTGAGGTACGGGCAAGTTCTATTTGAACAGCATGAGGAAGCCCGAGCTACAGATGAGCTAATGCGTGCATACATGGGCGCTGGCCTGGAAATATTTTCCACAGAAGACCCAAAGTATCTGGCCTTTTTACGAACTCGCGCCAATCTTTAAATTTATCTCCAGCACCCGCCATGCCATCACTGTGCGCCGGAGTCCGTTCCGGCAATCGTACACGGCCTCGACCATCTGCCTTGTATGCACCTGGTCAAACGCTGACTCTTTAGTATTTTAAAAAAGCCGTCCCCAATCCACTGCTGTTCGCGTGGATAATGGGTACGGCTTCTTTTTTTTAGCGGCTAAGAACGGCGAGATTAAAGCAAACATAGAAGCTTTTAATGGTAATGGTCGACCTTCCAGCGCCGCATCGGCTATTAATCGATACCGGGACGCGAATCCAATCGTAGGTGACCCATTTGTGAACAATTTCAAAAGAGAAAACTCAACGAATACAACAAGGTTTGCAGTGCTGCACGAACCTGATATGGTCATCGGTGGCAAAGCCTCTGGAGTGACTGGATACGGTCTAGCGAACGTAAATAGTTCTCTGGGATCCCAAAATAACTGGCGTCAGTCGCAGATATATAATGCGGTTAACTCTATGCCGCCAGAAAGTTACATAGGCTTTATCTTTAAGACTGGAACACCATGATTTTTTTTGACCACTTTCGAATGACAAGCCCTTCATCTGGAGAGGCTTATGACAAGTTGGCTGATCTGGGACTTCAGCAAGGAGTCTACAATGAAGGACTTTTGCTAGTCCCTGATCTTTCTACATCCAAGCAAATTTTGGCTGGCTGGCAGCCGCTTTTGGGAGATGCGACTGTATTGGCAACCACTGCATTCGGCGATATTTTTTTTTGGTCGTCTCAATTCGAAGCCGTGTTTTTCCTGGAGGTACAAAGAGGACAATCAACATTTGTGACAAGAAATCTTGATTTTTTGTTCAATGACTTTCTTCTTAAACCGGAGATTCATGAAGACGTTCTTAGGGAATCGACTGCAGCTAAACTGTTTAACAAGCTTGGAGCGCTCAATGTCAACGAGTGCCTCGTTGCGGAACCATGGCTGCGGCACGGCGGTAACGGATCAATTGACACCTACACCCGCGGCAGTTTAGTTGTGTACTCAAATCTGGTTGCAACGGATGTGCTTAGCTCCATGAAGCAGGACTAGTTTGAATTGCTACAGATGCCTTCGGCAATGCGCTGGGCCAGAGTCTGGCCAAAGCGTATGTCAGTGACAGCAGCGCTTCAACCAAAGGTAGCAGTAGTGTCAGTGCTAATGATGACCCGCTGCGAAAATTCAGATTTGATGTATATGGAGCAAGCTACCCGGCGATGACATTGACATCGGAAGCAGATGCTCAACGCGATCAAATGGCAGCTGCCGGTTTTATCCCGTCAAACGCTATGCCACAAATGTCGATTGCGTGTTGATTTGCACCGAAAACTGACCCATCTTACCCCGTAATTTGCATCAGAATCTGACCCACGTTTAGACCACAATCCTACTTATGATGATGAGTAGGGGATTGGAGTGATCGACGTGGCACTACTTGGAATTATTAGACGCTGGCACATTCGTGACCAGATCCCCTTGAGAGAAATCGCCAGGCGATTGGGCATCTCTCGCAACACCGTCCGACGCTACCTGCGCTCGGAGATGACTGAGCCTTCCTATGCAGATCGGCGAACGCCGAGTGCGATCGACAAGTATGCGTTCCAACTATCGGGGATGCTAAAGGACGAAGCAGCAAAGTCTCGCAAGCAACGACGCACGTTAAAGCAGATCCACGAAGACCTAAAGCAGCTGGGTTTTGAAGGGACGTACGACAGGGTTGCAGCGTTTGCGAGGGTGTGGCGGGCGGGTCAAACTGAGCGGGTCAATTCGGCAAGCAAACGAACAATGAGGGCGGCTTCTTTTTTGCAAATCCAGGAATATCGTGCTGGAGGGGCGCGGTTCCACCGCGCCATCCGAAACGGACTAATTCAAGCGTGAGTTAAGCGAATTTTTCGCTTTTTTCCGATTTGCGGCGACCGATCAGGCCAACCAGGCCCAGGCCGACAGCCATCATGGCCCAGGTGTCGGCTTCGGGAACGGCCGACACGCCCAGCAGCGCTTGCGAACCGGCTGCGGTGTATTCGGTGTAGACATAGCTGCCGCCGATGCCGTGGTAGCTCAACGCGTCGCCCAGCATGGTGTAGGCGTAGCCGGCGACCAGGTCGTTGTCGGCTGCCAGGCCGCCAGTGGCTGGCAGGATCAGCGCGCCGGTGCCGAAGTCTTTATTGTCCAGCAGCTCCCACAAGGCCAGCTGGAAGGCGGCTGCCTGCTTGGCATTGTAGACGCCGTTGCTCAGCACCTTGCTGTACGACGTTTCGTACAGCGCGGCGATGTCGCTGCCAGGAGCAACTGGATTGCCACCGTAGTTGGCCTGGAAATCGGCCGGCGTGGTCGGATCGATGCAGAACGCCAGGGTGTTGACGTCGCCGCTCAGTTTCCATGGCGTGATGGTGGTGCCAAATGGTTCGCCGAAGAAGGACGCGTCGAAGTTGGCGTATTCGAATGCGTCGTCATGCGACATTTCCGACACGTTGATGGCGGCATGGCCGGCGCTGGAGAATGCCAGGGCGGCGGCAACGGCGGCGGCTTTGATTGCGGTGTTGAATTTGATGGTCATGATGAATTCTCTTTTTTAAAAGTTGTTTTAAAAATTGTTCTAAAAATCTTATACGTGCGATACAGGGCACTGGCCCACCAGGGTTGCCGCCGGCTCTGCGCCGATCAGGTCGGCGATGGTCGGTGCGGCCACGCCGGCTGCCGCCGCGTCTTCCCTGGCGACGTCGAAGTAGACGTCGGTCATGTCGGCCGATTTGCCATTGCTCAGAACGACGCTGCTGCGCTCCAGGTGCAGGTTGTTGTTGGCGTCGACGAACGGCAGTTCGGTGTAAGCCACCTTCAGGCTGACCACACCGGCGTCCTTCAACGACAGCAACTCGCCGGCGCCGGTCTTGCCGTCGCTGTTTTTGTCCTGCCAGATCAGCAGGCTGGAGAACTGCGCATCCTTGGCATCGACCACGCCGTCGTGGTTGCTGTCATAGGTCTCCAGCTTGGCGAAGCCTGAACCCTTGCTGGCGCCGCCGAACAGCTCATTGATGCTGTCGATCTTGCCGTTGCCGTTGCTGTCGATGGCCAGGAAGCCGTCGCTGCCGGACAGCCAGCCGGACTGGATCGCCTTGCCGGTGCCCAGCAAATCGAAGCTGCCCGTCATCGCCGAACGGGCGATGGTGTGGATGCCGTCGCCGTTCAGGTCGATCGCGATCGGGGTGATGGTGGCGTCCCAGCTCATGTCGTTCTTGCCCGAAGCCAGCGTGATGGTATCGGTATGGGTCACGTTGGTCAGCGCCTTGGCGTCGCCCACCACGTCCGAATCGATGGCATCGTTGCTGCCGGTGTTCTTCACGCCCCACTTCCAGTTGCTCATGTTGTAGGTCGTACGGTCGGACGAGAAGTACACGCTGACGTTGGTCTTGTCGAACACCAGGTAGTAGTCGCCAGGCGTCAGGTCGGCGAACTTGTAGTTGCCGTTCGCATCGGTCTTGATCGTGGTGCCGATCTGCTTGTTGGTGGCGGCGTCGAACAGGCCGACGCTGATGCCGCCGATGCCTTCTTCGCCGCTGTCCTGGATACCGTTGTGGTTAGCGTCGCGCCACACCTTGTCGCCGATGCTGGCCTTGCGGTAGATGCCGGCGTCCTCGGTGGTGATGTTCTGGCCCGTCGCCAGCGTGATCGCATCGGTGCGGCCGGTGTTGCCGCTGACATTGGTGATGTCCGAATCGTTGGCGTCGGTGCCCATGCCGGTCTTGGTGAAGTACCAGCCGCTGTTGTTGGTCACTTCCACCTTGTACGAACCGGCCTGCAAGCCATTGAACAGGTACTGGCCGCCGTCGTGGGTGACGGTGGTGGCCTTGAGCGCGCCGGCGGCGTCGTACAGCTTGACGGTGACGCCATCGACACCCTTCTCGCCGCTGTCCTTGACGCCGTTGTAGTTGGCGTCTTCCCAGACGGTGTCGCCGATGCTCGAGGCCTTGACCAGGCCGGCGTCGCGGGTGGCGTCCTTCACGCCCGAGTTCAGCGAGAACTGCGCGGTGGCGCCGTTGCTGCCGACGTCGGAATCGGCGGCGTCGTTGCTGCCCTGGTCCTGCTTGGTGAAGACATAGCCTTCCGGCGCGTCGAACTTGACCGAGTACTTGCCCGGGCCGACGTCGGTGAACGAGTACAGGCCGCCGGCATCGGTGGTGTCGGTCGCGATGACCACGCCTTTTTCATTCAGCAGCGAGACCACGACATTGCGCGCGCCGGCTTCGGTCGATTGCTGGATGCCGTCGCCGTTGGTGTCGTACCAGACCTTGTCGCCGATGGAGCCTTTCTGATACAGGCCGGCGTCCATATTGGTGGCGTTCTGGCCGGAGACGACCGTGATCGAACCCAGGTTGCCGCTGGCGTCCGCATCGCTGTCGACGTTGCCGTCGCTGCCCACGTCCTTGGCGGTGATCAGGTAGCCGGTCGGCGCCTTGATGTCCACCGAGTAGGTGCCGGCCGCCACGGAGAACTTGTAGTTGCCGTTGCTGTCGGTGGTGGTGGTCTTGACGATGTTGCCGTCGGCGTCGCGCAGGTTGACGGTGACGCCGGACTTGCCGCTGTCGCTGCCGTCGTCCTGCAGGCCGTTGCCGTTCTTGTCGATCCAGACCTTGTCGCCGATGGTGGCGGCGGCCAGCAGGCCGGCGTCGACGCTCTTGTCGACCTGGCCCGAAGCCAGGGTGACGACATGCGACAGGCCGTTGGCGTCCACGTCCGAATCGACGCCGTCGTTGCTGCCCTGGTTGGCCTTGGTGAAGACCATACCCTCCGGCAGCGAGGCCTTGTCGAACTGCACGGTGTAGCTGCCTGGCTTGAGGCCGGTGAACATGTAGTTGCCGTCGCAATCGGTGGTGACGGCGTTGCCCACCTGTTTGCCGTCGGCGTCGACCAGGATCACCTTGACGTCGGCCACGCCGCATTCGCCGCTGTCCTGGATGCCGTTCTTGTTGGTGTCCAGCCAGACGCGGTCGCCGATCGAGGCGGTCTTGTACAGGCCGGCGTCGACGGTGTTGTTGACTTCGCCTGCGGCCAGCTTGACGACATTGCTGACGCCATTGCCGCCGAAGTCGCTGTCCTTGGCGTCATCGCTGCCCGCGTCCTTGCCGGTGAAGGCGTAGCCGGACGGCGCGGTGACGGACACGGTGTAGCTGCCCGGATCGGCGGTGAAGCTGTAGTGGCCGGCGGTGTCGGTGGTGGTGGTCGCCACGATCTTGCCGGTGGCGTCCTTCAGCTGCACGGTGACGCCGCAGATGCCGGCTTCGCCGCTGTCCTGCACGCCGTTGCCGTTCTTGTCCTCCCACACGGTGTCGCCCAGCTTGGCTGGAACGGCCACCAGGCCGGCGTCCAGGTCGCTGTTGACGGCGCCCGAGGTCAGCGTGACCTGGCCGGTCTTGCCGGTGGTGGCGTTGGCGTCGGAATCCTTGGCGTCGTTGCTGCCCTGGTCGGCCGCGGTGAACAGGTAGTTGGCCGGCAGCGAGGCCTTGTCGAACTGCACGCTGTAGGTGCCCGGCTTCAGGTTGGTGAAGCTGTAGCTGCCGTTGGCGTCGGTGGTCGCGGTGGTGCCGGTCGGGTTGCCCGCCTGGTCCAGCAGGATCACCTTGACGCCGGCCACGCCGGTTTCGCCGGTGTCTTGCAGGCCGTTCTTGTTAGTGTCGTACCAGACCTTGTCGCCCAGCGTCGCGCCCTTGTAGAAGCCGGCGTCCACATCGTTGTTGGCCTGGCCTGGCGCCACGGTGATCAGGTCGCCCTGGCCGGCGGCGTTGACATCGCTGTCGATCGCGCCGTTGCTGCCGGTGTGCAGGCCGGTGGCCGTCATGCCGGTCGGCGCCGTGACCGAGATCGCGTACTTGCCTGCATCGACGGTGAAGCTGTACTTGCCGTCGGCGCCGGTGGTGGTGGTCTTGACGATGTTGCCCTGCTCGTCCTTCAGATCGACCTTGACGCCGACGATGCCGGCTTCGCCCGCATCCTGCACGCCGTTGCCGTTCTTGTCTTCCCACACGCGGTCGCCGATGGTGGCTTGCAGCGCGGAGACGCCCGCATCCAGATCATGGTTGGACGCGCCCGAGGTCAGCGTGACCTGCTGGGTCTTGCCGGTGGCGAGGTCGGCGTCGGAATCGACGGCGCCGTTGCTGCCGTTGTGGGCGCTGGTGAACACGTAGCCGGTGCCCAGCGTGGCCTTGTCGAACTGGACGCTGTAAGTGCCCGGTTTCAGGTTGTTGAACAGGTAGTGGCCGCCGACGTCGGTGGTGGCGGTGGCCACGGCGGCGCCGGTGGCGTCGAGCAGCGTGACCTTGACGCCGGCGCGGCCGGTTTCATTGGCATCCTGCACGCCGTTGCGGTTGGCGTCGTTCCAGACGGTGTCGCCCAGTTCGGCGAACTTGAACAGGCCCGCGTCCACGGTGTTGTTGACCTGGCCGGCCGTCAGCGTGACGTTGCCGCTCTTGCCTACGGCGTTGATGTCGCTGTCGGCTGCCGCGTTGCCGCCCTGGTTTTGCGCGGTGATACCGTAGCCGGCAGGGGCCGTGACGGCGATCGAGTAGGTGCCGGGATCGACGGTGAAGCTGTACTGGCCGCCGTCGTGGGTGACGGTGCTGTTGACGACGTTGCCCAGGCTGTCCTTCAGGTCGACCTTGACGCCGTCGATGCCGGTTTCGCCGCTATCCTGCACGCCGTTGCCGTTCTTGTCTTCCCACACGCGGTCGCCCAGCGTGGCTTGCTGCACGGTCAGGCCGGCGCGCAAGGTCAGGTTGTCGCCCGAGGCCAGCGTGACCTGTGCGGTCTTGCCGGTGCCGGTGTCGGCGTCCGAACCCGCGCCGCCAGGGCCGCCCTGGGCAGCCGAGGTGAAGTTGTAGCCGGCCGGCAGCGTGCTCTTGTCGAACTGCACGCTGTAGACGCCGGGCGCCAGGCCGTTGAACTGGTAGTGGCCGTTGGCGTCGGTGACGGCGGAAGCGCCGGCCACCGGATTGCCGCTGGCGTCGAGCAGGATGACCTTGACGCCAGCTGCGCCGACTTCGCCGTTGTTCAGGCGGCCGTCGCGGTTGGCGTCGATCCACACGATTTCGCTCAGCGAAGCCGGGCGGTACACGCCGGCGTCGAGGTCCGCGTTGTTCTGGCCGGAGACCAGCGTGACGCTGGCACTGTTGCCATCGGCGCCGACATCGCTGTCCAGCGCGCCATTGCCGCCCTTGCCCGCGCCGGTGAAGACGAAGCCCGCAGGCGTCGCCACCGATACGCTGTAGGTGCCTGGGTCGACGGTGAAGCCGTACTGGCCGCCGTCATGGGTGGTGACGGTGCTGACCACGTGGCCGTCGGCCGCCTTGAGCGAGACGACCACGCCGTCCACGCCCTGCTCGCCCGCGTCCTGCACGCCGTTGCCGTTCTTGTCTTCCCACACGCGGTCGCCCAGCGTGGCTTGCACCACGACGATGCCGGCGTCCAGGTCCTGGCCGTGGTCGCCCGAATTGAGCGTGACCTGGCCGGTTTTGCCGGTGTTGACGTGGGCGTCCGAATCGGGNGCGCCGTTGCCGCCCTGGCCGGCGTTGGTCAGCACGTAATTGGCCGGCAGCGAGGCGGTGTCGAACTGCACGCTGTAGGTGCCCGGCTTGAGGTTGGTGAAGCTGTAGTTGCCGCTGGCATCGGTGGTCGCGGTGGCGCCGGCCGGATTGCCGCTGGCGTCCAGCAGGATGACCTTGACGCCGGCCACGCCGGCTTCGCCCGCGTCCTGCACGCCGTTCTTGTTGGCATCCAGCCAGACGCGGTCGCCCAGCGTCGCGCCCTTGTAGAAGCCGGCGTCGATGTCGTTGTTGGCCTGGCCGGCGGTCAGCGTGAACTGGTCGCTCTGGCCGTTGGCACCGGTGTCGCTGTCGGCGGCGGCGTCGCCGGCGTGCTGGCCGGTGGCCGTGTAGCCCGCAGGCGCCGTCACCGAGATCGAGTACTTGCCCGGATCGACGGTGAAGCTGTACTTGCCGTCGGTGCCGGTGGTGGTGGTCTTGACGACGTTGCCCTGCTCGTCTTTCAGATCGACCTTGACGCCGACGATGCCCGCTTCGCCCGCATCCTGCACGCCATTGCCGTTCTTGTCTTCCCACACGCGGTCGCCCACGGTGGCTTGCGTCACCACGATGCCTGCGTCGAGGTCGTGGTTGACGGCGCCCGAACCCAGCGTGACTTGCTGCGTCACACCGTTGGCGCCGGCGTCGGAATCGGCCGCGCCGTTGCCGCCGGCGTGGGCGGTGGTGAACTCGTAGCCGTCGCCGATGGTGGTCTTGTCGAACTGGACGCTGTAAGTGCCCGGCTTGAGGTTGTTGAACAGGTAGTGGCCGCCGTTGTCGGTGGTCGCGGTCGCCACTGCGGCGCCGGTGGCGTCCAGCAGCGTGACCTTGACGCCGGCGCGGCCGGCTTCGTTGGCGTCCTGCACGCCGTTGCGGTTGCCGTCGACCCAGACGGTGTCGCCCAGTTCTGCCAGCTTGACCAGGCCGGCGTCGATGCTGTTGTTGGTCTGGCCGGCCTGGTCAAGCTGGCAGAACTGGGCGACACCGTCTGGGTCGACGGCAACCGCAACGGCGTGCAGGACGCCAACGAAGCCGGCCGCGCCGG
>NZ_LRON01000049.1:0-11918 GCF_001758795.1 Duganella sp. HH101 | reverse complement strand
GGCTTGGGCGCCGGCTTGGCCGCTGCCGGCAAAGGCTGTACCTCGGCCGCAGGCGGCGTGTCCACATGCTTGGGCAGCGCCAGCCGCAGCTGGGCAGTCATCAACGACGGCGGCAGCGGCGACGGCCGGTGCGTCTGCGCCGCGAGCCGGCCGCCCACCCAATCGATCGCCAGGTAATGCAGCGCCAGCGTGGCCGCGCACAATAGCAGCAGGCGGCGGCGTTGGAATAGATGGGTGCTTAAGCTCATGGCGCTAGTTTAACGTGTTCGGCCAGAGTCCGCGCCGGCGTCGCAATGTTGTCAAAATCTTTTGAAGCACGCGCCTTTATCTGCTACGCTGGTCGATATTCCTATAGGAGACTTCCATGGCCCACACGCAAATGCCAAACATACCAGGTGCAGCAGTGATGACGGATACGCTGGATTTCGTCAAAAACCTGTGGGGCAGCATGAGCGTGCCCGGGCTGACGGCGCCCACGCTGTCGGTGGAAGAGCTGGACAAGAAGATCAGCGACCTGAAAGCCGTCGAGACCTGGCTGAACCTCAACATGAGCATGCTGCGCGGTAGCATCCAGGCGCTGGAAGTGCAGCGCGGGACCATCGCCACGCTCAAGTCGGTCGGCGCCAGCCTGGCGGCCGCGGTCAACCAGCCGCACAGCAGCGACCACAAATCCATCTTCGACGCCAATCCGTACGCGTCGGCCTTCTTCCACCACGCCCGCGAAGCGGATAAGGACAAAGACAAGGACAAGGACAAGGCCGCGGCGCCGGCACCTGCGCCGGCCGCCGCACCGGCCGAAGCGGCTGCAGCCAAGCCGGATGCGACGGCGTCGGCCAAGCCGGCCGCCGATACGGCAGCCGCGCAAATGGCCAATCCGGCGGTCTGGTGGAATATGCTGCAGGATCAGTTCAAGCAGGCCGTGTCGACGGCGATGGCGTCCGAATCGATGATGGCCAGCGCCGCCGCGCGCGCCAGCGATACGGCGGCCAAGTTCGCGACAGCCGCCACGCCGCCGGCCGCCAAGGCCAAACCGGCACCGGCGGCCACGCCGGCCGCGGCGCCGAAGAAAGCGCCAGCCAAAAAACGCGCCGCTCCGGCCAAGGCCAAGCCGGCCGTCAACTAGCCGTCGCCGGCGACTACGATTGCTACGCCAGCCGCTGGATGCGGATGGCGTCAATCAGGCCGTCGGCCTGACGCTGCACTTTCTCGATATCGATCAAACCCTCTTCTTCGAGCTGCCTGGCGCTGTCGTGCGCGGACTGAAAACTATCCAGGGTGTCGCCCTTGGCAGCGACCGGACGTATCCACGCCACGCTGCCGACTTTCATTTTTGTATAAACTTCTTTTGCGATATCGCGCATATTTTAGTGCCCTTTATTTGCCCTCAATATTGACAGCGAATCAAGGCGCAGCCGGGGCCGCGCCGAAATTCAGTGTAATCATTTGCCGTCCCCGAAACAAGGCCGTCGCCGGCCCCGCTGTTGCGCTGATCCGTCACTCGCGCGGATCGGGGACGGCGCCGTTGGCCGCCTCGTACTCGGTGGCGGCGGCAGCGGCCACCACGCCCGACATCGGCGCCAGCAACGCCAGCTGTTCCATCAGCTGGGCGAAGCGCTGCTGTCCCGGCGCGATGGCGTCGACATGCATCAGCACCGCGATCGCCTCGTCCGCCAGTTCGCGCACATAGCCGGTCTGCTGCAATTGCGAGATCAGGATCTGCGCTGAATTGAACAGGATGCGCATATTGTGCGGCAGCGCCTTGCGCGCCACCCGCATCCACTCGACCGCCTCGATCAGCTTACCGGTCTTCCACAGCAGCACGCCCTTGTTCATCATGTCCGCCGCTTCCTTGCGCGAAGCCTTGATCAGCTCCATGCCTTCGTCGGTCATGCGCGCCTTGTCGAAGATCTTCTGCACGTCGTCCAGCAGCGGCGCGTTGTCGTGGTTGTTGCGGGTGACGTAGCACAGCAGGCCCACCGGCGCCTCCTTGACGCCGACCGCGAACAGCAGCGTCGCCATGTCGAGACAAGTCTCGGTGTCCGGCCGCTGTTTGGTTTCGTCGGCCAGCATCGCCTCCAGCTCGTCGCCGGACTTGCGCGCGCGCCGGTAGTCGCCGGTCTCGTGATAGACCAGGCCCTCGGTGATCTTGGCGCGCAGCTCGACCTGGTCGCCGCCGAACTGGTGCACCGCCGCGTTCAACAGGCGTATGGCTTCCTTGGTGTCGTTCTTTTGCGCGCACACGCGCGCCAGGCCGAAGAAGGCGTCGACCGTCTTCATCACCGAGTACTCGCCGATCTCTATGCATTTGCGGAAGGCCTTCTCCGCCACCGGGATGTTGCCCAGCTTGAGCGCGGTCTGGCCCAGCGAGCGTTGGCGCGGCACCGAATTGGGCGACAGCTTGGCGGCCTTCTCCAGCACGCCGAAGGCTTCCTCGGTCTTGCCCTGCAACTGGAAGGTCTTGGCCAGCTGGTCGAAGGCGTCGATGTAGAAGCGGTTGTCGGCGATCACCGCCTGGAACATCGTCAGCGCCGCATCGAGTTCGCCGTTGTTCATCAGGATCTTGGCCAGGCCGCAGCGCGCCCAGTTGTAGTCGCGCTCCTCCAGCACATGCTCGTACACCTTGCGCGCCAGTTCCGGCTCGCCGCTCTTGAGCATCAGCGTGGCCTTCATGCGCTGCAGGTCGACCTCGTGCAGCGGGTTGTGGGCGATCTGCTCGTCGCACAGGCGGGCCGCGCGCAGGTAATCCTTGTCGGCGAAGGCCTGGTCGATTTCGCGGAAGATCTGCTTCTTGTTCCACACGCGGTTCAGGCGCGTCAGCAGCACGCCTTCGGTGATCGGCTTGATGATGTAGGCGTCCGGCTGATGCTCGGCCGCGCCCATCACCGACTCCACGCTTTTTTCGGCGGAGACCATCAGCCACACGCTGCTCGGCAGTACCAGGTTGCGGATGCGCGCCTCCTCCAGCACCTGCTGGCCGTTCTTGCCGTCGCCGAGGTTGTAATCGCACAGCACCACGTCGTAGCGGGTCTTCGACAGCAGCATCATGGCCTCGCCGCCGCTGGAAGCCTGGTCGATATGCTTGGCGCCGAGATTGCGCAGCGATTCGCGCAGCAGCTGGCGGATGCCGATGAAGTCATCGACCAGCAGGTAGTGCTTCTCGGCCCAGTCGACGGCGCCGTCCGCCGCGGAGGCGATTGCTTCGACGCCGCTCATGGCAGGCGCAGGATGAAACAGCCGCCGCCCAACACGCCGCCGTTTTCCAGCGCGATGCTGCCGCCGCGCTGGCGGTGCTTGTGCATCTTCGCCACTTCGCTGGAGAAGTAGAGACCGAGGCCGCTGCTGTTGTTGAGGAAGTTGACGCCGCTGCGCCGGCCGTCCATGGCGCTGGCGCCCGCTTCCAGCATGGCCGGAGGGAAGCCGTCGCCATTGTCTTCGACGCGCAGTTCGAGATAATCGCCATCGACGCGTATCGCCAGCCGCAGTCGGTCGCGCGTGTAGCGGATGGCGTTGTTGATGGCGTGGACCAGCACACCGATGATCAGGTCTTCATCCAGCGTCCAGATGGCCTCCTGCGGGAAATCGAGATCGAGCGCGATGCCGCGCGAGTGCAGCAGCGTGCGCGCCTGCCCCGCCACCTGCTCGACCAATTCGCTGACGCGGCAGGCGGCAGGGTCGAAGGGGTAGCCCGGCTTGCCGACGTCCTTGTACAGGGCGAGCAGCTGGATCAGGTTGTCGTTGAGGCGTTTGGTCTGGTACAGCATTTGCGCCAGCGGGGCGTAGTCGGCATGTTTGGGCTGCTCCGGCGAGGCCGGCGCCGCGGCCAGCAGATTCTCCAGCGTGCCATTGAGGACGCCGATCGAATTCTTCATGTCATGCACGGTCGACGCCAGGAACATGAACAGCTCCGGCGAACCCTGGTGGTGCTGCGCATCTTCTTCATCCATCGTTCGGTTCTCCATGGACGGCGCCTGGCGCGATAGTGATTGTTGTTAGTGGCGCATTATATCCTGTTGAATATGGCAGCGCCAACGCCAGACTGGCGGCCGGCCGCACCGCGTTTGCGCGGACGCAACGGCGGGCGTGCGGCGGCGGGGCGGCTTATTGGCTGCGGCGGCGCTGTTTGAGCAGGAAGCGGCCGGGATCGAGCGCGTCGACCAGCATCGCCTCCAGCGGCGGCGGGGTGTTTTCCAGCTGGGAGACCAGCAACTCGGCCATCAGCGGCGCCCAGATCAGGCCTCGCGAGGCGTAGCCCAGCAGGCCATGCAGGCCGGGATGGCGCGGCACGTCGCGCAGGCGTTCGAGGCGGCCGGCGGACGGGTAGTCGGGCAGCGCGCCCGCCAGCGGCAGGCGGTCGGGAGCGGCGCAGCGGAAGCCGACGCGGCCCGCCAGCGGCGCGGTGGCGGCCAGCGCGGCGACGTCGTCGCCCGGCACGATCTCGGCGAGGCGGGTCAGGTTTTCCAGCTGGCTGTCGGCGCGCAGTTGCGGATCGTCGTCGTTGTCGTAGGTGGCGCCCGCGCAGACGATGCCCTTGGATGGCGGCGTGACGTAGGCTTCGCGGCAGACCACCAGCGGCAGCAGCGGCGGCGCTGGTGGCGATGGCGCGTGGACGCCGCCCGCGCCGTCCGCGCCTGCGTGGGCGTGGGCGTGCTCCGGCACGGACAAATGTGTAACCTGGCCGCGCAGCCGGGACAGCGGCAGCTCGGCCGCCTGCGCGATGTTGACGGCGCCGGTGCCGTTTGCCAGCACCACCGTCGGCGCCTGCGCGATCAGTGCGCCATCGGCGCCGCGCACCTGCCATTCGCCGTCCACGCGTTGCAGGTCCAGCGCCTCGGCGGCGAACACGCGCTGCAAACGCTGGCCGCATGCATCGAGCATGGCCTCGCACAGCGACGCGGGACGCGCCCACCCGCCCTGCTCGAACAACCAGCCGCCGTGCGGCGTGGGGCCGCCCAGCAGTTCGCTGGCGGCATCGGCTTCCAGCCAGCGCACGTACTGCTGCGGATAATCCCAGGCCGTCACCACGTCCTGCTGCACCTTCGCATGGTCGGCGTCACGCGCCAGTTGCAGCACGCCGCAGCTGGCGCCGTCGAACGCCTGCCCAACGCCGCCAAGCCGTCGCCACTCTCTTAGAGCGAAGGTGTAGGCGGCGCGGCTCAGGCGCGTGGGGATGTTGTCGTCCTTGGACAGCAGCGGCATGAAGATGCCGGCCAGATTGCCGGACGCTTCCTGCGCCGGCGAGGCGTGGCGTTCGATCAGCGTCACCTGCCAGCCGTTGGCGCACAGGCGATGGCTGGCCGAGGAACCGGCCAAGCCGGCGCCGATCACGATTGCGCGACGTACAGGCGCGGGCGGCGCTTCCGGTTGCGGCTTGCGGCTTTGGTAGACCGCGCTGACGTCATGCGTGCCTTCGACGGCCTTGCAGGCGAAACCTGCCGCGGTCAGCGCCCACACCAGCGCTTCGTCCGGCGCTTCGTCCGCCGCATCATCCGGCGCATGCACATGCAACGTCGCGCCCAGCACCGCCAGCTTGGCAAGGCCACGCGCCAACGACGCCGGGGACGAAGCCGCGACATGGAATGCATCGACCCGTGCGACGATCTGCGGCAGCACCGCATCCAGCGCGCCGACCAGCAGGTCCAGCGTGACGCGGCCGTCGTCGAGCAGGATGCGGTGGAAACCCGGCACATTCAACGGCCACAAGGCGCGCAGCTGGGCATCGGCGACCGTGCCGGCCGGCGGCACCTGCGGCGTCACCGCAAGGTAATGCAGAACGCCTTGCGGCGGCAGCGCGCGCCACGCATCCATGAACCGCTCGCCGTGGCCGTAGTCTGTATCGAGCACCACCTGCCGCGTCATCACTTGCGCGCCCGGCAGAAGCAGTCCGGCGCGTGGTCGTCGACCATGCCGATGCCCTGCATGTAGGCGTAAATGATGGTCGAGCCGACAAACTTGAACCCCAGCTTTGCCAGATCCTTGGAGATGCGGTCCGACAGCTCCGTCTTGGCCGGACGCGGTCCCTTGCCGGCGACCAGCGGCTTGCCGCCGACGTAAGCCCACAGCCATTGATCCAGCGTGCTGCCGCTGGCGCGCAGGCGCAGGTAGGCCTGCGCGTTGGTGATCGCCGCCGCCACCTTCAGGCGATTGCGCACGATGCCGGCGTTGGCGAGCAGCGACGCCACCTTGTCCGCATCGTAGGCCGCGATCTTCTCCGCATCCCATTGATCGAAG
This sequence comes from Duganella sp. HH101, assembly GCF_001758795.1. Taxonomy (NCBI): domain Bacteria; kingdom Pseudomonadati; phylum Pseudomonadota; class Betaproteobacteria; order Burkholderiales; family Oxalobacteraceae; genus Duganella; species Duganella sp. HH101. Next base: position 5,690 of record NZ_LRON01000049.1, on the reverse strand, counting down.
GCGGCGCGGTAGTTCTCGCGCTTGTTGAGTATCGTCTCCCAGCTCAGGCCTGCCTGCGCGCCTTCCAGGTTCAGCATCTCGAACAGACGGCGCTCGTCGTGGCAAGGCACGCCCCATTCCTTGTCGTGATATTCAAGGTAGAGAGGATTGGCGGGATTGGCCCAGCTGCAGCGCGTCTTGGTCATGGCTCGGAGGGATGAGGGAGAAGCCGGTAGTATAGCAAGCAGCGGGGTATCATATAGGCCCCTCTCATCGACGGAGCATCGCATGCAATTCGAAGCAAAGATTGAATGGACGCGCAACGGGCAGGATTTTTTGGGACAGCGCTACAGCCGCGGCCACGCATGGAGTTTCGACGGCGGCGCAACGGTGCCGGCATCCTCGTCGCCGCTGTCGGTGCCGCTGCCGATGTCGGACGCCGCCGCCGTCGATCCTGAGGAAGCGCTGGTGGCTGCGGCATCCAGCTGCCATATGCTGTTCTTCCTGTCGATCGCCGCCAAACGCGGCCACACGGTCGACAGCTATCGCGATCACGCTGTCGGCGAATTGGGCAAGAACGCTGCGGGGAAAATGGCGATGACGCGCATCGCGCTGCGGCCGGTGATCGCTTTCGCCGGCACCGCGCCGCCGGGCGTCGAGGAACTGCAAGCCATCCACCACGAAGCGCACGACAAGTGCTACATCGCCAATACGCTCAATTGCGACGTGGTGGTTGAAGCTCCGTAATTGCTGAACTAGTAGGCGACGTCTTCAAGCCTGTAGCGGAATTTTCTGCGCTCAGGTTTTCCACAAGGAGCGGGATGCCCTACCCCATGTACATACTCCCCCGGAGGCCTCAGGTTTCCAGATCGCTGGACAGGCCGACGCGGCGGCGTTCGCCGCCCAGCACCAGCGGCCCGGTCAGGTTGCTGACCAGGCGCACTTCGCCATCCGCCACAGCCTGATCCAGCTGCTGCATCAGGCGCGGGAAGATGCCCTCCGGCTGCGTGGCCGCCGTGCTGTACACGGCCGCCCACGCGTTGCGGCCGGAGCGCTTGGCGATGTACAGCCCCTGGTCCGCCAGCTCCACCACCTGCGACCATGACAGCAAACGCGGTTGCTCCGGCAGGAAGGGGAAGCAGGCAAAGCCGATCGAGCAGGTCTTAGCCAAGCGCACGCCGTCCGGCAATTCGAAATCGCGGTCGGCCACGGCGCGGCGCATGCGCTCGGCCACCACCCGCGCCTCGTCGCGATGCGTGGCGCGCGCCAGCACCAGGAACTCCTCGCCGCCCCAGCGGATCACATAATCCGATTCGCGGAACACCTCGCGCAGGCGCTCCTGCATCTGCACCAGGATCGAATCGCCGGCCGCGTGGCCGTAGCGGTCGTTGACTTCCTTGAAGTGGTCCAGGTCGACCATGAAGAACACCAGGTCGTTGGGCGCCAGCAGGTCGCACTCGGTCAGCTGGCGGTGCTGGCCGGTGTCGTAGCCGCGCAGGCTCATGGCGACATCGGCGTCGACGTTCTGCAGGAAGAAGCGGCGGTTGCGCAGGCCGGTCAACTGGTCGGTCAGGCTGACTTCCTCCAGTGCCTTGTAGGCGCGTTCCAGTTCCAGGTTTTTTTCCAGCAGCTGCTCTTGCGTCGCGCTCAGCGTCTTCAGCGTCGCCGCCACCTGGCGGTAGGCGCTGGCGTTGTCGAGCGCGATCGCGCCGTAGGCGCACAGCGTGCGGAAGATCAGCCGTTCGCGCTCGCCATACGCGCGCGCCAGCAGCGACTGCACCGTCATCACGCCCAGCACACGCTCGCCCACGCGCAGCGGCGCAAACAGCAGGCTCAAAGTCGGCAAGGTGCCGGGGATCAGGTTGGGCGTGACATCGGCCTCGCCCAGTTCGATCATGATCTCGCGCCGCTCGCGCATGCAGCGCGCCGAATTGGCGTTCGGGTCCGACAGCGGCACGCGCACCGCCGGCAGCGGCTTGCCCGCTTCCACGCCGAAGGCGCAGGCCAGCCATTCCTCGCCCGGCTCCAGCAGGAACACCGAAAAGTGCGTGGCGTCGAGCAGGCCATGCACGTGGCGATCCAGCGCGCGGAACACCGCCGCCGCATCCAGGTGGGCGGTGATCTCCTGGCCGATGGCGCTCAGGTGCTCCAGCGTGGCGCTGGTCTGTTGCAGCACTTCGGCGCGCTGCGCCTCGGCCGCCGCCAGCTGGCGGTGATGCTCGCCCTCGGTCTGTGCGCGCTCGGTCTGGTACTGCACCTGCATCGCGATGGCGCGGTTGGTGGCTTGCTGGCTGTGCGTCTGGTCGCGCGCGGCGCTGGCCTGCAGCGCGATCGCATAGGCGCGTTCGTGGTCGCCGATGGCCGCGTACTCGCGCGCGGTGGCGTCGAGCAGTGCGCCGGGCACGGTGTAGCCTTCGATGGTGGCGGCGGTCTCCAGCGCCAGCTGCAAGTAATGCAGCACCGGATTGGCGGCCTGCATCTCGGCCGGCGGCGGCAGCTGGTGGCGGGTGTGGATATCGGCCAGCACATTGAGCGCGGCGATGCAGCTGGAGGCGTCGGCATGTTCGCGCGCCAGGGCCAGCGCGCTCTGCGCGGCGGCCAGCGCATCCTCGGGCCGCGCCAGGTGCGACAGCGCGTGCGCCTGGCCGCGCCGCGCGCTGCTCTGGAAATCGGTCTGGCCCAGCGCGTCGCCGCGCGAGGCCAGGCGGGTGAAGCTGTCCAGCGCCGCCGCGTGGTTGCCCAGGTCCAGCGCCAGGTCGCCCTGGTATTCCAGCGCCACCGCGTAGGCGCGCGATCCGGACAACGGCGCCAGCGTGTTCAACGCTTCGCGCAGCAGCGTTTGCGCCGCTTCGCGCTGGCCCAGCTGGCGCAGGGTTTCCGCCGTCTGCATCAGGCACATGCCGATGCTCAGCGGCCAGCCGGTCGGGCGCGCGAGGTCGAGGCCGCGCTGCATCCAGTCCAGCGCCGCTTCGTGCGCGTTCAGGCTGGTGAAGCCGTTGCCGATATTCGTGGCGACGATGATGGCGCGGCGTATCTGCCCGGTGGCCAGCGCGGTTTCGTAGCTGAGCATCAGGTGGCCGATGGCGCGGCCGTAGTCGCTGCGCTGGAAGGCGCAGGTGCCGAAGAAGTCGCTGATCCAGCCGGCCGCGATCGGCGCCACGCCGCTCAAATCGGCGCTGAAGCGGCTGCTCCAGCGCTGCTGCGCGGCTTTCCAGTCGCTGAAAGTGTGGCAGATGCCGGAGGCGGCGTCGATCACGTCGACGCGCACCGGGTCGCCGCCGGCGCGGGCGGCCAGCGCGGCCTGCGCCAGCCAGTGGTCGCCGGTGCTGCTGGCGCCGCGGTCGTTGGCGATCCAGGCCAGCACCCAGCAGGCGTCGGCGTGCACCAGGCTGGCCTCGGCCGGCAGATCGTCCGCCAGCTCCAGCTGTTGCAAGGCCAGGCCGGCCTGATATTCGGCATGATCGAGCTCGCCGCTGAGCCATTGTGCCTCGGCGGCGATCAGCAGCAGGCGGGCGCGCTGCACGGCCGCCTCGGATGGCGGCAGCTGGTCCAGCAGCGCGGCGATGTCGGCGGACAGGGATTGCGCACGCAGCGGTTCGCGCTGGCGCAGATGCCAGGCAAGCGCCGTCAGCAGCGGCAGGCGCGACCAGCCTTGCGCTTCAGACAACTCCGCCTGCCAGCGCGCCAGCTCTTCATCGAGCGCAAACATGTTCACCAAATAACTTCCCTTTTACCGTGTGCTACCCGCTCCCGGTCGAAGCGGCAGGCGCCATTGCCTTAGCGCATGTATGCGCTGTTTCAGCATTATTCCACAGTTTACGGACCGCCCTGGCAGCCCTTGTTAAGTCCCTGAAATCAAAGAGATTTTAGTTCCCATTGGAAATTATTTTACCTGAAAGGAATACGCCCGCTGCTGCCTTACTGCCTTGCCGGCGCGTTTTTACCGCCCACCATTGCTTGCACGGTTTGCAAGTGCTGGTCCACGGTGGGCTGCAGTTTGGCCGCCAGCGCCCTGACGTCGGCGTCGCCGGCCTTTTTCCGCGCCTCCGCGACCAGCTTGTGGGCGTCGCGGTGGTCGTGCACGCCGGCGTTGTTCAGGTAAGCCTGGTCGAACGCTTCGCCGCTCAAGCCGCCCAGACGCTCGGCCATTTTCCTGTGCCTGGCGTCCGGCTCGGTCGGCAGCGTGACGTTCTTGCTGCGCGCCACATCCTGCACCGCCTGCAAGCCCTTGGTGTGGTCGTCCACCATCTGCTGGGCGAAACTCTTCACTTCCGGCCTGGTGGCCTTGTCCAGCGCGATCTTGCCGGCCGCGACCTCCGCCATATTGGCCTGCGCCAGCTGCTCCAGTATGTGCTGATCGCCCTTGCTGAGGTTTTGGGCGTAGCATGGCGACATGGCCGCGACGGCCAGGCCGGCGGCGAAGATGAGTTTGTTCTTCATGTTGTGCCTCCCGGGATTCAATGATCGGAAATTTATTTTACGGTCGCGGGAATAATCCGGTCGTACCTTACGTATACGCAATTACAACGCCGGTTCGCGCCGCCGTTCCACTGACCGTAAAGGACCCTCGCCATGAATACTGCAATCCGCTTCGCCTCCTGCCTCACCGCCGCCCTGCTGCTGGGCGGCGCCGCCCGTGCCGACGACGTCATGAAAAAAGACGGCATCCTGGTCAATGCCGCTGGCATGACCGTCTACACCTTCGACAAGGACACCGCCGGCAGCGGCGCCAGCGCCTGCAACGGCCCGTGCATCGAGGCCTGGCCGGCCGTCGCGCCGCCGGCCAGCGTGGCCGCGCCGTACTCGGTGATCACTCGCGCCGACGGCGCCAAGCAGCTGGCCTACCAGGGCAAGCCGCTCTACCTGTTCAAGAAGGACAGCAAGCCGGGCGAGCGCAACGGCGACAACTTCAAGGACATCTGGCACGTGGTCAAGGACTAAGCGCGCCCATGCAAGACGCGCACGAGCGCCTGGTCGCCTGCATCCCGCGCCTGCGCCGCTACGCGCGGGCGCTGCTGGGCGGCCGCGCCGATGCCGACGACCTGGTGCAGGACACCATCGAACGCGGCTGGGACCGGCTATCGAGCTGGCGGCGCGGCAGCGACATGCGCGCCTGGCTGTTCGGCATCATGCACAATCTGCACGTGGACCAGCTGCGCCGTCCCGCGCTGGCCACCGAGCCGCTCGACGATGCGCTGCCGCTGGCCGGCGCCGACACCACCGCCAGCGGCCTGGCCCTGCGCGACCTGGACCGCGCGCTGCAACAGCTGCCGGCCGAGCAGCGCGAAGTACTGCTGCTGGTGGCGCTGGAAGACCTGCGTTACGAGGAGGTGGCGGCCGCCCTCGATATTCCGCTGGGCACGGTGATGTCGCGCCTGTCCCGCGCCAGGGAGCGGCTGCGCCTGATCATGCTGGGCCAGCCTGTACCCTCCCCGCTCAAGGTGGTCAAATGAATACCCCCGTTACCGAAGCCGAACTGCAAGCCTGGGTCGACGGCCGCCTGCCGCCCGCACGGCGCGGCGCGGTCGACGCCCATCTGGCGCAGCACCCGGCCGACATGGCGCGGCTGCAAGCCTACCGCGGCCAGAACGCGGCGCTGCACGCGCTGTTCGATCCGCTGCTGGCCCGGCCCGTGCCGCCGGCCATGGCCGCAGCGGCGGCGGCGCCGACATCAACCTCCGCGCCGGCAGCGGCGGCGTCCGCACCGGGCC
>NZ_LRON01000048.1:0-13047 GCF_001758795.1 Duganella sp. HH101 | reverse complement strand
GGATAGCAGCATCGAGTACCTGGGCCGTATCGACCACCAGGTCAAGCTGCGCGGCTTCCGTATCGAACTTGGTGAGATTGAATCCACGCTTGCAGCCCTGGAGCCGGTGCGCGACGCGCTGGTGCTGGCACGCGAGGACGTGGCCGGCGACCAGCGGCTGGTGGCCTACCTGGTGGCGCACGATGGCGAGCAATTGCCGGATGACGCCGGACTGCGCGCCGCCTTGCTGGCATCGCTGCCGGAATACATGGTGCCTGCCCACTTCGTGGTGCTGGACCAGCTGCCATTGACGCCGAACGGCAAAGTGGACCGCAAGGCCTTGCCAGCGCCGGATATGGCACGCAGCGAAGAAGGCTACGTGGCGCCGCGCACGGCGGCCGAAGAGGCCATGGCCGATATCTGGGCCGGCGTGCTCCATCTGGACAAAGTGGGCGTGCACGACAACTTCTTCACGCTGGGCGGCCACTCGCTGCTGGCGATCACGCTGGTGGAGCGCATGCGCCGCGCCGGCCTGAATGTCGACGTACGGACCTTGTTCGCCACGCCGACCATCGCTGCACTGGCCGGAGCGTCGGGTGGTGAAAACAACGACATCGTGGTGCCGGCCAACGGCATCGTGGCCGGTAGCACGGCGATCACGCCGGAGATGGTGACGCTGGTGAAGCTGGACGAGCAGGAGATCGCACGCGTGGTCGCGGCGGTTCCGGGCGGCGCCGCCAACATCCAGGATATCTATCCATTGGCGCCTCTGCAGGAAGGTATCCTGTTCCATCACATGATGAGCGAGGAGGGTGACGCCTACTTGCTGCCTAGCCTGATGCAGTTCGACAGCCGCGAGCGGCTTGACGGCTTTGTCGCGGCCTTGAACAAGGTCGTGGCGCGCCACGACATCCTGCGTACGGCCATGCATTGGGAAGGCTTGAACGAAGCGGTGCAGGTGGTCTGGCGCGAGGCGCATCTGGTGGCCGAGCAGGTCAACCTGGACCACGCGGCTGACGTCGCAAAGGACCTGGCGGAGCGCTATCATCCGCGCCATTACCGACTGGACGTGCGCCAGGCGCCGCTGATGCGCGCGTTTGTCGCACAAGATAAGGCGCGGGATCGCTGGCTATTGCAGATTCTGGCCCACCACCTGGCGATCGATCACAGCACGCTAGACATGCTGGTCGCGGAAGTGCGCACGCTGCTGCAAGGCCGCGCCGACGAACTGCCGCCGGCGCTGCCGTTCCGTAATTTCGTCGCCCAGGCCCGTCTCGGCGTGAGCCAGGCCGAGCACGAGGCCTACTTCGGCGCAATGCTGGCCGACGTGGATGAACCGACCGCGCCATTCGGCCTGCTCGACGTGCAGGGGGACGGCACGGGCATTGTCGAGTCGCACCGGATGGTCGATGGCGATCTGTCGCGTCGTTTGCGCCGGCAGGCACGCCAGCTGGGCGTGAGCGCTGCGAGCGTCATGCATCTGGCATGGGCGCAGGTGCTGTCCAAGGTCTCTGGCCGCGACGATGTGGTGTTCGGCACCGTGCTGCTGGGCCGTATGGCCGGCGGCGAAGATGCGTCGAGCGTACTGGGGATGTTCATCAACACGCTGCCAGTGCGCTTCAAGCTGGGCGAACAAGGCGTGGCAAAAGCGGTGCGCTCCGCGCACGACATGTTGACGCAATTGCTCCGTCACGAGCACGCGTCGCTGGCACTGGCGCAGCGTTGCAGCGGCGTGGAGGCGCCGATGCCATTGTTCTCGGCCTTGTTCAACTATCGTCATAGCGTAGCCCCGCAGGCCAAGAGCGGTGCGGATGTTGATATCGCTTTGCAGGGCGTAGGCATGATCAGCAGTGAAGAGCGCACCAATTATCCGGTCACGTTCTCGGTTGACGATCTGGGTGAGGACTTCGCACTGACGGCGCAGCTCAATGTGACGGTGTCGGCGCAGCGCGTATGCGAGTACATGCACGCCGCCGTCGAGCAGCTCGTGGCGGCGCTGGAAGCCGCGCCGGACAGCGCGGTTGGCGCCATCGACGTGCTGCCGGCATCGGAACGCCGGCAGTTGCTGGTGGAATGGAACGACACGGCCTGCGATTATCCATCGACGTCGACGATGTCGGCGTTGTTCGAGGAATGGGCGGCATCGTCGCCGGACAGCGTGGCGCTCGTGCACGAAGGCGAACAGTTGACGTATGCCGAGCTCAATGCGCGAGCGAACCGCCTGGCGCATCACCTGCGCACACTGGGCGTGGGCCCGGACGTGCTGGTGGGCCTGTGCGTGGAGCGTTCGCTGGAGATGGTGGTAGCCCTGCTGGGCATCCTGAAGGCCGGCGGCGCCTATGTGCCGCTGGACCCGGCCTATCCGGCCGACCGCCTGGCCTACATGCTGGAGGACGCGGCGCCGGCGGTGCTGCTGACCCGGCAACGCCTGCTGGCCTCACTGCCGGCCAGCGAAGTGCCTGTATTCCTGCTGGACGCCGACGCGGCGTCGCTCGATGCCTGCGACGCCACCAATCCGTCCAGCGTCGCCTCGGCCGACAACCTGGCTTATGTGACTTATACATCCGGCTCGACCGGCAAGCCGAAGGGTGTTCAGATCAACCAGCGGAACGTGGCGCGCCTGGTTAAATCAAGCGATTACGTGGAACTGAACGCATCGAGCCGCATCCTGCAACTGGCGTCGCTGACGTTCGACGCCAGCACGTTCGAGATCTGGGGCGCGCTGTTGAACGGCGCGCGCCTGATCATCGCTGAACCGGGCATGCTCTCCGTGACGCAGATCGGCGCGGCCCTCGAGGCCCACGCGATCGATACCTTGTGGCTGACGTCCGCGCTGTTCAATCAGATGGTGGCCTACCAGCTGCCAAGCCTGGCCAAGGTGGGCCGCATCCTGGCGGGCGGCGAGGCGCTGTCGCCGCATCATGTCCAGCAGCTGTTGGACTACAGCCCGTCGGCACGGATGATCAACGGCTACGGTCCGACCGAGAGCACCACTTTCACGTGCTGCCATACGATTCCTGCGGGCTCGGTGGTCGGTTCGTCGATTCCGCTGGGCCGTCCTATCGCCAACACCGAGGTGTATATCCTCGACGCTGCGCTTGAACCGGTGCCGGTGGGCGCGGTGGGCGAGCTGCATATTGCCGGCGCCGGCCTGGCGCGCGGCTACCTGAATCGAGCCGACCTGACGGCGGACAAATTCGTGCCGAATCCGTTCGGCGAGGCAGGATCGCGCATGTACAAGTCGGGCGATCTGGCGCGCTATCTGGAGGATGGCAGCATCGAGTACCTGGGCCGTATCGACCACCAGGTCAAGCTGCGTGGGTTCCGCATCGAGCTTGGTGAAATCGAGAGCGCGTTGGCAGCGCTGGAGCCGGTGCGCGACGCACTGGTGCTGGCCCGCGAGGACGTGGCGGGAGACAAGCGGCTGGTTGCGTATTTGGTCGCGCGCGAAGACGCGCAGTTGCCGGAGACGGAAGGGCTGCGCGCCGCCTTGCTGGCGTCGCTGCCGGACTACATGGTGCCTGCGCACTTCGTGGTGCTGGAGCAGCTGCCATTGACGCCGAACGGCAAAGTGGACCGCAAAGCCTTGCCGGCGCCGGACATGGCGAACAACCAGAAAGGTTATGTCGCCCCTCGGACGTCGGTAGAAGAGGCGCTTGCCGGCATCATTTGCGAGGTGTTGTCATTAGATAAAGTGGGCATCTATGACAATTTCTTCCATTTGGGCGCAAATTCTTTGTCTTTAATGCAAATTATATCCAAAATACAAGTGTTTTTTGATGCTAAAATTGACATATTGCAAGGATATTCAGCGCCAACTATTGCTGCGTTGGCCGAAGGCATCGAGCTTGCTATGGAAAAGGAACGCATCGATCGGTTGAAATCCGAAGACATATTTTCGGAGATTCAGGATTTGTTAAGCCACAATCAAGAATAGAGACTGCAGAAGAATGAAAAAAGAAGATTTTGTTGTTTTTTATCGTCAGTTGTCCGAAACTAAACGTGCCCAAGCCCGGGCACTGATGATTCAAAAAGGCATAGATTTTTGGTCCTTTCCTATCGTAAGTAGAGCAAAAGATCTTCTGCATTTAAGTCTTTCATTCTCGCAGCAGCGGCTTTGGTTCCTCGATCAGTTAGAGCCCGGCGGCGCGTCCTATAACGTCCCAGCAGCAGTCCGGCTGACCGGACAATTGGACTTGGCGGCGTTGGAGGGCGCACTGAACGAGATCGTCCGCCGACATGAGGCGTTGCGCACCAGCTTTGCCAGCGTGGACGGCACGCCAGTCCAAGTGATAGCGCCCGAACTGCGACTAACGTTGGAGTCGAGGGATCTGTCGGACCTGCCGCAAGCCGAGCGCGAAGCCAAGGCCCGCTCGCTGTTTCACGCCGAAGCGCAAATGCCGTTCGATCTGGCGGCCGGACCGCTGATACGCGCGCGCCTGCTGCGCCTGAGCGATACCGAGCATATCGTCCTGCTGACGATGCACCACATCGTTTCCGATGGCTGGTCGATCGGTGTTCTGGTGCGTGAAGTGGCCGCGTTGTACGGCGCCTACGTTCAGCGGCAGCCGTCGCCGCTGCCCGAGTTGCCGATCCAGTACGCGGACTTCGCCCATTGGCAGCGCCAGTGGCTCAGCGGCGAGGTGCTGCAGCGGCAGCTCGATTACTGGCAAGGACACCTTGCCGGTGCGCCGGCCCTGCTTACGCTGCCCACCGACCATCCGCGTCCCGCACATCAAAGCCACCGTGGCGCGACGCAGCAGTTCACGCTGTCGGCAGCCACGACGGCAGCCCTCAATGCGCTGAGCCGCCAGACTCAAAGTACGCTGTTCATGACGCTGACGGCGGCCTTCAACATACTGCTGTCGCGCTACGCGGGGCAGGACGATATCTGCATCGGTACACCGATCGCCAATCGTAGCCGGTCCGAGACCGAAGGGCTGATCGGCTTCTTCGTCAATACCCTGGTGCTGCGGACGCAAGTGGATAGCGGCGCGAACTTCCTGCAGTTGCTTGAACTCGTGCGCCGCAACACGCTGGACGCCTACGCCCATCAGGATGTGCCGTTCGAACAGCTGGTGGAGGTGCTGAAACCTGAGCGCCACACCAGCTATACGCCTCTGTTCCAGGTGATGCTGGTGCTGCAGAATACGCCGATGGGCGCATTGACGCTGCCGGGGCTGACATTGCAGGGATTGGAAGCAGAAGGGGTACAGGCGAAGTTCGACCTGACATTGACGTTCACGGAGGGCGCGGAGCACCTGAACGGCAACATCAGCTACAACACCGACCTGTTCGAGCCGTCGACGATGGCGCGCATGGCGGCGCACTTCACCCGGCTGGTGGAGGCCATCGTGGCCGATCCGCAGCGCCGCATCCAGGATCTGGACATGCTGGGCGACGCCGAACGCCGTCAGCTGCTGGTGGAGTGGAACGACACCGCGAGCGGCGTGGCTCCATCGGGGACCATCCACGCGCTGTTCGAGCAGCGCGCTGCGGCGTCGCCGGAGAGCGTGGCGCTGGAGTATGAGGATGCGTCGCTGACGTATGGCGAACTCAATGCGCGGGCCAACCGCCTGGCGCACCACCTGCGCACGCTGGGCGTGGGCCCGGATGTACTGGTGGGCCTGTGCGTTGAACGTTCGCTGGAGATGATCGTCGGCTTGCTGGCTATCCTGAAGGCCGGCGGCGCCTACGTGCCGCTGGACCCTGCCTATCCTGCCGACCGCCTGGCCTACATGCTGGAGGATGCAGCGCCTGCGGTGCTGCTGACGCAACAGCGCCTGTTGCCTGCGCTGCCGGCCAGCGATGTGCCGGTGTTCCTGCTGGACGCCGATGCGGCATCGCTCGATGCCTGCGACGCCACCAATCCGTCCAGCGAAACGCAGGCCGGCAACCTGGCCTACGTGATCTACACATCCGGTTCGACCGGACGGCCAAAGGGCAGTCTGCTGCAGCATGAAAACGTGCTGCGCCTGTTCAGCATGACCGACGAGTGGTTCGGCTTCAATGCCGAAGATGTGTGGACGCTGTTCCACTCGTACGCCTTCGATTTCTCGGTTTGGGAAATCTGGGGCGCGCTGCTGTACGGTGGCCGTCTGGTCATCGTGCCATACCTGGTTTCGCGCTCGCCCGATCAATTCCACGGCTTGCTGGTGCGTGCGGGCGTGACGGTGTTGAACCAGACGCCATCGGCATTCCAGCAACTGGTGGAAGCCGATCGCCATCAGGCCGGGGCTTCAGCCCTGCGCCTGCGGCATGTGATCTTCGGCGGCGAGGCGCTCAACCGCGCCGCGCTGGCCCCATGGTTCGACAAGCATGGCTACGAAGCGCCGGCGCTGACGAATATGTACGGCATCACCGAGACCACGGTTCACGTCACGCGGCAGTTGCTGCAGCAGGACGGCACGGCATCCAATTCGGTCGGCAGGCCGATTCCCGATCTGGCGTCGTACATTCTGGATGCCGGCTTGAACCCCGTGCCGGTCGGCGTGGCTGGTGAGCTGCATATCGCCGGCGCAGGCCTGGCGCGGGGTTACTTGAACCGGGGCGACCTGACGGCCGACCGGTTCATTCCGAACCCGTTCGGCGCGGCCGGCAGCCGCCTGTACAAGTCGGGCGACCTGGCGCGCTACCTTGAAGACGGCAGCATCGAATACCTGGGCCGTATCGACCATCAGGTCAAGCTGCGCGGCTTCCGTATCGAGCTCGGTGAAATCGAAGCCGCGCTGGCGTCGCTGGAACCGGTGCGCGAAGCGCTGGTGCTGGCGCGCGAGGACGTGGCGGGCGACAAACGCCTGGTCGCGTATCTGGTCGCGCACGATGGCGCGCAATTGCCCGACGCGGCAGGCCTGCGCGCGGCGCTGCTGGAGTCGCTGCCGGAATACATGGTGCCGGCGCACTTCGTGGTGCTGGAGCAGATGCCGCTGACGTCGAACGGCAAGGTGGACCGCAAGGCGCTGCCGGTGCCGGAACTGGCGCGCAGCGAAGATGGTTATGTGGCGCCGCGCACGGCGGCCGAGGAGATCATGGCCGGTATCTGGGCCGGTGTGCTCAAGCTTGACAAAGTAGGTCTGCACGACGACTTCTTCGCGCTGGGCGGCCACTCGCTGCTGGCGACGCAGCTGGTGTCGCAGATCCGCAGCGCGTTCGAAGTCGAACTGCCGCTGCGGGCGGTGTTCGAAGCGCCGACCATCGCCGGACTGATGCCGCAGCTGGATGCGGTGCTGGGTGGCTTGCTGGCGGCGCCGATGGTGCCGGTCGGCCGCGATGCGGCCATGCCGCTGTCGTTCGCGCAGCAGCGCCTGTGGTTCCTCGATCAGTTCGAACCGGGCAGCGCGTTCTACAATATTCCGGCTGCGGTCCGTTTGAACGGCCAGCTCGACGTGATGGCGCTGCAGGGTGCATTGAACGAGATCGTACGCCGCCACGAAGCCCTGCGTACCAGCTTTGCCAGCGTGGACGGCACGCCGGTGCAGGTGATCGCACCGGAATTGCAACTGGCGTTGGAAACGACCGACCTGTCCGACCTCCCGCATGCGGAACGCGAGGCCAAGGCGCAATGGCTGGTGCAGGACGAGGCGCACACGCCGTTCGACCTGTCCACCGGCCCGCTGATCCGCGCGCGCCTGCTGCGCATGAGCGATTCGGAGCACATCGTGCTGTTGACCATGCACCACATCGTCTCGGACGGCTGGTCCATCGGCGTTCTGGTGCAGGAAGTGGCCGCGCTCTACGGCGCATACGTCCAGCAGCAGCCATCGCCGCTGCCGGAGCTGCCGATCCAGTACGCCGACTTCGCGCACTGGCAGCGCCAGTGGCTCAGTGGCCAGGTGCTGCAACAGCAGCTCGATTACTGGCAAGGCTACCTGACGGGCGCGCCGGCTTTGTTGACGCTGCCGACGGACCATCCGCGCCCGGTGCATCAGACCCATCGCGGCGCGACGCAGCCGCTCACACTGTCGGCCACCACCACGGCGGCCCTCAATGCGCTAAGCCGCCAGAAGCAAAGCACCTTGTTCATGACGCTGACGGCGGCCTTCAATGTGCTGCTGTCGCGTTACGCCGGGCAGGACGACATCTGCATCGGCACGCCAATCGCCAACCGCAACCGCGCGGAAACCGAAGGTCTGATCGGCTTCTTCGTCAATACGCTGGTGCTGCGCACGCAAGTCGATCATGGCGCCAGTTTCCTGCAATTGCTAGACCAAGTACGCGCCAACACGCTGGACGCGTACGCGCACCAGGACGTGCCGTTCGAACAACTGGTCGAAGTGCTCAAGCCGGAGCGCCATACCAGCCATTCGCCGCTGTTCCAGGTGATGCTGGCGTTGCAGAACGCGCCGATGGACGCGCTCACGCTGCCCGGCCTGACCTTGCAGGCCATGAACGATGAGTCCGCGCAGGCCAAGTTCGATCTGACGTTCACGTTCACGGAGGAAGCCGGATGCCTGAACGGCAGCATCAGCTACAACACCGACCTGTTCGAACCATCGACGATGGCGCGCATGGCGGCGCATTTCACCCGGCTGGTGGAGGCCATCGTAGCCAACCCTGAGCGGCGCATCCAGGACCTGGACATGCTGGATGACGCCGAGCGCCATCAACTGCTGGTGGAATGGAACGACACGACGACTGCCGGCGTACCGGCTGGGACCATCCACTCGCTGTTCGAGCAGCGTGCTGCTGCATCGCCGGACGCCGTGGCGCTGGAGTATGACAATGTATCGCTGACCTACGGCGAACTGAATGCGCGGGCGAACCGCGTGGCGCACCATCTGCGCACTCTGGGCGTAGGCCAGGATGTGCTGGTGGGGCTGTGCGTGGAACGCTCGCTGGAGATGGTGATTGGCCTGTTGGCCGTACTGAAAGCCGGTGGCGCCTATGTGCCGCTGGACCCGGCCTATCCGGCCGACCGCCTGGCCTACATGCTGGAGGATGCGGCGCCTGTGGTGCTGTTGACCCAGCAACGCTTGCTGGCCTCACTGCCTGCCAGCGAAGTGCCGGTATTCCTGCTCGACGCCGACGCAGCGTCGCTGGATGGCTGCGACGCCACCAATCCGTCCAGCGTCGCCTCTGCGGGCAACCTGGCCTACGTGATCTACACCTCCGGTTCGACGGGACGTCCGAAAGGCGTGACCATCGCGCATGGTTCGGCGTTGAATCTGCTCGATGGCCTGGTCAAGACCGCCTACGCGCAGTTCGGCGACCTGGCCGGCGTGCGCGTGGGACAGAACGCGTCGTTGTCTTTCGATGCGTCGGTCCAGCAATGGCTGTTGCTGACGCAAGGCGTGACGCTTTGCCCGATCCCTGATCAGGTGCGCAGCGACGGCGAGCAACTGGCGCAGACCATCAAGCAACTGCGTCTGGATGCCTTCGACTGCACGCCGTCGCAGCTGGGCCTATTGCTGCAAGCGGCCGGTGCGGACGCATTGCCTTCCTGTCTGCTCGTCGGCGGCGAAGCCATCCCGCAACAGCTGTGGGAACAATTGAAGCAAGCGCCGGCAAAGCGCAGCTTCAACGTCTACGGCCCGACCGAGGCGACCGTGGACACGACCGTGTGCGCCATCGCGGACGCCGGCGAGGTACCGGTGCTTGGCCGGCCGATCGGTAATGCGCAGGTCTATCTGCTGGATGCCGCCCTCAATCCGGTGCCGGTGGGCGTGGCCGGCGAGTTGCATATTGCCGGTGCCGGCCTGGCGCGCGGCTACCTGAACCGAGCCGACCTGACGGCGGACAAATTCGTGCCGAATCCGTTCGGCGCTGCGGGCAGCCGCATGTACAAATCGGGCGACTTGGCGCGCTATCTGGAAGACGGTAACATCGAGTACCTCGGTCGTATCGACCACCAGGTCAAACTGCGTGGGTTCCGCATCGAGCTTGGCGAAATCGAGGCTGTACTGGCAGCGCTGGAGCCGGTGCGCGACGCACTGGTGCTGGC
The DNA here is from genome assembly GCF_001758795.1 of Duganella sp. HH101. Classification (NCBI taxonomy): domain Bacteria; kingdom Pseudomonadati; phylum Pseudomonadota; class Betaproteobacteria; order Burkholderiales; family Oxalobacteraceae; genus Duganella; species Duganella sp. HH101. The sequence continues at coordinate 3,128 of NZ_LRON01000048.1, read as the reverse complement.
CCGCGAGGACGTGGCGGGCGACAAGCGGCTGGTCGCGTATCTGGTCGCGCACGATGGCGAGCAATTGCCTGATGCCGCCGGACTGCGCGCCGCCTTGCTGGCATCGCTGCCGGAATACATGGTGCCGGCGCACTTCGTGGTGCTGGACCAGCTGCCATTGACGCCGAACGGCAAAGTGGACCGCAAGGCCTTGCCAGCGCCGGATATGGCACGCAGCGAAGAAGGCTACGTGGCGCCGCGCACGGCGGCCGAAGAGGCCATGGCCGATATCTGGGCCGGCGTGCTCAATCTGGACAAAGTGGGCGTGCACGACAACTTCTTCACGCTGGGCGGCCACTCGCTGCTGGCGATCACGCTGGTGGAGCGCATGCGCCGCGCCGGCCTGAATGTCGACGTGCGGACCTTGTTCGCCACGCCGACCATCGCGGCACTGGCCGGAACGTCGGGTGGTGAAAACAACGACATCGTGGTGCCGGCCAACGGCATCGTGGACGGTAGCACGGCGATCACGCCGGAGATGGTGACGCTGGTGAAGCTGGACGAGCAGGAGATCGCACGCGTGGTCGCGGCGGTTCCGGGCGGCGCCGCCAACATCCAGGATATCTATCCATTGGCGCCTCTGCAGGAAGGTATCCTGTTCCATCACATGATGAGCGAGGAGGGCGACGCCTACCTGCTGCCTAGCCTGATGCAGTTCGACAGCCGCGAGCGGCTTGACGGCTTTGTCGCGGCCTTGAACAAGGTCGTGGCGCGCCACGATATCCTGCGTACGGCCATGCATTGGGATGGCTTGAACGAAGCGGTGCAGGTGGTCTGGCGCGAGGCGCATCTGGTGGCCGAGCAGGTCAACCTGGACCACGCGGCCGACGTCGCAAAGGACCTGGCGGAGCGCTATCATCCGCGCCATTACCGACTGGACGTGCGCCAGGCGCCGCTGATGCGCGCGTTTGCCGCACAGGACAAGGCCAATGGCCGCTGGCTGCTGCAAATCCTGGCGCACCACCTGGCGATCGATCACAGCACGCTCGACATGCTGGTCGCGGAAGTGCGCATGCTGCTGCAAGGCCGCGCCGACGAACTGCCACCGGCGCTGCCGTTCCGTAATTTCGTTGCCCAGGCCCGTCTGGGCGTGAGCCAGGCCGAGCACGAGGCCTACTTCGGCGCGATGCTGGCCGACGTGGATGAACCGACCGCCCCATTCGGCCTGCTCGACGTGCAGGGCGATGGCACGGGCATCGTCGAGTCGCACCGGATGGTCGATGGCGATTTGTCGCGTCGTTTGCGCCAGCAGGCACGCCAGCTGGGCGTGAGCGCTGCGAGCGTCATGCATCTGGCATGGGCGCAGGTGCTGTCCAAGGTGTCTGGCCGCGACGATGTGGTGTTCGGCACGGTGCTGCTGGGCCGTATGGCCGGCGGTGAAGATGCGTCGAGCGTACTGGGGATGTTCATCAACACGCTGCCGGTGCGTTTCAAGCTGGGCGAACAAGGCGTGGCGCAAGCGGTGCGCTCCGCGCACGACATGTTGACGCAATTGCTCCGTCACGAGCACGCGTCGCTGGCGCTGGCGCAGCGTTGCAGCGGCGTGAAGGCGCCGATGCCGCTGTTCTCGGCGCTGCTCAACTACCGCCATAGCGTGGCGCAGAAGGCGGGCGACGCGGCATGGCAGGGCGTTGGAATGCTCAGCAGCGAAGAGCGCACCAATTATCCGGTCACGTTCTCGGTCGACGATCTGGGCGACGACTTTTCGCTGACGGCGCAGGTCAGCGCAAGCGTGTCGGCACAGCGCGTATGCGAGTACATGCACGCCGCCGTCGAGCAGCTCGTGGCGGCGCTGGAAGCCGCGCCGGACAGCGCGGTTGGCTCCATCGACGTGCTGCCGGCATCGGAACGCCACCAACTGCTGGTGGAGTGGAACGACACGGCCGACGCATCCCTGCTCGATGGAACGCTGCACGAGCTGTTTGAGCGCCAGGTCCTGGCGGCGCCGCATCAGGTGGCGTTGGTGTACGAAGATGAGCAGCTGACCTATGCCGAACTGAATGCGCGGGCGAACCGCCTGGCGCATCATCTGCGCACGCTGGGTGTAGGCCCGGACGTGCTGGTGGGCGTATGCACGGAGCGCTCGCTGGAGATGGTGGTAGGCCTGATGGGCGTATTGAAAGCCGGCGGCGCGTACGTGCCGCTGGACCCATCCTACCCGGCCGACCGCCTGGCCTACATGCTGGAGGATGCGGCGCCTGCGGTGCTGCTGACGCAGCAGCGCCTGCTGTCGGTGCTGCCAGCCAGCGAAGCGCCTGTATTCCTGCTGGACGCCGACGCGGCCTCGCTGGACGCATGCGACGCCACCAATCCGTCCAATTTGACGTCGGCGCGCAACCTGGCCTACGTGATCTACACCTCCGGTTCGACCGGCCGTCCGAAAGGCGCAGCCATCGACCACGCGGGTATCGTTAACCGTCTGCGCTGGATGCAGCAGGCTTACGAGCTGACGCCGCAAGACCGCGTGCTGCAGAAAACGCCGTTCAGTTTCGACGTCTCGGTGTGGGAGTTCTTCTGGCCGCTGATGGAAGGCGCGCGGCTGGTGCTGGCGAAACCGGGCGGCCATCAGGATGTGGCATACCTGTCGCAACTGATCGCGCAGCAGGGCATCACGACGGCGCACTTCGTTCCGCCGATGCTGGAAGTGTTTGCGAACGCGGCGCCGGTGGAGCAGGGCGCAACGCTGCGCCAGGTGATGTGCAGCGGCCAGGCGTTGCCGTGGGAACTGCAGCAGCGCTTCCTGGACCAGTGGCGTCATGTGGCGTTGCATAACCTGTACGGTCCGACGGAGGCTTCGGTCGACGTCACCTACTGGCGTTGCGACGCGGAGAGCGAATTGTCCTGCGTGCCGATCGGTCATCCGATCGCCAATACGCAAATCCACATTCTGGATGCGGGCTTGAACCCTGTACCGATGGGCGTCGCGGGCGAGCTGCATATAGCGGGCGTCGGCCTGGCGCGCGGCTATGTGAAACGTGCCGACCTGACGGCGGACAAATTCGTGCCGAATCCGTTCGGCGAGGCCGGATCGCGCATGTACAAATCGGGGCGATTTTTGGCGCGCTATCTGGAGGATGGCAGCATCGAGT
>NZ_LRON01000047.1:0-14590 GCF_001758795.1 Duganella sp. HH101 | reverse complement strand
ACCTTGACCGGGGTGGCGCCGGTGCCGATGCCGCCGATGGGCGCCACCGGCGCCACCCCGGTCAAGGTCGCGGTCGCGCCCGGCGCCATCGAAGCGCTGCCCGACGGCGCGCCGATCGCGCCGCCGGTTCCCGCGCGCACCGGCACCGAAGACCTGGAACGCCGCCTGAACGCCGCCGAACAGGCGCTGGTCGCTTCGCAGCAAATCATGCAACAGCAGCTGGCGCAGCTGAACCAGCCGCGTCCCGACCAACTGCCGCCGATCGCCGCGCCGGACAACAGCGAGATCCGGGTCGCCCGCGCCAGCCAGCAGCCGGTGCTGGCGCCGGCGCTGGAAAGCGGCTACCAGGCCCTGAACAGCGGCGACCTGGCGCAAGCCCAGCAGCAATACGAGGCCGCGCTGCGCGACGCGCCGACCAGCCGCGACGCCCTGCTCGGCCTGGCCACGCTGGCCGCGCGCAAGGGCCAGGGCGAACAGGCGGCCGGCTACTACCTGCGCCTGCTCGAACTCGACCCCAACGACAGCACCGCCGTCGCCGGCCTGGTCGGCGTGCGCCAGGGCGACAGCGGCCAGAGCGAAGCGCGGCTGCGCAACATCCTCAACACCAGCCCGGACGCCGCGCCGGTGCTGTTCGCGCTGGGCAACCTGCAATCGCAGCAGGGCCGCTGGCCGGAAGCCCAGCAATCCTACTTCCGCGCCTACACCGCCATGCCCGACAACGCCGACTACGCCTACAACCTGGCCGTCGGCCTGGACCGGCTGAACCAGCCCAGGCTGGCGATGAAGTACTACCAGCGCGCGCTGGCGCTGGCGCAGGACCACGCCGCCGCCTTCGACCGCAACGCGCTGCGCCTGCGCCTGCACGAGCTGAGCGCGCCGGCGCGCTGAACGCCGTCGCGCATCGTCACCCTTAACGTAAGAGATACATGGCAGAACAAGTCAAACTCCCGCTCGGCAAGCTGCTGATCCAGAAAGGCGTGATCAGCGAAGACCAGCTGCGCATCGCCCTGATCGAGCAAAAGCGCAGCAGCGAGCCGCTGGGAAAACTGTTGATCACGCTGGGCTTCGTCACCGAGGCAACGGTGCGCATGGCGCTGTCGGAAAACCTCAACCAGCAGAGCGCCGACCTGACCAGCCTGGTGGTGGACGCCATCGCCCTCAAGCTCATCCCCAAGGACGTGGCCAAGCGCTACAAGGTGTTCCCCATCGTGTACGAGCGCGCCACCGACAACCTGATCCTGGCCATGTCGGACACCAGCAACATCGTCGCGCTGGACCAGATCAGCGCCATGCTGGTCAAGGGCATCACCATCAGCCCGCTGCTGGTCAACGATTCCGACATCCAGCGCGCCATCGACCAGTACTACGGCTTCGAGCTGTCGATCGACGGCATCCTGCACGAGATCGAGACGGGCGAAGTCAATTACGCCAGCCTGGGCGGCGCCTCGGACGAGTACAGCCAGCCGGTGGTGCGGCTGATCGACGCCATCCTGGCCGACGCCGTGCAGAACGGCGCCTCCGATCTGCACTTCGAGCCGGAGCAATCGTTCCTGCGCATCCGCTACCGCATCGACGGCATCCTGCGCCAGATCCGCAGCCTGCACAAATCCTACTGGCCGGCCATGGCGGTGCGCCTGAAGGTGATGAGCGGCATGAACATCGCCGAGACCCGCGCGCCGCAGGACGGCCGCATCTCGATCAAGTTCTCCGGCCGCCAGATCGATTTCCGCGCCTCGGCGCAGGCCACCACCCACGGCGAAAACTTCGTGCTGCGCGTGCTGGACCGGCAGAAAGGCATCGTGCCGCTGGACGGCCTGGGCCTGGAGGAAAACGAGCTCAACCTGCTGAAGCTGATGATCGCCCGGCCCGACGGCGTGATCCTGGTGACGGGCCCCACCGGCTCGGGCAAGACCACCACGCTGTATTCCATCCTCAACCACATCAACACCGAGAGCGTCAACATCATGACGCTGGAAGACCCGGTCGAGTACCCGATGAACATGATACGGCAGACCGCCGTCAACGAAGCGGCCAAGATGGGCTTTGCCGACGGCATCCGCTCGATGATGCGGCAGGATCCGGACATCATCCTGGTCGGCGAGATCCGCGACCGCGAGACCGCCGAGATGGCGTTCTCGGCGGCGATGACCGGCCACCAGGTGTATTCGACGCTGCACACCAACTCGGCGATCGGCTCGATCTCGCGCCTGCTCGACATCGGCGTGGTGGCCGACATCATGGCCGGCAACATCATCGGCATCATCGCCCAGCGCCTGATCCGCCGGCTGTGCCCGCACTGCCGCGTGGCCTACCCGGCCGAGGCGCTGGAGCGCCGCCTGCTGGGCCTTCCGCAAGGCGAGGACGCCCAGCCGTACACGCTGTACCGCGCCTGCGGCTGCGAACGCTGCGGCCACCAGGGCTACAAGGGCCGGCTGGCGATCATGGAGCTGCTGAAGATGACGCCGCAGCTCGACGAAATGGTGGCCCGGCGCGCCTCGTCGCGCGAGCTGAAGAACGCCGCCGCCGCGGCCGGCGTGCGCTCGCTGGTGGACGACGGCCTGCGCCGCGTGCTCGAAGGCGTGACCACGCTGGAGGAAGTGGCGCGCGTGGTCGACCTTACCGACAGGCTGAGCTGATGCCCCAATACCTCTACCGCGCGATGGACGCCGCCGGCCAGCTGACGCTGGGCAATATGGACGCGCTCAACGAGCCCGACCTGGAGTTGCGCCTGCACCGCATGGAGCTGGACCTGATCGATTGCCAGGTGTCGCGCCAGAAGCTGGCCGCCATCGGCCGGCGCGACATCACGCGCAAGGACTTGATCAACTTCTGCTTCCAGATGGAGCAGCTGACCGGCGCCGGCGTGCCCATCCTGGACGGCTTGAACGACCTGCGCGACAGCATGGACCATCCGCGCTTCCGCGAAATCATCACCGACCTGATCGAGAACATCGAGGGCGGCCTGCAACTGTCGGCCGCGCTCGACGCCTACCCGGACGTGTTCGACAAGACCTTCACCAGCCTGATCACGGCCGGCGAGCGCACCGGCAAGATCGCCGAAGTGTTCCTGAATTTGTCGGACAGCCTGAAGTGGCAGGACGAGCTGGCCTCGCAGTCGCGCAAGATCATCATGAAGCCGCTGTTCGTCGGCATCGTCATCCTGGGCGTGGTGGCCTTCCTGATGATCTACCTGGTGCCGCAGCTGACCTCCTTCATCAAGAACATGGGCAACGAGCTGCCCTTCCACACCAAGGCGCTGATCTTCGTCTCCGACCTCTTCATCAATTACTGGTACGTGCTGCTGGCGCTGCCGGTGGCGGCCTTCTTCGGCGGCCGCGCCTGGCTGGCGCGCAGCGAGGACGCGCGCTACCGCTTCGACGCCTTCAAGCTGCGCATCTGGATGGTGGGGCCGGTGCAGCACAAGATCATCCTGGCCCGCTTCGCCACCTTCTTCGCGCTGATGTATGGCGCCGGCATCACTATCCTCGAATGCATACGGCTGTCCGAGGGCATCGTCGGCAACCGCATGGTGGCGGCCGGGCTGCGCCGCGCGGCCCAGCTCATTTCCGAGGGCCAGAGCGTGACGGCGGCGTTCCAGAACACCGGCATCTTCCCGCCGCTGGTGATCCGCATGCTCAAGGTCGGCGAGGCCACCGGCGCGCTCGACGGCGCGCTGCGCAACGTCAGCTATTTCTACAACCGTGAAGTCAAGGAAATGATCGAGAAGGTGCAGGCGATGATAGAGCCGGCGATGACCGTGGTCCTGGGCCTGCTGCTGGGCTGGATCATGCTGTCCGTGCTGGGGCCGATTTACGACACCATCAGCAAGATCCGACCCTGAGGCCGCCGTGTTGCATCGACATTTACTTTATCTCAGCAGCGAATATGTGTGGGCCTACCCGTGGCACCAGGGCCGGCTCGGCGAACCCGTGCGCTACAGCAACGACCGCGCCGGCGTCGACGCCTTCATGGATCACCTGGACACCCAGCCCTACGGCCCGGTCTACCTGATGGTCGACCTGATCGAGGAAGACTTCCAGCGCATCACGCTGCCGCACGTGACCGGCCGCTCCGGCCGCCGCCTGCTGGCCCGCCGGCTGTTGCAGCAATACCGGGAGACGCCGTACCGCTACGTGCGCGTGCAGGGCCGCGAGGCCAACGGCCGCCAGGACGATATCGCCCTGCTCAGCGCGCTGACCAACCCGGCGCTGGTGCAACCGTGGGTGGCGGCGCTGGAACTGCTGCGCGCGCCGCTGGCGGGGCTGTACTCGACCACGCTGACGAGCCCGGCGCTGGTGCGCAAGCTGGGCCTGTCCGACGAGCGCCTGCTGCTGGTGACGCAGCAATCGGCCGGCCTGCGCCAGAGCTATTTCCTCGACGGCCAGCTGAAGTTCTCGCGCCTGACGCTGGCGGTGGACCGCGACGGCGCCCCGGTCGACGTCGCCCGCGAAACCGCCAAGACCCAGCAGTTCCTCACCAGCACCCGCCTGATCGGGCGCGGCGAAGTGCTGCACACCGTGATCGTGGCGCCGGAGGCGACGCTGGACCGCCTCGAACCGCAGTGCCAGGACGGCGCCGAGACCGCCTACCACTTCATCCCCATGGACGACGCCGCCCGGCGCACCGGCCTGGCCGAGACGCCGGCGCTGGCCGACACCATGCTGCTGACGCTGCTCGGACAGCAACGCCCGCCCAGCCAGTATTCGCTGGGCGAAGCGCGCCGCTACTTCCAGCTGTGGCGCGCGCGGCTGGGCCTGTTCAGCGCCAGCGCCGTGCTGGCGACCGCCACGCTGGTCTGGCTGGGCATCAATGTCTGGCGCTATACCGACGCCACCTCGGCCACCGCCGCCATGTACGCCGAGGCCGACCAGTTCGACAAGCGCTACCGCGACGCGCTGTCGACCATGACGCCGGCGGTCGACAAGACCGTCAACATGAAGGCCGCCGTCACCGTGGCCCAGCTGCTGGTGCGCCAGGGGCCGCAGCCGCTGCCCTTCATGGCGCAGCTGAGCACGGCGCTCGACAGAGTGCCGCAAATCCGCCTGATCCAGCTGGACTGGAAGATCACGCCGCCGGCCGCGCCCGCCGAGCCGGTGGCCGGCAGCTTCCTCAACGCCGCCAGCGGCACGCCGCTGGCGCCGATCTCGTCGCTGATGCTGGGCCTGCCCGTCTCCGTGCCGCAGGCGCTGCGGCTGGAGGCCGAGATCATGGTGCCGCCGGAGAACTACCGCGAAGTGGTCAACACCATGAACGCCTTCACCCAGGAACTGGCGCGCCAGCCGCGCATGGTGGTGGAGGTGGTGCAGCAGCCGGTCGACACCCGCTCCAGCGTCAAGCTCAGCGGCAAGGCCGGCGCCGGCGCCAGCGGCGGCGTCGAGAGCAAGGCCCGCTTCATCCTCAATCTCGTGTGGCAGCCATGAACGCCTCCCCCGCTCCCTTCAGCAAGAAACCGCCGCGCGCCGCCGCGCCGCTGCCCTACTGGATGCGCGAATTCGCGCTGATACGGCTGGCGGTGGTGACGGCCGCCGGCGCCCTCAGCATCGGCGTGGCGGCGGTGTTCGCCAGCACCTGGTATGTCAACCACGCGCAGGACGAGCGCGCCCAGGCCCAGCAGACGCGCGACGCCGCGCGCCAGCGCTTCGCCCAGGTCGAAAGCGAAAAGCGCGAAATCCGCAGCTACCAGCCGCAGTTCGTGCTGCTGCGCAAGCGCGGCCTGATCGGCGACGAAAACCGCCTCGACTGGGTCGAGCAGATCCGCCAGATCCAGGAGCGCCGCAAGCTGCCGCCGCTGAGCTACGAGATCGAACCGCAGCAGGCGGTCAAGCTGGACGCGCCGGTGCCGCTGGGCGACTACGCGCTGCGCGGCAGCCGCATGAGCCTGCGCATGGAGCTGCTGCACGAGGGCGATCTGTTCAACTTCCTCGAAGACCTGCGGCAACGCAACTACTACGCGGTGCAGGAATGCACGCTCAAGCGCCTCGGCGGCCCGACGAACGTGCCGAACACGCCGACCATGGGCGCCGACTGCAAGCTCAACTGGCTGACGCTGGCGCCGGCCGCCGCGCTCAACGCCGCCGCGCGCAAGAAAGGCTCGTGATGAAACGCTCCCGACTCCTCCGCCCGGCCTTGCCGCTGGCGCCGCTGCCGGCCCTGCTGGCCGTGCTGGCCGTGCTGCCGGCCGCCGCCGCGCCGGCGGCGCAGCAGGCGACGCTGGGCCGGCTGTTCTCCACGCAGGAAGAACGGGGCAACCTGGACCGCCAGCGCGATGGCGGCCCGAGCGGCCAGGCCATCGCCGCGCTCGCCGCCAGCGGGACCGGCGGCGGCGCTTTCCCGGGCGCGGCGCCCGAGCCCGCGCCGGCAGCCCCGGCGGCCTATGTTCCGGCCGCCGCCGCGTCCTACGCGCCGCCGTCCGGGCCGCCGACCGCCTACAACACGCCCGACCCGAACGCCACGCCGCCCGGCGGGCCGCCAACGATGCAGGCCGGCAATCCGCAGGCCGTGCCGGCCGCGGCGCCGCCGGCCGCGCCCGGCGGCATGCCGCCCACCATGCAAGCCGCGCCGGCGCCGTACGCCGGCGGCGCGGCGCCGGCCCTATCCGCTTCCGCCTCCGCCGCGCAGCCCGCCGCGGCCGCGTCGTCCTCGGTCAGGCTGAGCGGCGTGCTGCGCGGTAGCAGCGGCCGCACCACCGTCTGGCTCAACCAGGTGCCGCAGGACCAGGGCGCCCGCGCCGTGCCCGGCCAGGGCGTGGCGCTGCGGCTGTCGTCCGGGCGCCAGGTCATCCTCAAACCGGGCCAGAGCTTTGACTCGTCCAATGGCAATATCCAGGAAATCGGCCACTAGCGGCCGGCGCCAGCGCGGCGCGGCGCTGTTGCTGCTGCTGGCGATGACCAGCGTCGGCGCGGCGGCGGTGCTGATCAGCGCGCTGAGCCACGACAACGGCCAGCAGCGCCGCAGCGCGCTGACGCTGGCGCGCATGGCGCAGGCGCGCGAGGCGCTGGTCGGCTTCGCCGCCGTCAACGGCCGCCTGCCGCGTCCGGCCGCCTCGGCCACCGACGGCCGCGAGGCGCAGGCGCCGTGCGCGTCGGAACAGGCGTGCACCGGCTTCCTGCCCTGGGTCACGCTGGGCGTGGACGGCGCCGACGGCTGGGGCAACCTGCTGCGCTACAGCGTCACGCCGGCCTACACGCGGGCGCCGGTGCTGCGCATCTCGGCGGTCGCCACCAAGACCGTGTCCGAGCGCGGCGCCAGCGGCGAATCCGAGTACCGCGTCGGCCAAGCCAGCTGCGACCTCGGCGCCCAGTGCGCGCCGCTGGTGCTGCTGTCGCACGGCCAGCGCAATTTCGGCACCTCGCTGCTGGGCGTGGCGCAGGCCAACACCGCCATCGGCAATCTGGACGAGCAGCAAAACGCCAGCGACAGCGTGCACTTCATCAGCCGCCCCTTCAGCGCCGATCCGGCCGCGCCCGGCGGCGAGTTCGACGACCTGGTGCTGAGCGTGCCGCTGTCCCTCCTTTACCAACGAATGGCGGCGGCCCACCGCCTGCCTTGAACCCATGAAGAAACACCGACAACACGGTTTTACCCTGGTTGAAATCGCCATCGTGCTGATCATCGTCGGCCTGATGGTGGGCGGCCTGCTGGCGCCGCTGAGCATGCAGCTGGAGCAGCGCAAGACCGCGGAAACCCAGAAGGCGCTGGAAGACGCGCGCGAAGCGCTGACCGGCTACGCGCTGCGCAACGGCTACCTGCCCTGCCCGGCCATCTCGGCCGGCAACGGCCTGGAGGCGCGCGACGGCAGCCATTGCGCCAACGGCCGCCGCAGCGGCTACCTGCCGTGGGCGACGCTGGGCCTGGCCAAGCTCGACAGCTGGAACCATCTGTTCCGCTACAGCGTCACGCCGGCCTTCAGCGACAGCGGCGCGCTGTTCAACCTGAGCACGCCGCGCGACATCACCGTCGCCACCCGCGACGGCAGCGGCCAGCTGGTGGCGGCCACCGCCGTCAACGACATCCCGGCGCTGATACTCTCGCACGGCAAGAACGGCTACGGCGGCAGCAACGAGCTCGGCGGCCTGATCGCCAACGCCCCCAATAACAACGACGACGAGCAGCTCAACGCCCGCTCGGACACCCAGTTCATCAGCCGCTACGCCAGCGACAGCGCCACCGCGCCGGGCGGCCCGTACGACGACATCGTGGTCTGGCTGTCGCCCAACATCCTGTTCAACCGCATGGTCGCGGTGCAGAAAATCCAATGACGGCCGCGCCGCCCCTGCACCGCCCCCGGGCGGTGCTGCTGATCGCCCGCTACACGCTGCTGGAGGCGCTGCGCAACCGCTTGCCGTGGCTGCTGTTGCTGGCGCTGGCGGCGGCGCTGTGCGTCGGCGGCTTCCTCGGCCAGCTGGCGCTGACCGAAAGCCGGCAATTGCAGGCGGCGCTGGTGGCGGCCGTGCTGCGGCTGGCGGCGGTGTTCCTGATCGCCACCTTCGTCATCGGCAGCATGGCGCGCGAGGCGGCCGACAAGGGTGGCGAGCTGCTGCTGTCGCTGGCCCTGCCGCGCGCCGTCTACCTGCTGGGCAAGCTGGCCGGCTACGCCGCGCTGGCGCTGCTGCCGGCGCTGCTGTTCGGCGCCGCCGCGCTGGCGTATGCGCCGGCCGGTCAGGCCGCGTTGTGGGCGGCCTCGCTGCTGGGGGAATTGTGGATCGTGGCCGCCTTCAGCCTGCTGTGCGCGCTGACCTTGCACCAGACGCTGCCGGCGTTGTCGGCCGTCTGCGCCTTCTACCTGCTGGCGCGCGTGCTGACTACGCTGCAACTGCTGGGCCACGGCGGCGCGGCCCAGGCCGGCCCAGGCCAGCGCTGGCTGGCGCACGGCCTGGACGCGCTGGCCCTGCTGCTGCCCCACCTGGACGGCTTCGCCCGCAGCGACTGGCTGCTCTACCACAGCGGCAGCCTGGCCGACCTCGGCGCGGTGGCGCTGCAGACCGCGCTGTCGGTGGGCTTGCTGACAGCGGCCGCGTTGTTCGACCTGTACCGGAAGAACCTGTGAACATCAAGCCGCGTCCGCTGTCGTCGGTGCCGCCGGCCGCGCTGCAACTGGCGGCGCTGGGCGACCCGGCCGCCTTGTCGCGCCTGCTGATGCTGTATGTGCAGGGCTTCGACGAGCAGGCCGGCGTGCGCATCGCCTGGCGCGAGCTGGACTACGGCAAGCTGCGGCTATGGCTGGAACGCGCGCTGGACCTCGATCCGCGCAGCCAGTATCCGCTGCTGGCGGCCAGCGAAGTGTATGGCGCGGTCGGCGATCCGGCGCGCGTGCGGCTGATGCTCGACCTGGTCTACCAGCGCTTCGGCGCGGACCCGGACCGGCGCTGGCCGTGGCTGGCGCACGCGGCGGTGGTGGCCCGCCACCGGCTGCACGACCTGCCGCTGGCGCGGCGCTATGCCCGGGCGATACGCTTGCAGGCCACCGGCCCGCAAGTGCCGGCCTGGGCGCGCGAGCTGGAGCTGTTCGTGCTCGAAGACATGAACCAGGCCGAGGCGGCGCGGGCGCTGATCGGCGCGCTGCTGGCCAGCGGCCAGATCACCGATCCCAACGAACTGCGCTTCCTCGAACAACGGCTGCAAAGCATGGCCCCGCCGCCCTAGGCGGACCGGCGGTTTCGGACTATCATGGCGTTTATGCGGCGCAATTCGATGCGCCCACAACATACCACTTGCAAGACGTTACGAAAGGATGCCCCCATGCGCCGAGCCCAACGCGGCTTTACCCTGGTTGAGATTGCGATTGTCCTGGTCATCATCGGCCTGCTGCTGGGCGGCGTGCTCAAGGGGCAAGGCCTGATCGACAGCGCCAAGGTGAAGAACATCATCCAGCAATCGAACGCGCTGTCGGCGGCGGTCAACTCCTACCAGGACAAGTTCCACGCGCTGCCCGGCGACGATCCGCAAGCCACCAGCCACGCGCCCGGCGCCACCGGCAACGGCAACGGCGACGGCCAGATCGCCGAATACCAGCTGGCGCCGCAGCACCTGGCGCTGGCCGGCTTCATCACCGGCTCGTTCAACGGCACCACCGACTTCATGACCAGCGCCCAGGGCGGCGCCGTCTACATCTACAACGACGCCGTGGGCGGCCGCGCCGGCAACGGCATCCGCATCGACAACCTGCCCGATTCCTTCGCCGAGCAGGTCGACAGCAAGCTCGACGACGGCAAATACAACACCGGCTCGGTGCGCGCCACCGCCGTCTACACCAACAACGGCAGCGTGATCCAGCGCACCGCCGTGTTCTTCTGAGTTCCCGTCAAATAAAAAGCACGCACGTACTTTTATTCGACTAGAATAGCTGACACTCACAACCGCGGGAGACAGCATGTTCGAAGAATTCATCGGCACCAAGGAGGTGTCGGCGCGCCACCAGTTCGACGTGGCGGCGCTCGACGCCTGGCTGCGCCGCCACGTCGCCGGCTACCCGGACGGCGCGCTGGCCGTGGCACAGTTCAAGGGCGGCCAGTCCAACCCCACCTACAAGCTCGGCATCGCCGGCCGGCACTATGTGCTGCGCACCAAGCCGGCGCCGGCCGCCAGGCTGCTGCCGTCGGCCCACGCGATCGAGCGCGAGTACCGCGTGATGGATGCGCTCAACCGGCACGGTTTCCCGGCGCCGCGCCAGCTCGCGCTGTGCACCGACGAGGACGTGATCGGCCGCGCCTTCTACGTGATGGAGTTGGTCGAGGGCCGCGTGCTGTGGGACCAGGCCCTGCCCGGCATGACGCCGGCCGAGCGCGGCGCCATCTACGATGAACTCAACCGCGTGATAGCCCGGCTGCACACGGTGGACTACGCCGCCATCGGCCTGGCCGACTACGGCAAGCCGGGCAACTACTTCGCGCGCCAGATCGAGCGCTGGAGCAAGCAATACCTGGCCGCGCAGACCGAGACCATAGCCGCCATGGATGAGCTGATCGCCTGGCTGCCGGCCCACATTCCGCCGGGAGAAGACACTGCCATCGTGCACGGCGACTTCCGCCTCGACAACATGCTGTTCCACCCGACCGAGCCGCGCATCCTGGCCGTGCTGGACTGGGAACTGTCGACGCTGGGCCACCCCTTCGCCGACTTCTCCTACCACTGCATGAGCTGGCATATCGAACCCGGCCAGTTCCGCGGCATCGCCGGGCTGGACCTGAAGGCGCTGGGCATCCCGTCGCAGCAGGAGTACATCGCCCGCTACGCCGAACGCACCGGCAAGACCATACGGCTGGAGGATTTCAACTTCTACCTGGCCTTCAATATGTTCCGCCTGGCGAGCATCATGCAAGGCATTATGAAGCGCCATGCGGACGGCACCGCCGCCAGCGCCCAGGCGCTGGAGTCGGGACGCATGGCGCGGCCGATGGCCGAGCTGGCCTGGGCCTACGCCTGCGGCAAGCCGATCTGACCGGGCCGGGACAAAATCACTTTCTGAAAAGTCCGGCCTCGGCTACTATCGTGCTGCCAGCCTGATACCGCACCCGGGGTTCTTCACGTGCCAGAAACGAAACGCCAACGCCTGCCTTCCATCCGCTCGCAGATCACGCTGCTGGTGCTGGCGTGCGCGTTGCCGACGGTGATAGGCTTCGGCGCCGTGGTCAGCCAGTTCTACCAGCGCGAGCGCGTAGCGCTGATGGAGGACACCCAGCAGTCGGCCCGCATGGTGGCCGCCGCCATCGACCGCGACCTGCTGCAATCGGACAGCGCCGCGCGCGCGCTGGCCACCTCGCCCAGCGTGCGCAGCGGCGACCTGGCGGCGCTGCGGGTGCAAGCCGGCGCGCTGCTGGGGCCGCAGTTCCCGGCGTCCCAGTTCATCCTCAGCGACACCGGCGGCAAGACCCTGCTGAACGTCGGCGCGCCGCTGCCGGACACGCTCGACCCCGCCGGCAATCTGCACCGGCTGGCGCCGCTGTACGCGCAGGCGCGCGCGCAGCTGTCGGTGGTGTATGTCGAAGGCAGCGCGCTGCTGGCGGTGGACGTGCCGGTGTTTGTCGACAGCCGCCCGGCCTACGCGCTGACCGCGCTGCTCAAGCCCGAACGGCTGGCCAACATCCTGCGCGACGAAAAAATCAGCCAGCAGCAGGTGATGACGCTGTACGACCCGGACGGCGTGGTCGTGGCCCAGGCCGGCGGGCCGCGCCTGCTGCTGGGCCAGCCGGCCGCACCGGCGCTGCGGGCCCAGCTGCGCGAACGCAGCGAGGCGCTGCTGAGCACCGAGACGGCCGACGGCACGCCGGTGTATTTCGGTTTCAGCCGCTCGCCGGTCAGCCGCGCCACGGTGGCCATCGCCACACCGCAGGACCTGGCGCTGCGCGAGCTGCTGGCCGCCGTCACCGCCATTTCGCTGGCCATGGCGACGGTGCTGCTGGCCGGCTTTTCGCTGGCCTGGTGGGTCGGCGGCCGCATCGCCCGCTCGGTGAGCGACCTGGTCGGGCCGGCCCAGGCGCTGGCCAGCGGCAGCCCGTTCACGCTGGGGGCGATGACCTTCCGCGAGGCCGACGCCGTCGGCCTGGCCTTCCGCGCGCTGGAGCGCGACCTGCGCCGCAACCAGGCCGAGCTGGAACAACTGGTGGCCGACCGCACCGTGCAGCTGGAAAAGAACCGCGCCCAGCTGGAAACCCTGTACGCCACCGCGCCGGTCGGCCTCAGCTATGTCGACCAGGAGCTGCGCTTCGTCCGCCTCAACGACTACCTGGCGGCGCTGAACCGCCAGCCGGTGATCGCCCACCTGGGCCGCCACGTGGCCGAGATGATCCCCGACCCCGAAGTGCGGCGCAGCGTGCTGGCCGACTACCGCGCCGTGCTCGACAGCGGCCGCCCGCTGACCGGCCTGCAGCGCTCCGGCCACCCGGCCGCCTCGCCGGACCAGCTGTGCCACTGGGTGGTCAGCTACTATCCGCAGTTCGGCACCGACGGCCGCATCATCGGCATCACCGGCCTGCTGATGGACGTGACCGAGCTCAAACGGGTGGAGGCGGAATTGCGGCAATCGCGCCAGCTGATGAGCTCGATGGTGGAAAACATGCCGGCGATGATATTCCTCAAGCGCGCCGCCGACTTGCGCTACGAAATGTTCAACCGCTACGGCGCCCAGCTGTACGGCCTGACGCGCGGCGAAGAGCTGATCGGCAAGAGCGACTACGACTTCGTGCCGGCGTCCGAGGCCGACTTCTTCACCGCCGCCGACCGCCGCGTGCTGGCCGCCGAGGCCGGCGTCGTCACCGAGGTCGCCGAGGAACCGATCACCACCAACGGCGTGACGCGCTACCTGACCACCCGCAAGGTGGCGCTGCGCGACGAGCACGGCGTGGCCACCCACGTGCTGGGCATCTCGCTCGACATCACCGAGCGCAAGCAGGCCAAGGAAGCGCTGCGCGCCACCGTGGCGCAGCTGGCCCAGAGCGAGCATTTCGTCCGCACCGTCACCGACAACCTGCCCGGCATGGTGGCCTACTGGGACGCCAGCCTGCACTGCCGTTTCGCCAACCGCTACTTCCTCGAATGGCACGGCCGCGCCGCCGAGCAGATGCTGGGCGCGCGCATGCCCGAGGTGCTGGGCGCGGAACAGTATGCGTTCAGCGCGCCGTACGTGCGGCGCGCGCTGGACGGCGAGCCGCAGGGCTTTGCCGACCGGCTGCGCTGGCCGTCGGGCGACGTCAGCCACACCTGGGTCAACTACATCCCCGACGTCGACGAGCGCGGCCAGGTGCGCGGCTTCTTCGTGCTGGTGTCCGACGTCACCGAACTGAAGGAAACCGAATTGCACCTGCAGGAACTGAACGATGAACTGGTGCTGGCGCGCGACCGCGCCGAGGCGGCCAACCGCGCCAAGAGCGAATTCCTGGCCAATATGAGCCACGAAATCCGCACGCCGATGAACGCCATCATCGGCCTGGCGCGGCTGCTGGAAGAGGCGCCGCTGGCCGCGCGCGAGCGCGGCTACCTGGACAAGATCCAGCTGGCCACGCAGTCGCTGCTGGGCCTGGTCAACGATGTGCTGGACTTCTCGCGGGTGGAGGCCGGCCAGCTGGTGCTCGAACACGCGGCCTTCAGCCTGGAGCACATCCTCGGCAGCATCAGCGTGCTGGTCGGCGGCAGCGCCTACGACAAGGGCATCGAGCTGGTCTACGACATCGACCCGGCCCTGCCGGCCGAGCTGGCGGGCGACCCGATGCGGCTGCAGCAGGTGCTGCTCAACCTGATCAGCAACGCCATCAAGTTCACCGAGCGCGGCGAGGTGGTGCTGCAACTGCGCCAGGCGGCGGGCACGGCGCGGCCGGAGCAGCGCGCGATCTTGCTGGAGTTCCGCGTGCGCGACACCGGCATCGGCATCCCGCCCGAGCAGCAGGCCCACATCTTCGACGCCTTCTCGCAGGCCGACAGCAGCACCAGCCGCAAGTTCGGCGGCGCCGGCCTGGGCCTGGCGATCTGCCGCCAGCTGGCCGACATGATGGGCGGCGCCATCGAGGTCCGCAGCACGCCGGGCCAGGGGTCGGAATTCCTGTTCACCTGCCCGTTCGAATGCGTGGCGCCGGCGGCGGCGGCCGCGGCGTCGCCGGCC
>NZ_LRON01000046.1:0-14865 GCF_001758795.1 Duganella sp. HH101 | reverse complement strand
GATCGATGCCTTGGTAGGCTTTTACCCTACCAACTAGCTAATCAGATATCGGCCGCTCCAGGAGCATGAGGTCTTGCGATCCCCCACTTTCATCCTTAGATCGTATGCGGTATTAGCGTAACTTTCGCTACGTTATCCCCCACTCCAGGGTACGTTCCGATATATTACTCACCCGTTCGCCACTCGCCGCCAGGTTGCCCCGCGCTGCCGTTCGACTTGCATGTGTAAGGCATGCCGCCAGCGTTCAATCTGAGCCAGGATCAAACTCTTCAGTTTAATCTCTGTTTATTTGGCATTTCTGCCACCGTCATTGCTGACGGGTCGCTCACTCAAAATACTGACAGGCCACTACTTTCGTAGCGCCTATTTCATTACTTCTTGTGAACATTTGATATTTTAAGTATCAGCAGGACTAGCCTGCTGTGCACTTTCATCAAACGTCCACACTTATCGACTGTTAATTTTTAAAGAACTTATTCGGTACTGCTTGCTGAAGAAGCGTTGTGTTCATCAGCGAAGAGGCAAGATTATGAACTGTTTCGTTTATCTCGTCAAGCCTGTTTTTTCTCCGCTCTTCGCTGCATTTACATGCTGCGTTTTGCGGGGAGGCGAACTATAGCAAAGCCTGGGCGAAACTGCCAAGGTTTATTTTCCGCTCGCGCTCCGTTTGCGCTACATTAGCTGACAGAGCCGAACACGGCCCCCCGGAGACGAGACAACATGGAACGCCAGACCGCGCCACATCGCAACACGGCATGGGAAGACAGCATGCCGCTGATTATCGAGACCTCGCACCAGCGATCGCAGAAGTACGGCCTGCGCCCCGACTCCCGCGTAGACTTCGGGCCGACGCCGAAGACCGAGCTATCGCTGCTGTTCGAGAAGAACCGCCTGCTGCACACGCATGCCGTGCCGGCGATGGAGACGCTGTACCAGCAAATCGTCAACACCCACAATATGGTGATCCTCACCGATGCGAACGGCGTGATCGTTCACTCGCTCGGCGACGATGACTTTCTTGAGAAGGCCAGCCGCGTCGCATTGCAACCCGGCGCCGCCTGGTCCGAACAAAGCAAGGGCACCAACGCAATCGGCACGGCGATCGCGGAACAGGCGGCGGTGCTGGTCCACGCCGACCAGCACTACCTGACAGCCAACCACTTCCTCACCTGCTCCGCCGCGCCGATCACCGACCATCTCGGCAACGTAATCGGCGTACTGGATGTCTCAGGCGACCAGCGCAGCTTCCACAAGCACACCATGGCGCTGGTGCGCATGTCTGCGCTGATGATAGAGAACCAGCTGTTCTCGTCCACCTTCGAAGACGCGATCACACTGCACTTCCACGCGCGTCCGGAGTTTATCGGCACGCTGATGGAAGGTATCGCCTCATTCTCGCCGGGGGGCCGCTTCCTCGCCGCCAATCGCAATGGACTATTCCAACTGGGCCTGTCGTTCAAGGAGCTGCAATCGCATACCTTTAGCTCCCTGTTTGGATTGCCCGTCTCCGCGCTGTACGAACACTATCGCACCGCCTCCCCCGGCCTGCTGAACCTCTGCATGCACAGCGGCGTACGCGTGGCCGGCCGTGCGCAACTGCGGCTCTCCAACACCGTGTTCCAACAATCTCTGACGCCCGAGCCTCCAAGCGCCGTCGCCGCCAACCAGGCGGCTGCGGCCAAGCGACGCCTCTCCGGCCTGCGCTACCTGCGCACCGGCGACCCACAACTGGAACTGGTGATCGACAAAGTCACGCGCGTGCTGGGCCACGACATACCGATCATGATCATGGGCGAAACCGGCACCGGCAAGGAACTGCTGGCGCAAGCGATCCACAACGATTCGCCGCGCGCCATGAGCCCCTTCGTTGCGGTCAACTGCGCATCGATTCCGGAGACGCTGATCGAGTCCGAACTGTTCGGCTATGAAGACGGCGCCTTCACGGGCGCGCGCAAGAAAGGCGCGACCGGCAAGATCCTGCAAGCGAACGGCGGCACGCTGTTCCTCGACGAAATCGGCGACATGCCATTCAGCCTGCAAGCCCGCCTGCTGCGCGTGCTACAGGAGCGCATGGTGACACCGCTGGGCAGCGACAAATCCATCCCGGTGAACGTGGAGCTGATCTGCGCGACCAATCACAATCTGCGCAACCGCATAGCACAAGGGCTGTTTCGCGAGGACTTGTACTATCGCCTGAATGGATTGGTGGTGAAGCTGCCGCCGCTGCGCGAGCGTACCGACCTGGAAACCGTGGTCAAGAAAATCCTGGCGACCGAATCGAACAACGGCCGCTATCGCGTCTCGGACGAACTACTGCAGCTGTTCCGGCGCCACCGCTGGCCCGGCAACTTCCGCCAGCTGACCAACCTGCTGCGCACGGCCAAAGTGATGGCGGGCGACGAACACGAAATCTGCCTGCGCCACATGCCGGACGACTTCCTCGACGATATGGAACAAGCGCCAGCAAAAGAAGAACCCGTCGCCAGCGGCGCCAACCTGGAAGAGATGGAGCAGTCGGCGATATTGAAAGCGCTGGCGGCGCACGGTGGCAATGTCTCCGCCACCGCGCGTGCCCTCGGGGTATCGCGCAATACCATCTACCGCAAGGTACCCAACCTGAAATAGTCAGGCCGATTGCTTCAACACGGCCAGCTCTTCGTCGGTGAACAGGCGCGAGCGGGTCAGGAACCGCTTGCCCGTGCCGTTATCGAGCGAGAACATGCCGCCGTTGCCATCGACGACATCGATGATCAACTGTGTGTGCTCCCAGTACTCGAACTGTTCGCAGCCCATGTAGAACGGCGTCCCGTCCAGATTACCGAGATAGACATCGGTATCGCTGATGTTGAACTCTCCCGCCGGATAACACATCGGCGCGCTGCCGTCGCAGCAGCCTCCGGACTGGAAGAACATCAACGGCCCATGGCGGCCACGCAGGGTGGCGATCAGTTCAAGCGTCGCCGGCGTGGCCGTGACACGGGCGATGACGTGGCCCATGGCTAGAAGAAGCCCAGGGCGTTGGGGCTATAGCTGACCAACAGGTTCTTGGTCTGCTGATAGTGGTCCAACATCATCTTGTGGTTCTCGCGGCCGATACCGGACTGCTTGTAGCCGCCGAAGGCCGCATGCGCTGGATACAGGTGGTAGCAATTGGTCCAAACGCGGCCAGCCTGGATCGCGCGGCCGACGCGGAAGGCACGCGCACCGTCGCGCGTCCACAGGCCTGCGCCCAGGCCATACAGCGTATCGTTGGCGATGCGCAGCGCATCCGCTTCATCCTTGAAAGTCGTGACCGACACCACCGGTCCGAAGATCTCTTCCTGGAAGATGCGCATCTTGTTGTCGCCCTTGAACACGGTCGGGCGCACGTAGTAGCCGTCCTTCATATCGCCCGCCTGCACATTGCGTCCGCCGCCGGCCAGCAGCTCCGCGCCCTCCTGCTTGCCGATGTCGATATACGACAGGATTTTTTCCAGCTGCTCCTGCGAAGCCTGCGCGCCCAGCATGGTGCTGGAGTCCAGCGGATTGCCCTGCTTGATCGCGGCCACGCGGGCCAGCGCGCGTTCGATGAACTTCTCGTAGATCGATTCCTGGATCAGCACACGCGATGGGCAGGTGCACACCTCGCCCTGGTTCAGCGCGAACATCGCAAAGCCTTCCAGGCACTTGTCGAAGAAGGCATCGTCCGCATCCATCACGTCGGCGAAGAAGATGTTCGGCGATTTTCCGCCCAGTTCCAGCGTGACCGGAATCAGGTTCTGCGCCGCGTACTGCATGATCAGACGGCCGGTGCCCGTCTCGCCGGTGAAGGCGATCTTGGCGATGCGCTTGCTGGAGGCCAGCGGCTTACCTGCTTCCAGGCCAAAGCCGTTCACCACGTTCAGTACACCGGCAGGAAGCAGGTCGGCGATCAGCTCCAGCAGCACCATGATCGACGCCGGCGTTTGCTCGGCAGGTTTCAACACCACGCAGTTACCGGCGGCCAGCGCCGGCGCCAGCTTCCACACCGCCATCAGGATGGGGAAGTTCCACGGAATGATCTGGCCGACCACGCCCAGCGGCTCATGGAAGTGATAGGCATAGGTTTCGGAATCGATCTGCGCGACCGAACCTTCCTGCGCGCGGATGCAGCCGGCGAAGTAGCGGAAGTGATCGATCGCCAGCGGAATGTCGGCGGCGGTGGTTTCGCGGATAGGCTTGCCGTTGTCGATGGTCTCGGCCGTGGCGATCAGCGCCAGGTTGGCCTCCATGCGGTCGGCGATCTTGTTCAGGATGTTGGCGCGTTCGGCCGGCGAGGTCTTGCCCCATGCGTCCTTGGCGGCGTGGGCGGCGTCCAGCGCCAGCTCGATGTCCTCCGCAGTGGAGCGAGCCACTTCGCAAAATACTTGGCCGGTGATCGGCGTGACGTTGCCGAAGTACTCGCCCTTCACCGGCGCGACGAATTTGCCGCCGATGAAATTGTCGTAGCGTTGTTTGAAGGGATTGGCGACGCCCAGTTTGCTGATGTCTGCAAGATTCATGTCATCCTCTTTCTGCTGTGGGTATGAGCCGCGCGATGCGGCGGAGTAGTACGCCATGCTCTTTTCGCAAACATCGTGCCAGCGGAAATGCTGGGCAAACCCGGGCTTTGTGGGCTACCAGACTGTGACAACTGTTCACTTTTGACACAGTTGTCCATTCCTGATATTGGTGTCTGCCTAACTGGAGATCACATGAAGCTTCGCCCTACTCATTTGCATGCCGCCGCCGTTTTGTGCGTGACCGGCTTCGCCGTAGCGGCCGAGGAGCCGCCCGAAGTGGTGGTGGTCAGCGCCACGCGCGTCGGCCACACCGTCTTCGATATGCCCGCCGCGATCGATATCGTCGACGCCGACCGCATTCATGCAAGCCAGGCCCGCGTCAACGCATCCGAAGCACTGGCGGCGGTGCCCGGGCTGGTGGCACAGAACCGCCAGAACTATGCGCAGGACTTGCAGATCTCATCGCGAGGATTCGGCGCACGTTCCACATTCGGCGTCCGCGGTGTGCGGCTGATCGCCGACGGCATCCCGGCCAGCATGCCGGACGGCCAGGGTCAGGCCGCCACTTTCAATCTCGATATCGCTGAGCGCATCGAGGTGCTGCGCGGGCCGTTCTCCGCCATCTACGGCAATCACTCCGGTGGTGTCATCCAGCTGTTCACGCGCGATGGCGAAGGCGCCCCCGCACTGGAGGCCACATTGACCGCCGGGAGCTACGGCAGCCGCAAGGCCGATGTCAACGCACAGGGCAAGCAGACAGGCGTCGGCTACGTGCTGGACGCGTCGCGCTTCGAGACCGACGGCTATCGCGGGCACAGCGCAGCCACCCGCGACCAAGCCTATGCCAAACTGACGCTGGCGCCGGCGGATGGCGCGAGGCTCTCCATCGTCGCCAACGCGCTGCGCCAGGACGATACCCAGGATCCGCTGGGTGCGACATGGTCCAGCTATCAGCGCGATCCACGTGCGGGGGAGATCGACGCCACCGATACCCAGTCCCCGAAGCGCACGCTGGCCGACCGTTACAGCACGCGCAAAAGCATAGACCACCAGCAGATCGGCGCAAGCTGGGAGCAGCGCCTGGGCGATGACCGCCTGCGCCTGACCGCTTACGGCGGTAATCGCCAGGTTGTTCAGTACCAGGCGTTTTCCAAGGCATTCCAGGCGCCCGCGACGCATTCCGGTGGCGTGGTCGACTTCGACCGCGACTTCTACGGTGCGGACGCGAACTGGCTGCACGCCACCCAGCTTGCAGGCGGCAAGCTGAGTACCACCGTGGGTATCGAGTACGGCCACTCCACCGACGGTCGCAAGGGATATGACAATTTCATTGGCGTGCAGTTCGGCGTCAAGGGTGCGCTGCGGCGCGACGAGAGCGACAATGTGTCCAGCCTCGATCCCTACATCCAGACCGAGTGGCAGTCCGGTGCATGGATGCTGAGCGCAGGACTGCGCCATAGCAGCGTCAGGATCTCGGTCGACGATCGCTTCCTCGCAAATGGCAACGACAGCGGCGGCCTTGATTACAGCCACACCACGCCTGTACTGGGGCTGCTATACCGCTGGTCGCCGGAACTCAATGTCTATGCCAGCGCAGCACGCGGCTTCGAAACGCCGACGCTGAATGAACTGTTTTACTCGGGCGTGGCCGGCGGTTTCAATTTCGGCCTGCAGGCTGCGCGCAGCACGCATCTGGAAGCAGGCTTGAAGACTCGCCTGAACGAACGCACTCGCGTCAACGCCGCCATCTTCCAGGTTCGTACCAACGACGAACTGGTTGTCGACAGCAGCAACGGTGGACGCACCAGCTATCGCAATGCCGGCAGCACGCTGCGCCAGGGGCTGGAACTGTCGCTCGACTCATCGTGGAACCCGGGCCTGAGCACCCGCGTGGCGTTGGCCACCTTGCGGGCGGTGTACGATAAAGGCTATGGCCTGGTACAGGAAGGCAGCCGGCTGCCCGGCGTCCCCAACGCCTATGCCTACGGCGAGCTGGCATGGCAGGACAGCGACGGCCGCTATGGCGCCGCGCTCGAAGCAATCGCCAGCAGCAGGATCTATGCGGAAGACGCCAATGCCGACCAGCCGGCGCCCGGCTACAGCGTGCTCAATGTGCGCGTCAACGCCAGCCAGCAATGGCGCGGCTGGCGCTTCAAGCAGTTCGCGCGGCTGAACAACCTGCTGGACAAACAATACGTCGGCTCGCTGATCGTCGGCGACACCAACAAGCGATACTACGAAGCGGCGCCGGGACGCAACTGGCTGCTGGGCGTCAGCGCGCAGTATCGGTTCTAACGCAGGCTGACGGTCTGGCGCTTCCAGGCAGGGTCTTGCCAGCGGTAGAACATGCTGAGCGACGACGGCTTGTCGGCGGTCTTGAGCGTCGCCAGCGTATTGATCTCCACCAGCTCGAAACTGCGCTTGAATTTTCCGTCACCCCGCGCTTCACGGGCCACCAGCATATTCTGCGATCCCGGCACCCAGCCGGCGAATTCGGCATAGCCGATATCGGGATCGGCGGCGGCCGGCGGCAGCACATCGACCAGCCATCCGGTGCCGGTCTGATGGAACAGCCACATCTCGCGCCAGCCATCCATCGGCTGCACAGCCAGCGACAGCGCCGTACCCTGCGTGTTCGCGCGGGCCGATGCGGACCACACCACGCCGTAGCTGCAACGGCGGGCCAGCGCATGCTGCTGGTCGTGTTTTGCGTCGACCAGCAACACGCAGGTTTCCCCCGGCTGTCCGGCGACGGCCAGCACGTGCAGGCCTGCGCCTGGAAGCGCCGGCGGCTCCGCAGCCCAGCGCACGCTGCCCACGCGCACGCCTGCCTCGGCGAAGGCACTCGCATCATCGTCGGTCAGTTCCGCCGATTCAACCATGCCCAGTTCGTCCAACGCACGCTGGGCGGGCTGCGTGGCCGGCTCGCCCTTGCGCGCCCGCGCGAAGGCCACCGACGACCAAACCACGGCACGTCTCATATGGATGCGATTGCGCAGATGCGGCGCCAGCTCTTTCAAATCCACACGCTCAAGCACTTCCGCGCGCCACTCATCCAGCGCCACGCGCGCGCCGGGCCGCAGCGCCGGGTCCACGCACTCTTGCCGCGTCAGCCCCAACACAGCGGCCGCGCGCTGCTGCGGCGCAGACAACATCGCCAGCACGCGGCGGAAGGCTTCGCCGTCGTAGCACAACTGCATGCGGCCTTCGCGCTCAAAGCTGCGGATGCCGACGCCGTAGTTGGCCACCGCCTCCAGATGGGCAGCGATGACGATGTCGCCCTGCTTGCTCTGTTTGGAGGACGCGCGCCGCGCCAGCCGGTCGGCCATCGTACCCAGCGCATCGAACGGCTCCGCCGTGATCGCCGCCCCAGGCGCCGCCTTCAGATAAGCGGCCGCATAGCTGATGCCAAGCGACTCCGCTCCCGGCGTATCGCGCAGGAAGCGCACCACCGATAGCAGCTCCGGCGCATCGGCCGGCGACAGCGACACCTTGCGCACCTGCGAGGCGCGGATGTAGCCGGCACGCTCGCGGCGGTAATCGTAGACCTGCAGGAAGTCCTGCCTCTCACCGCGTATCTCCAGGCTGTCGCCCTGCCACAGGACGGCCTGCTGCTGCGCCGAGTCCTTCGGGGCGGCGCGCAACGCGGCCTGGTCCTGCGTAACGATCGCCAGTACGACGGCGGCTGCAATGATCCCCATGATTATTGTCCTTCCTTCGCGCTGTCCGCAGTTTCGCCGCTGATCGTCGCCATGCGCGGCGGCCTACCATGCTGGCTGCCCAGCAGCGCCGAACCGATAAAGCCGCCGTCGGTCGGCGACGGCGCAATGATGACCGACACCTTGTCCGACAATTTATCCGCCATGGTCTTCTGGATCAGCAGCGGGTTGCGGGTAATCAGATCGCCCTCGCGCTCCATCTGCGCCGCAACCACCTTGCCTACCAATTCCTGGCGATAGGCTTCCGCGTCCGCCAGCTTGCGGCGCGAATCGGCTTCGCCGGTGGCTTCGATCACGCGCGCCTGCGCGTTGCCCTCGGAGGTTTTGATGCGCGCCATTTTCTCCGCCTCCGCTTCCAGCTTGCGCTGCTCGATCTGTTTCTGCTTGAACGGCAGCACATGCGCCATCGCCTGCTCCTGCGCCCTGGCCGCGATGATCTGCTCATTGCCGGCCGCTTCGGCGGCTTTCTCGCGGCGGATCTTTTCCGCATCGGCTTCCAGCGAGGTCTGTTTGACCTGCTTTTCTTTCAGCTCCAGCGTGTAGCGCATCTTTTCCGTTTCCAGCTCCTCGGCCAGCAGCTTCTCCATGCCAGCCTGATACTCTTCCGGCAGCGTGATCTTGCCGATGGTGATGCCGCGCAGCGTGATGCCGTCGGCCGCGAGCTTGGGCTTGAGCTCAGTCTCGATCGCCTGCTGGATCTCGCCCCGCTTGGTCGAGAAAATCTCGCGCACCGTGTAGCGGGTGAACACCTTGTAGATCACACCCTGCACCGCCGGTTCGACGATGGAGCCGTTGATATCCGGCGGCAGCGACTGCGCCATGGCGGCGACACGGTTCACATCCAGCGCATAGCGCACCGACATGTCTACGCCCAGCGCCAGGCCTTCGACCGACTGGAACGGCGCCTTGTCATCGCCGCTCGGGCGGTACACCTGGTCGCGCAGCGACACCTGGCGCAGCACGTGCACGCCTGGCACCATGAACACGGCGCCATCGCGTACGGTCATGGCGGAACCGGTCAGCTGGTTGGTGCGGATACCCAGGCTGCCGGGCGACAGCTTGGCCATCGGCGGATGGGTGGCCAGGCCATAGACGGCGGCGCCGGCCAGGCCCAGCGCCACCAGCATCGCGCCGTTGCGGCGCATGCCGTTCATCGCAGCGACGGCGCCGCCGCTCAAAGTCGCGCGCACCGCCTGCACCATCCGCTTGATCCGTTCTGCCACGATATTCACCTTCTCCTGGTTGTTTGATTTCAGGGCCTATCCCTGAGACGCATGGTGCGCCGGGAGCCGCGGAAGTATCAACGCTGCCGCCGCCCAGCTATGCTCCGGCGGCGTGAAGAAATCCTCACAGCGGGTTTATGACTTTTTCCATAAAAGCGTGGATACTCTTGGCATTGACAGTCAGTGGAGTACAGCATGGCCAGAGTCGCCGTCATCGAGGATGATCTGCCGACCAGCAATCAGCTGCGGGCGTGGATAGAGTCGGCGCGGCCCGGCATCGCCGTCGACCAATGGTTCAGCCGCGACGATGCCGAGGCGGCCATCGCGCGCGAACGCTACGACCTGGTGGTGCTCGATATCGAACTGGGGCGCGAACGCCATGCGGGTGTCGCCATCATCAACGCCATCAACAAGCGCCATGCCACGCCGGTGTTGGTGGTGTCGGCCATGCCGGCCACCATCTACCGTAGCATCATGAAGGCGCTCGATGCCTGGGACTATCTGCAGAAAGCCACGTTCGAAGAAGCCGACTTCATCGAGACCTTCCTGGAAATCCTGCGCTCGGTGAAGGAAAAGCCGGAACCGGCGGCCGCCGCCGCCAGCGATGAGTTGAGCATGGACCCGCTGCGCCAGCGCACGCCGACCTGGCGCGGCCATCGCATCAATTTGCCGCTGACGGCGCAGCGCATATTGGCGGTGCTGTTTGCGCGGCGCGGCCAGGTGGTGTCCTACGATGAGCTGTTCGAAGTCGTGAAGAGTGGCCGCAATCGCGACAATATACGCAAGCATGTCAGCACCATCCGAGACGCTTTCCGTGAAATCGATCCGGACTTCGCCAGCATCGAGAACATTCCGATGCGCGGCTTCCGCTGGGCCGACACCGAAAGCCGCTGACCGTGAACTGGCGCCGGCTCAGCCTCGTCCCCTACCGCCTGCGGCTGCTGCTGAGGGCAGCCTTCGTCTTCCTGATGGCGGCCACGGTAGGCTTGGCACTGTCCGTGGTACAGCAGGAAAAACAACTCAGCTACAAAAACTATCAAGGCAGTTTTCAGAAGACCCGCGTGCAGGTGGCGGCGACGCTGCGCCATCCGACCGGGCAACTGGCTTTGCTCAATCCCCAGCCGGCGGCCGCGCGCGCCGCACTGCATCCGCTGCTGCTGCCTTTCGCCGCGCTCGATTTCGACGATCTGCAAAAAGTACAGCAAGCGGTGGCGATGTCCGGCTGCCTGGCGCAGTACACCAATAACGGCTCGCTGTGCGTCGGCATCGGCAACAACCCGTGGGCGGGAGGATTCATCTACGTCGCCGGGACTTTCGACGGCGCGCAGCTGGTCCCACATACACGCGGCGACCAGGTGGTGGATCAGGCGCACCGCGTCAAGGTTAAGGTCAGCCTGCGCGGCCAGAGCTATGAATGGATTGCGCCGTTCGAGAAAAGCACCGAGCCGCAAACGCCCGGCCACCGCTTCGGCGGCATGCGCGGACGCCTGACCGGCTTCGCGGCGGCCGACGTGGCGCGCGCGAAGGCGCCGGCGGTGAAGGATTTTCGCGGCTGGATCTGGCAGAACCCAAGCTGCACCGACCGCGCTGCCGCCGACGACGACAGCAGCTGCACGCGCAGCGCATTCTTCTCGCTGCGCTTGCCGGTAGGCGTGCTGCAGGATGCATTGTTCGAAAAGCGCCGGCCTGTCTGGCCGCCGGCAGACCTGGACCGCATCGACGTCAATATCGCGGTGCTGCCGCCGGGCGATGGCGCTCCGCTGCTCGACAGCGGCACCGGCCCGAGCACACCGGCGTTTTCGCTGGCGGACCTGAAGCCCATGCTGCTGCCGGGCGAGAGCCTGCAAATCCGCCGCCTGGCCGACGGCGTCGCGCTGCCGTTGCTGGTGGGGCCGGTCGATCCGGAAGACCAGTCCTGGCATTTCGTGACGACGTTGATCCGTCATCTGCCGGTGGATGCCTACGATGTGCCGCTGGAAGCGAGGGAAGTCATCACCACGCCGGCCGGTAGTTATGAAGTGCTGCTCAAGGGTGATGTCCGCAGCGTCAGCAAAAGTTTGAGCGTGGTGGCCAGCCGGCTGGTGTGGTTTGTCGGCGCGATGCTGGCGGCCTTGATGCTGGCCTGGCTGGTGATCGAGATCGGCATCATCCGGCGCATCAAGGTGCTGATCAAACGCGCGGACGATGTGGGTGAGCGGGTGAAAGCTGCACGCGGTTTTTCGGAAGCCGATCTGGCCGATCTGCGCGGCGCGGATGAACTGGGCGTGCTGGCCACCGGCCTGCACGATCTGCTACGCCGCGTACGGGAGGACGTCGAACGCGAAAACATCCGCGCCGCGCAGGAGCGCGACATGTGGCATGCGGTAGGCCACGAGATCATGTCGCCGTTGCAGTCGCTGATGGTTTTGCACGGCAGCCCGATGGACGACAGCCACCGCTACATCAACCGCATGCAGCAGGCGATCCGCGTGCTGTACAGCCGCGCATCGCCAAGCGAGGCGTTCCAGTCTTCCGAACTGCAGGTCACGGAGGTTGATTTGACGGCCTTCCTGCAAAACGTCGCAGAGAATGCATCGTGTATCGGCATCGAAGGCGTGGTCTTCCTCGGTCCGGCCTCGCCGCTGAGCGCACGCGCCGATGAGTATTCGCTGGAAGATGTCGTCACCCACGTGCTGCGCAACGCCGAGCGTTATCGCCAGCCGGGCAGCCCAATCACCATTACGCTGGAGGGCAGCGATACAGGGGCGGCAATCGCCATCCACAATCAGGGGCCGCAGATCGCGGCCGATATGATCGGTAAAATTTTTGAGTACGGGGTTTCGGACCAGCCAGGATCCGGCGCGGACGGCAACCGCGGCCAGGGCTTGTTTGTCGCCAGGACCTATATGGCAAAAATGGGCGGCACGATCGTCGCGCAGAATCAGCCGAACGGCGTATGCTTCATACTCAATCTACAGCGCAGCGGCTGACATGCATCCTTCACCAACATATGACGTCATCGTCGTCGGCAGTGGGCCGGGCGGCGCCAGCGTGGCACGCGAACTGGCTCGGCGGCAGTTGCGCGTGCTGGTGCTGGAGCAAGGCAGCGCCGCTCCGCTGGAGGGAACGCTGGCGCAAATGGCCGGAATCGCGGCCGTACCGGGCAAGAGCGCCTTCCTGCATCGCGATGCTTCGCTGCTGGTAAGCGGCATCGCGGCCGGCGGTACATCGACGATCAACTTTGCTACTGCCGCGCCACCTCCGTTAGCGATGTTCGCGGCACACGGCATCGACCTCGGGCCCGCGCTGGCATCGCTGCGCGCTGAGCTGCCAATGGGGCCGCTGCCCGATACGCTCATCGGCCCGATGGCACAACGCATCCGGCAAGGCGCCGAAGCGCAGCAGCTGGACTGGCAAAAACTCGACAAGATGATACGTCCGCAGATTTGCCGCACCGGGTGCTGGCGTTGTGTCTATGGCTGCCCTTTCGGCGCCAAGTGGACGGCGCGCGACTTTCTCGACGAGGCGGTACAACTGGGCGCGACACTGATCGCGCAAGCCAAGGCGGAGCAGGTGATAGTGGAAGACGGCCGCGCCATCGGGGTGCGTTATCGTCATGGGGGTGCGGTGCGGCAGGCGTTCGCGGCGAAGGTGGTGCTGGCCGGCGGCGGCATCGGCACGCCGCGCTTGTTGCATCGCTCGGGTTTGCATACGGCCTGCAGTACCTTTTTCAGCGATCCCGTGGTGGCCGTGATGGGACTGGTGGACGATATCGATGGCGGCGCCGAAGTGCCGATGGCGTGCGGCCTGTATCTGCAACAGGAAGGTATCGCATTGGCGGACATGACGCTGCCGAAGCCGATGTACCAGGCCTTCGCCGCGCAAGTGGGGCGCGTGGACCGGCTGCTGGCGCACGCACAAACGCTGACTTTGATGGTCAAGATACGTGACGATATCGGGGGCAGCATCGGGCCGCGCTGGGTCGACAAGACACTGACCGCAGCCGACCGGCGCAAGCTGGCAACCGGGGTTGATATGGCGCGAGGCATTTTGCGCGCCGCCGGCGCAAAGAGGATATTCAAGAGCTGGCACTTTGCCGCCCATCCCGGCGGCAGCGTACGTCTCGGCGAAGGCGTGGACAGCACGCTGCAAACCGGCACCGCAAACCTGTATGTCTGCGACGCATCGGTGATTCCTCAGCCATGGGGACTGCCACCCACACTGACTTTACTGTGCCTGGGCAAGCGCCTGGGGCAATTTCTATAGACGAAAAAAACCCCCACCTGCACTGAACGCAAAAAAGCCCACCAGGATCACCTGGTGGGCTTCTTCTTATAACTAGCCTGACGATAACCTACTTTCACACTGGTTGCAGCACTATCATCGGCGCAGAGTTGTTTCACGGTCCTGTTCGGGATGGGAAGGGGTGGGACCAACTTGCTATGGTCATCAGGCATTGACTTGTACGAGCGACGCTTTCAGCGGCGCTCCGAATCTGGAGAAGTAAGTAAATGGGGTAATGAAGTTGTTGTATCAACGAACGTTCCAACGTACTTCTTATTCACCATAACCTGCTAAGGTTATAGGGACAAGCCGTACGGGCAATTAGTATCAGTTAGCTTAATGCATTACTGCACTTCCACACCTGACCTATCAACGTCCTGGTCTCGAACGACCCTTCAAAGAGCTCAAGGCTCTGGGAAATCTCATCTTAAGGCAAGTTTCCCGCTTAGATGCTTTCAGCGGTTATCTCTTCCAGACTTAGCTACCCGGCAATGCCACTGGCGTGACAACCGGTACACCAGAGGTCTGTCCACTCCGGTCCTCTCGTACTAGGAGCAGCCCCCTTCAAATTTCCAACGCCCACGGCAGATAGGGACCAAACTGTCTCACGACGTTTTAAACCCAGCTCACGTACCACTTTAAATGGCGAACAGCCATACCCTTGGGACCGGCTACAGCCCCAGGATGTGATGAGCCGACATCGAGGTGCCAAACTCCCCCGTCGATATGAACTCTTGGGAGGAATCAGCCTGTTATCCCCAGAGTACCTTTTATCCGTTGAGCGATGGCCCTTCCATACAGAACCACCGGATCACTATGTCCTACTTTCGTACCTGCTCGACTTGTCAGTCTCGCAGTTAAGCACGCTTATGCCATTGCACTATTAGCACGATGTCCGACCGTACCTAGCGTACCTTCGAACTCCTCCGTTACACTTTAGGAGGAGACCGCCCCAGTCAAACTGCCTACCATGCACTGTCCCCGACCCGGATAACGGGCCAAGGTTAGAACCTCAAATGAACCAGGGTGGTATTTCAAGGATGGCTCCACGAGAACTGGCGTCCCCGCTTCAAAGCCTCCCACCTATCCTACACAGATTGATTCAAAGTCCAATGCAAAGCTACAGTAAAGGTTCATGGG
>NZ_LRON01000045.1:0-16569 GCF_001758795.1 Duganella sp. HH101 | reverse complement strand
GATTGCTACAGACGCGTTTGGCAATGCGCTGGGTAGCAGCTTGGCGGCCGAGTTCTCGCGTCCTTCGCTGCCCGACTCCATGGGCAACCTGCCGTCCGATCAGCGTCGTCACATTCAAGACTTGGCGATGCGGACTGGTGCCGATCTCAGCGATCCAAACATGGCTGATCGCATTCAGAAAATCTCTGAACTGAAGTTCGCAGCCGGCCAAGACCTTTCGCGTGATGACGTACTGGACCGGACTAGCGACTTCCTGCGTCTACGCAACGCCACGGATGACCAGATTAGCCAAGTCCGTGACATCTACGCAAACAACAAGGTTCTTCCTCTGGTTGGGAACGTGGAGGCGCTCTGGAATGTCGGTAAAACCGCTAACGACGCCACAACCAGACAAAGAACGTTCGTAGGCAAATACATCGATAACGCCATGGTCGGGACGGGGAATGTTCTATCGACGTTCGGCGAATATGTCGAGAGTAACCCGGTAGCCAAATACGCCTTGGAAGGGCTGGATATTGTGACCGGCCCTGCTGCTTACGCGCTTCGCAATTTCACACCGGTAGGCGACCTCATTAATGCCGCCCAATCCAAGGTGACAGGCTACATCTCAGGTGGTCTGCAAGATGTTGGCAGGACAGATATCGATGCGCAAAACGGTGGCATTGGTGGGACGGCGATGCTATCGGTGGGTGCAGGTGGTTTCGCAGGAATGATGAAAGGTGTTGGAAGCACGCTCGACATCTTTAAAACTAAACGCCTGCTGCCGGGTGAAGGGAACGTCGCAACCTATGGCGAGCTGATAGCCGCAGGCAGTAAGGGCGACAACATCACACCACATCACATTCCGTCTGCTAAACACATGTCACAATACGACATTAGCAAGAATGATGGCATCGCAATTAACATGGAACAGCCTGTCCCTGGTGTTGGCGGCCGTCATCGTGAAACCTTCACTTACGGCACTACCGCAGATGTCGACATGACGGCGCGTGGAGCATTGGCAACCGGCGTTCAAGATGCTCGAAAAATCTATCAGAATGATGGTCTTTATGGGCCTGACATCCGTAAGCAACTACAAGAACTGATCCGCCAAAATAAAGCGACGTACCCAACAATTTTTGAGAAAAAGTAAACAAGAAATGGAATCCTTAACTGAAGCACTGGATCAACTGGGCCATGCGGTACGATTGTCTGGGGAGGCAGCGGTAAAAACGCTAGATTCGGCCATTACAGACGTGTTGGCCTTTCGCGATCCTGCGTGCATTAGCCCGATGCTGCTTGCCCTCAATGATGAGGCCGAGTTTGATGAAGGGATGTTTTCGCTTATACATGCAGCGGAATCATTCGACGACGATATTTATGTACGTGCGTTTTTGCGCGCCATACCGAATCTGCAGGCCACGAGTCCGAGGTGGGCATCTATTATTTTGATGCGGGTGTTAAACAACCAAGCCACCCGGGATCTTCTGACGAGAATGGTTAGGCAAGAGTCCACTGAAGTTAAAGTGGCCATTACATGGCTTTGTGAAAAGATCAACGAGAAAAATCCCACATTCTTAAATAAAACTTTGCCAATCCTTCTCGCTGCAAAATGAAGGTACTACAAAGGTTCATCCACGCTGATGCCTGATGGGGCGGGGTATATTCCAGCCGGATGGCCTCGACCATTTGCTTCCTTGTGGCCTAACACGACCAGCCCTGACTCTTTAATTTAAAAAAAAGCCGTCCCCAACCCGCTGCTGGTCGCGCGGGTGATGGGTACGGCTTCTTTTTTTAGCGGCTAGACAGGTCGCTACGTGTTGGCGTTGGCTTGGGCCAGCATGGTCTCCAGCATTTCCACCACAAAGCGCTGC
Source organism: Duganella sp. HH101 (assembly GCF_001758795.1). NCBI lineage: Bacteria > Pseudomonadati > Pseudomonadota > Betaproteobacteria > Burkholderiales > Oxalobacteraceae > Duganella > Duganella sp. HH101. Next base: position 14,716 of record NZ_LRON01000045.1, on the reverse strand, counting down.
TTCTGCCTCGGCAGTTCGTTGATGCGCTCCATACTGCGCTGCAATTGCGAAGCCGGCCCACGCTTGGCGTGAACCTTCACGGCATCGCCCAACAGCTCATCGATCTGCACCCGGAGCGCACGCGCCAACGTCGGCAGCATCGACACAGGAACGCGCCGGCGGCCCACTTCGTAGGACCCCACCATCTGCTGCGAAATGCCGAGCGCCTGGGCCAACTGAACTTGCGTCAGGCCTTGGTCCTTGCGCATTTGCGCGATGCGGGCACCCAGCACCTTGAAATATTCCTTCTCGTCTTGGGTCATGACTGAAATCCATTGCTGCTGTAGCGACTTCATAACGATAACCCCTGTTTTTGGTTGGTAGTTGACTCTACGCCAAATTGGCGTAGACTGCAAACGAGTTATTTTCTTCCAAACCCTCTTGACAGGTTTTTAGCCCAACCCCGATTTATGCCCAGAATCCCCGAAACCGACATCGAACGGCTAAAAAATGAAGTATCCGTCGAGCGCCTGATCGAAGCGGCCGGCATCGCCTTGAAGAAAAGCGGCAAGGACAAGCTGGGCCTGTGCCCGTTCCATGACGATGGCGAACCGTCGCTGGTGGTCACGCCGGCCAAGAATCTGTGGCACTGCTTCGGTTGCCAGATCGGCGGCGGGCCGATCGACTGGGCGATGAAGTTCAAGGGCGTATCGTTCCGGCACGCGGTCGAGCTGCTGAAGGCCGATCCTTCCCTAGCCGCTCAAGGTGTGAGCGACACGCCCATCAAGCGCGCCACTGTGCGCAGCCTGCCGCCGCCGGTGGCGTTCGACGCCGACGACCAGGCGTTGCTCAACCAGACCATCGGCTACTACCACGAAACCTTGAAGCAGTCGCCCGAAGCGCTGGCTTACCTACAGGCGCGCGGCCTCGCGCACCCGGACCTGATCGAACGTTTTAAGCTGGGCTACGCCAACCGCACGCTGGGCCTGCGCCTGCCGGAAAAGAACCGCGCCGCCGGCGCCGACATCCGCGCCCGCCTGCAAAAGATCGGCATCTACCGCGAGAGTGGCCACGAACATTTCAACGGCTCGCTGGTGGTGCCGGTGTTCGATGCCGCCGGCGACGTCACCGAGGTGTATGGCCGCAAGGTGCGCGACGACCTGCGCAGGGGTACGCCGGCGCACCTGTACCTACCCGGCCCACACCGGGGCGTGTGGAACGAAGCGGCGCTGGCCACCTCGCCCGAGATCATCCTGTGCGAGGCGCTGATCGACGCCATGACGTTCTGGTGCGCCGGCTTCACCAACGTCACCGCCGCCTACGGCGTGGAGGGTTTTACGCCCGACCACGTGGCCGCGTTACTGCGTAACGGCGTCACCCGCGTGCTGATCGCCTACGACCGCGACGACGCCGGCGACAAGGCGGCCGCCAAACTGGCGGCGCAGCTGATGGAGCACGGCATCGAGTGCTACCGCATCGTGTTCGCGCGCGGCATGGACGCCAATGCCACGGCGTTGCACGCCGGCCGCGCGGCGGCCGACGCGCTGGGCATGGCGATCCGCAAGGCCCAATGGTTGGGCAATGGCGCCGCGCCGCGTGATCCGCTTCTTTCCTTAGCCGCTCGCCGGAACCTGCCCGATGCCGCGCCGCCGGCAGCACCCGCGCCCATCGCGCAGACGAACGTGATGGCCGTCCATGACGAACCCGCCGCGCTACCACCGCCGCCATTGCCCGCGTCGCCGCTGCCGGCCGCACCGGCCGCCGAGCCGCTGCCCGAGGTGCTGGACAACACGCTGCGCATGGCTTTCGGCGAACGCCACTACCGCGTGCGCGGCCTGGAGAAGAACACCAGCCCGGAGCTATTGAAGATCAATCTGCTGGCCGCCTACGGCGAGCATTTTCATGTCGATACCTTCGACCTGTATGCGGCGCGCTCGCGCGCCGCCTTCGTCACGCAGGCCGCCTTTGAGCTCAAACAAAGCGAGGAAGTGATCCGCGCCGACCTGGGCAAGGTGCTGATGAAACTGGAGGCCGTGCAGGACGAGCGTTGGCGCAAAACCCTGGAGCCAGCACCGGTGGCCGGCGTGGCGATCAGCGACGAGGACCGCAGCGCGGCATTGAAACTGCTGAACGATCCGGACGTGATTGACCGCATCGTCGCCGACATGGAGGCCGCCGGCATCACCGGAGAAAGCACCAACAAGCTGGTGGGCTACCTGGCGGCGACTTCCCGCAAACTGGCCAACCCGCTGGCCATCGTGATCCGGTCCTCGTCGGCCGCCGGCAAGACGTCGCTGATGGACGCGGTGCTGGCGATGATGCCGGACGAGGAGAAGATCAAGTACAGCGCCATGACCGGGCAAAGCCTGTTCTACATGGGCCAGGCCAATCTGAAGCACAAGATCCTGGCGCTGGCCGAGGAGGAAGGCGCGTCGCGCGCCTCGTATGCCTTAAAACTGTTGCAGTCCGAGGGGGAGCTGACCATGGCGTCCACCGGCAAGGACGCGGCCACCGGCAACCTGGTGACGCAGGAATACCGGGTCGAGGGACCGGTGATGCTGTTCACCACCACGACCGCGCTCGACATCGACCCGGAGCTGCTCAACCGCTGCCTGGTGCTGACGGTGGACGAAGGCCGCCAGCAGACGCAGGCCATCCACCGCTTGCAACGCCAGCGCCGCACCCTGCAAGGACTGCTGGTCAAGCAGGAGAAGGATTACATCGTCGCCCTGCACCAGAACGCGCAGCGCCTGCTGCGGCCGCTGGCCGTGATGAATCCCTACGCCGACCGTCTGACCTTCCCCGACAACGCCACACGCACCCGGCGCGATCACGAAAAATACCTGACCCTGATCGACACCATCGCGCTGCTGCATCAGTACCAGCGGCCGGTGCGCAGCACCCGCCACCGCGACCGCGTCATTGAATACATCGAAGTCACGCGCAAGGACATTGAATGCGCCAACGCGCTGGCGCACGAGGTGCTGGGCCGCAGCCTCGATGAACTGCCGCCGCAAACCCGCGCGCTGCTGCGCGCCCTGTGCGCGATGGTCGACCAGATCGCCGCCGCACAGGCCATCGCCCGCAACGTTGTGCGCTTCACCCGCCGCGCCGCGCGCGAGGCGCTGGAGCTGGGCGATACGCAACTGCGCCTGCACCTCGACCGCCTGGTCGAATTCGAATACGTGATCGCCCGCCGCGACGGCCCCGGCGGCAAGTTCGTCTACGAGCTGGCTTATGACGCCGACGGCGAAGGCGGCCGGCCGCACCTGCCGGGCCTGATCGACGTCGATCAACTCACCGCCGGTTCGGCTACGACCGACAAGTCGCGGGGGCAAACCGGTGAAGTCGCGGGGTGGTCGCGGGCCGATAGCGGGCCGGTTGCGGGGGCGTCGCGGACCAACGTATCGCCTGTAGATAAAGGCGTTGTTTCTCAAATTCGGCGACCAGCGGAAAAACCGCACGTATCAGGCGAAACAGCGCCGATCCTGTCGTACCCGCAATCGTCGCCGGCGGCGTAACATGCAACGCCCGCGCGCCAAGGCACGAGGAGCAAAACCGCAGGTCCAGTACCGCGGCGGCATCGACCCGCTGGCGCACTTATCCCTGTTCCGCTACGTCGAGGCCCATTGCGAATGGCTGGCCGTGACGCACTACGCCGCCGACACCGTCGTCACCCGCCGGCGCGCCTTGCGCACTTTCATCGCCTGGGCCAACGAGCGCGGCATCGACGATCCGCGCGAGGTCACCAAGCCGATCCTGGAACGCTACCAGCGCCACCTGTTCTACTATCGCAAGGAGGACGGCAGCCCGCTGGTGCCGGGCACGCAAGTGAACCTGCTGCGCGCCGTCAAAACCTTCTTCAAGTGGGCCACGCGCGAAAACCACATCCTCTACAACCCGGCCTCCGAGCTGGACGTGCCCAAGGTGCAGCGCCACCTACCGCGCAACATCCTGTCGGTGGACGAGGTGGCCGCCATCCTCAATGAGGCCGATCCGGCCACCGTCACCGGCCTGCGCGACCGCGCGCTGCTCGAACTGTTGTACAGCACCGGTTTGCGCCGCAAGGAGGTCGGCAACCTGACCCGCGGCGACATCGATTTTATCCGCCAGGTGGTGTTTGTGCGCGAGGGCAAAGGCGGCCGCGATCGCGTGGTGCCGCTGGGCCGCCGGGCCTGCGCCTGGCTGCAAAAATACCTGTACGAAGCCAGGCCGCAGTTGACGGTCGGCGACTCCACGGCGCTGTTCGTGACCGACTACGGCGATCCGGTGCTGGGCCATTATGTCGCCATGCGTGTCAAGCGCTACATGGCCATCGCCGGCATCGAGCGGCCCGGCGCGGCCCATCTGCTGCGCCATGCCTGCGCCACCCACATGCTCGAAGGTGGCGCCGACATCCGTTTCATTCAGGCGCTGCTGGGCCACGCCAGCCTGAACACCACCGAAATCTACACCCACGTCTCCATCGAGAAGCTGAGCGCCATCCACGCCGCCACACATCCTGCACGCCTGGAGCGCCGCCAGGACGCGAACGCAATCCCAGATGATCCAGCGCCCCACCCGACCGGCACGGACGCCGCCAGCGCGTTTCTGGACGCGCTGCGCGCCGAAGCCGACGACGAGGATGACCGCGCTGGGACGTGACGACGAACGCCGCGCAGCACCGCCGGCCACATCACTCCGGTCGAGTCCGTACACGACAACGCCAGTCGCTGCGCGATACCGCCAGCCGCTGCGCGGCATCCAACAGCCACGCTTGATGCGAAAGTGGGCCAACAAGGCGCGCTCGTTCCTCGCTTGCGGCCGCGCTGCGCCGGCAGTCAGGCCGAACGCAAAGGCACAGCCGCCTCGGGGGAAATCGTGCGCTGCGCGCCCGATTGTCACATAACGCCGCATTCCGCAAAGTCGGCCCAGTCGTTACGCTGCGCTTCACTTGGTGGGCCGACCTCGCGGAACAGGCGTTATGTCTGGCGCCCCTCCCCGTCTGCCAAGCCATAGTGTGCGCCCTGGGGCGCAGGGCTTCGGCCAGGGTCACGGCGCGCGCGCCGCCGGCGCTTGCACCCGCGCGCTGCCGTCAGCCAGGTCGAACGCAAACCCAACGTCAACGGCAAACCCCAGCGGGCGGCAAGCCGCCCGCCTCCCAGAAAATTCAGAAAATCTTCGGCGATTGATAAATAGAAGTGATGGGTAAATTCGCCTATCGCTTTCTTTTCAAGGAGAACTTCATGAAAGCACACGTTATCCGTATCGAGCATCACGGCATTCCATTCAAGAACAGCAAACACGGCATCCTGCTGGTGACAGGTCTGTGGCACCACTACGTTCTGTTCCTGCCTTGATTCGATAAAGGGCCGGCCCCGCTGGCCCAACTGCCTGCTTCGAGGTCAAACCCCGACCTCGAAGCCATGTAAAAACCGGCACATTCGCCCTTGCCGGCGCGCGATAAATCGGCCAAACTCGCGTCCAGGATTTTTTTCGTTCTTTAACACACCGCACTTGGGCCGACCGGCCCACCAGCCCGCATCGCATCTGGGTTTTCGCCTCCGAATTACGACCGCTCGCGTCGGGGCCACGGATTGCTACAGATGCGTTCGGCAATGCGTTGGGTAGCAGCTTGGCGTACAGCAGCAGCGGAACTCCTGACCTTAGCGACGATGCGTGGGCCGGCATCAAACAAGAAGTAATGTCTGGTGACCGGTATGCATCTACCGCAATGGACCCAAGACAAAATTGGGCCACAGTCGCACGGGGTGGCCAACTGTCTCAAAATCCAGACGGCCCCGATTTCCCCGCCGGCGTACTGGATGATGGCGAGGAATACACAAAGCAGATATACACTGAAGGCGATAAGTCATTCCCAGTCGTGCAAACAGCTAGGGGCGTTTATGCTTATCCGGGTAGCGCAGTCGCTCCTATCGCCTCTGTTGAGGTGGTCGGTCAGCGACTCACGCTGGAGCAAAGGTTGGATGCTGATGTGGCCGATCAGATTGCGGTCAATAGCAATCGGTTAGATCAAAATCTGCAAGCATTTGTACAGAATCTGCAAGCTAATCCTGCTGAGTTCGAGATCCAACCCAACACCAGCACGTATGCGCAAACAGCAGGTGGCGGTGCGGTTAGCTCATGGGACACCTATCAACGAATTCAGTACAAAGCTGGCATCGCACAAAATGCGGCAAGCGGAGTGGCAGCAGTGCAAGCGGCACGTGCAGCCAACGACTTAACTGCGGCCCGGGCGGCAGCCTACTCTGCTTCAGAGGGACGAATCGATCTCCGAGAAGCAACGCGAGCAAAACAGTCGTGGGGTGGAGGTATCGTGTCGAAAGGTATCGACAAGTCAATGACACCTGCACAATACGAAGCGAAATATCAGCGTTCAAATCCATTTGATACCTACGAGCTTATGGCTGAAAAATCTGGGGCCGGCCGTGCTTCGCTAAATAAGCTGGTTACGTTTGGTAAGATCGCAGGACCAGCAGCCATGCTTTACGGCGGCTATTCCGCTTATAGCGCAGTGAGCAACGCCCCGACTGGCATGAAAGGGCAAGTAGCCGCACAAGAGACAGGCGGATTCTTTGGCGGTGCAGTAGGATCAACCCTGGGTACCGGCATTGGGGCGGGAGCCGTAGTTATCGGTGCAGGATTCTTGGGATTAGCTGCTGCGCCAGCTGCACTAGTTATAGGCGCTGGTATCCTTGGCGGTATGGCCCTTGGCTATGGCGGCGCTGAAAGCGGTCGTTGGGTTGGCGGAAAAATCTATCAATGGTTCCAATGAAGTAGAACGTAAAGATGAATCAATCATTCTATAGAGAATTCGAATGCGACGCGGAGGACGGCTCGCATTACAGAATGTCGTTCGATAAATTCAACAAGCCGGAGGGTCAATACAACCGATGGCGGCGCATGAACATCGAAAAATCTTCTGACGGTGGACGGTCATGGCATCCCATGCCGCTTACGCTTAGTGCTGCATCTAAAGTGCTCCTTTGGGTAAGCGCCCAACCTGAATGGCCGCCAGAAATAGTGGTCGATTTTGGCTGTGAAAATGGAGCACCATGGTTTGAGTATGAGGACGACATCGATGCACAGCGGTGGTTCCGCCGCCCAGCCAGATGGCATGCACAGTTTGATAACGGAACAGGGAAATGGAAATTAGGGCAGATTCAGGTCCTTACTGATTCTTCCTCATCTGCTTGAAGATCAGTGCCAGGGTCTGTTCCTGCAACCGGTCACGACCTCGGTCATTTTTCTATATGCGTTCTTGCTCAGACGCTCACTCTTTAGTTATAAAAAAGCCGTCCCCAACCCGCTGCTGTTCGCGCAGGTGATGGGTACGGCTTCTTTTTTTAGCGGCTAAGGCAGGTCGCTATGCAACGACGGTCACGCTACCGGCTGGCCACGCTTCGTTCCAGCCGCCGGCTTCTTCGCCGCCGCCTCGGCCCGTGCCGAATCCCAACGCCGCGCCTCGTGCTTGAGAATCATCCCTTCCAACAACTCGCGCACGGTCTGCTTCTCCGCTTCCGAAAACTGGCTGACGGCCTCGAACTGCAATGCCAGGTCGTCGCTGGGGCCGCGCTCCTGTTCGCCGAACACCAGATCATCAAGCCGCACATGCAACACCTTGGCCAGCCGAATCAGGGCGTCTAAGGTTGGTTGCGCCGTCCCCGCCTCATAGCGGCGGATCTGATTGACGTGCAGCTCGGCGGCATCGGACAAGCCTTGCTGCGTCATGCCCAGGGCCTTGCGCAGCTGGATCAGTCTTGAAGGGAAGGACATGGTTAGGGACCAAAGTGTGAGTGGTTTCATACTGTATCCCCCGTTTTCAAAAATGATTAGCCAATACACAGTATAAGGTATTAAAATAAAACACCAAAAGGGTATTGACAGGTTTTTGAGCAAAAGGCGGAAAATGGCACGCATCCCGGAAACGGACATCGAGCGACTGAAGAACGAGGTGTCCGTCGAGCGCCTGGTCGAAGCGGCCGGCATCGCCTTGAAGAAAAGCGGCAAGGACAAGCTGGGCCTGTGCCCATTCCACGACGACGGCGAACCGTCGCTGGTGGTCACGCCAGCCAAAAACCTGTGGCACTGCTTCGGCTGCCAGATCGGCGGCGGCCCGATCGACGGGCGATGAAGTTCAAGGGCGTGTCGTTCCGGCACGCGGTCGAGCTGCTGAAGGCCGATCCTTCCCTAGCCGCTCAGGGTGTGAGCGACACGCCCATCAAGCGCGCCACCGTGCGCAGCCTGCCGCCGCCGATGGCGTTCGACGCCGACGACCAGGCGCTGCTCAACCAGACCATCGGCTACTACCACGAGACGTTGAAGCAGTCGCCCGAAGCGCTGGCTTACCTACAGGCGCGCGGCCTCGCGCACCCGGACCTGATCGAACGTTTTCAACTGGGCTACGCCAACCGCACGCTGGGCCTGCGCCTGCCAGAGAAGAACCGCGCCGCCGGCGCCGACATCCGAACCCGCCTGCAAAAGATCGGCATCTACCGCGAGAGCGGCCACGAACATTTCAACGGTTCGTTGGTGGTGCCGGTGTTCGACGCCGCCGGCGACGTCACCGAGGTGTACGGCCGCAAGGTCCGCGACGATCTGCGCAAGGGCACGCCGGCGCACCTGTACCTGCCCGGCCCGCACCGGGGCGTGTGGAACGAGGCGGCGCTGGCCGCATCTTCCGAAATCATCCTGTGCGAGGCGCTGATCGACGCCATGACGTTCTGGTGCGCCGGCTTCACCAACGTCACCGCCGCCTACGGCGTGGAAGGTTTTACGCCCGACCACCTGGCCGCGTTGCTGCGTCACGGCGTCACCCGCGTGCTGATCGCCTACGACCGCGACGACGCCGGCGACAAGGCGGCCGTCAAACTGGCGGCGCAGCTGATGGAACGCGGCATCGAGTGCTACCGCATCGTGTTCGCGCGCGGCATGGACGCCAATGCCACGGCGTTGCACGCCGGCCGCTCAGCGGCCGACGCGCTGGGCATGGCGATCCGCAAGGCCCAGTGGCTAGGCAATGGCGCCGCGCCGCGTGATCCGCTTCTTTCCTTAGCCGCCCGCCAGCACCTGCCCGACGCCGCGCCGCCGGCAGCACCTGCACACATCGCGCAGGCCGACGTGATGGCCGTCCATGACGAAGCCGCCGCGCCACCGCCGCCGCCATTGCCCGCATCGCCGCTGCCGACCGCACCGGCCGCCGAGCCGCTGCCCGAAGTGCTGGACAACACGCTGCGCATGAGCTTTGGCGAACGCCACTACCGCGTGCGCGGTCTGGAGAAGAACACCAGCCCGGAGCTATTGAAAATCAATCTGCTGGCCGCCTACGGCGAACATTTTCACGTCGACACCTTCGACCTGTACGCGGCGCGCTCGCGCGCCGCCTTCGTCACGCAGGCCGCCGCCGAACTCAAACAAAGCGAGGACGTGATCCGCGCCGACCTGGGCAAGGTGCTGATGAAACTGGAGGCCGTGCAGGACGAACGGTTGCGCAAGACGCTGGAGCCGGCGCCGGTGGCCGGCGTGGCGATCAGCGACGAGGACCGCAGCGCGGCGTTGAAACTGCTGAACGACCCGGACGTGATCGGCCGCATCGTCGCCGACATGGAGGCCGCCGGTATCACCGGCGAAAGCACCAACAAGCTGGTGGGCTACCTGGCGGCGACTTCCCGAAAGCTGGCCAACCCGCTGGCCATCGTGATCCGGTCCTCGTCGGCCGCCGGCAAGACGTCGCTGATGGATGCGGTGCTGGCGATGATGCCGGACGAGGAGAAGATCAAGTACAGCGCCATGACCGGGCAAAGCCTGTTCTACATGGGTTTTCTATGGAACTCTCTGTGGCGACGCCACCTTCGGCGGTGGGTCTGGCCTTGGGCGGAGCCGATGCGGTGTTGGGACCGATGTTCAGCGAAGCATTTGCCGATCGACATGACCGCCAGAACGTACTCGGTCGTCTGTTCGAAGCCCTGTTGATCGACGTGTTACGCATCGCCTTATCACACAGAGATGCCGAACGCGGCCTGTTTCACAGCCGACTGCATCCAACACTGGGCAATGCGCTCAATGCCATCCGCGCCGATCCGACACGCGACTGGTTGCTCGACACGCTCATGGCCGGCCTATCGCACAGCAGCTTTGCCGGCACCTTCACGAACGCATTCGGCGACTCGCCGGGAGACTAACTTGCGCGATAACGCATGCCCCTTAGCGCATGTCCCTGGCCCGAGCCATGATACGGGAAAGGGGTTTCATGAAACTGGTCGCTGAACGCGTCGGTTACGCAAGTCAGGCGGGGTTCCTGAAAGCATTTAAGACGGTCATGGGCGACTCACCCAACACAGGGCCTAGCGGGAAGTTGAAGCAACGGCCGCCCCTCCGCCCTTGCCGGTCGTCCGGTTAAATTGTCAGGCAATATCTACCGTGATGAGGCTGACGGCTCATCGCCGAAGCGCGGCCGCAGCCCAACCCGACCGTTCTCAGGGCTCCTCGTTGGCATCAACAGCCACCTCGCCCCCGCCAATGTTAGTGGGGTGCACGACTTCTGAGCGCATTCGTTCGGCGATCAAGTGTGCTTCGCCCAGATCGGCATCGGGCGCAAGCAACGCAAATTCATCGCCGCCCAAGCGGCATAGAATATCGGTTTCTCTTCTGATCGCAATGAGACGGTCGCCGATCGTACGCAACACGAGATCACCAGCCAAATGACCGCAGGTGTCATTGATGGGCTTGAACTTATCCAGATACATCACCAGCACCGGGAACGTTCTGCCCACGTTGCGTTTCAGCCTGGCGGAGCTCGCTTCCAGTCGGACCTCACCGTCAACCCGTGGACCTTACCGTTTGATGCCCTGGCCCCGACTGACAGCTTCATGACTCGCCGTAGCATGATTGGCGTCGTACCGAATCGCGGCATGAGTCCCAATCGCTGGCAATTTCAAAAAGTCATGGGCTGAGTGACGAATACAGGTTTTACCGACCTGCTGGTAGAGGTGCTCTTGATCGCTGTGCAGCACGACGCCATCGTATGTCTTGTCCTTGCTGGCAGGGATAGCCGCGCTCAGATTATAGATACCGGGCTGAAGCTGACCGGCCTTGCCTACCTTGGTGGTGGTCCACTGACTGTCAAATTCGCTCTGGACTATGCGCTGACCATTCATCACTAATATGCGTTGCTTCATTACCTACCTCTCCGCTTAACGATCGTCACGTGGCCAGCCTTTTCATCATCGGGACATGCGCCAAGGATAGAGGCGGCATGGTCCCGTTCAAAATCTGCATACGATGGCTCTCATGCATTTTTAGCCCTCCACCAAGGCGATGAGCTGAACGTCGATAAGATCGACCTCTGCCAACTCGCAATCGTCGTCGTAGCGCAACCAGGCCTTGCCCGCAGAAGAAGGGCGCCGCCGAACCAGAAGCCGCCCTTCCCTGCCTTGATGCCGTATTGCCAGCACCGGATTTACCCACGGCAAAGACTGCAACATCCCTGATCCGTCGCTCGCATCATTTTGCTTTCCGGCGATCACAAACAACGGCGCGTCGCCCTCCGTTGCGCCTGAAGGCTGACGTCGTTCCAGCTTTTGCTCGATGAATGCTCGCAGCATCCGCACGGAACTTCTTGTCACTTCCTGCGTTTCATCCGCCAGCCAGACCGACACGTCAGCCGGTGCCTTGCGATGAACGAAAATCAATTCGTTGACCAAAGTGACATCGCGCACGCGCCCCGTGTTAAAGGCTGCCGCAATCGCTTCCGGCAGGTCCAGCAGCGCCGCGTGTTGCGTAACGAACGCCGCAGACTTGCTGATTTGCCGGGCGATTTCCCCCTTGCGCAGGCCCTTCGCCAGCTCGCGGCCAATGTAGTCGGCGATTTCTCGCGCCGTCAATTCATTGCGATGCAGGTTTTCGACCACCTGGTCGGCCTGGCTATAATTCGTGTCAGTGAAAGCGGGAATGTGCGTCAACCCTGCCAGACGCGACGCACGGAAGCGACGGGCGCCGTGATTGATCAGAAAACGTCCAGGGATTTCCAGGTTCGGGCGCACGGAGATAGGCGTCTTCACGCCGCGCAGCAGGATCGCGGCGGAGAGCTCGGTAAGACTCGATGGAGAGAAGCCCGGATTATTTTTTGTACGCGGCTGGAGGGGGTCTTCATCGATCAGGTCGAGCTGTAACATGAGCGGCCCGCCATGTGCCGTCTCTGCCGTTGGCGATCCCTCTTTGCCAGCCACGATGTCACCTTTACCCGCCGAACGGGCCGGCAGCTTTCGCAGCACGACATTGGGGCCGCGTCGTTCTTTGATAGCGCCGGTCATCCAAAAAAATCCGCCATGCTACTCCCTGAAGAGATCGAATACTTTGTCGTTTATTTAGGTGACGCCGGCGCTACCAGCAAGATCAGATAAGCCAAAACACCCAAAAACATAATATGCAAAAGCGCCGCAAAACTTGCCCAGCCGCTGAGCAACGCCACACGGAGGACTTGGACAATCAAATCTGCGCACAACAGCCATCGCAAAATTGGCCAAGTGCAGATCGCCACAAATACAATCACACCGGCGAGTATCTGGATAATTAGATTTTCGCTCGGGGCAGACCTTGGTTTGCTGGCATCAGCCTTGCGGGATGCACGAGCTTGTTGGGCGCGCATTCTGGGCTGCGTCGGAAATTGAACGATCCTTCCCATGGCCCTCCCCCTCGTCAGTTTTTTTGCAGCGTCAGAGCCATCCTCACACCGTCAGACATCCACGCTTTGATCAGCATCAAAGGACAGCGCTGCGTCGCCCGTCGACAAATGGCGAGTGTTTTAGCCGCTAAAGTCACACGGCACCTCGCCGCTGTCGAACATTGATCTATTCGACATCAGGGTCGTGTTCTATTTGCCTCTCAATCCGTTCAACGACATACTCGATCATGAATTTCGAAATATCGAATTTCAAAAATAATTGGAGGAAGACATGAGCGAGCTGATTTTGCATATTCTTGTCCCGTCCCGTTACGAGGACATCGGCGCGTTAGTGGGCGATCGCGCGGCGCTGTACGCCTTGCGCGACGCAGTCGACGATGCCATCCACTCCGGTAGCGGCGGCGCACTCCTGACACAATCCGATGGCGAAGTCTACGCACTGGCAGTCGTGCGCGAAGAGGATATGACGCACGTCTGCACCAACTACGCCAACGAGACCAGGCCCGTGCGCGCGGAGCGTGAGGTCATTCCGCTACGCGCGGTGCATCACATGCTGGACGCCATCCGTAAGGCCGTTCAGTCGCAATGGATCAGCAGCGATACCGAAACCCACACACCTGGATAAAGGTGAACGATATGATCCAGACCAAGCAAGGGAGCCCGGCCCACCAGCGCATGTCGGGGGAGAAACGCTTACGCAACCAAATTGCGGCAAGCACGTCTGACGTGCCGCAGCGAGACCGGCGGGCCATGTTTTACCACCAGGAGCTGCGATTGATCCGCCTGAAGGAAGTGCTCGCGATTTGCGGAAAGTCGCGCAGCAGCGTATATGAAGCTATCAATAAGGGAGAGTTCCCTGCACCGGTCAAGTTGCGCGGACGTTCCTCTGCATGGATATGGAGCGAGGTAATCCAGTGGGCGGAAGATTGCATCAGGACCAGTCGCGCATGACACCAGAATGAAAAGCCGCCTCTTCGCTCTGACGCGGGCGCCCCTACACTCGATCTGCGCAGAGGCTTTGTGGGGCGCGATAACCACTTAAGGCGGCTCGACCACAGCGAGAATGGTGGACGTTCCAGTTCTACTAGCGGGCTTGCAAAGAACCTTCGACATTTCACTCGGCTATCCCGAAGGACTAGGTAATCTCGCAAAAAAACGCCGTCACAAGGACGGCGCACGACTACTTAATGATAAAAACGGCGCTTGATTTTCTACGGCTACCCTTGCACAGATATCATTGAGGGCAGCCCCCACCTTGCCCAGGAGAGCAATACTCGTAGACGGTCGGCTCTGGGCTCTACTGCCACCGAGACCCGGCAAGCCAGCAGAACCTCCGCCTACTCTCCCAGGGACACCACCACCCGTACCGCCAGTTTTTCCGCCGTAATAGAAGGCACAAGGGGTGGGAAGCCACCGGGCTTCTTTACAGCTTAATAGGCAGCTATTGCCGGCTCCGTTACACGGCCAATGATCTCTGCCCGATCCCAGCTGACACCGTCACTGAACATGATCTTTTCAATGCCACCTTCATCCGACCCGCCCAACTGGTAGGCGACAGTCACCTGATCGCCGCTCCCATAATCGATCACCAAATCGCCGCCCTGTCGACGCAGCACGATGTCGGCGGTCGAAGCGAGGTCTGTGAATTCCAGCACGTCGGTGGAGTTATCGGTATAGGCATCGACGATGCGGTCCTGCCCATCGCCAATCGCCAGGCGATAGGTATCGGAGCCGCCTTCGCCCGTAAGCACATCGTTTCCCTTACCGCCAACAAGAATGTCATTACCGCTCCCACCTTTCAAGGTATCGTTACCGGCGCCTCCGATCAGTACGTCATTACCTGCCCCGCCCGTCAGGGCATCGTCGCCCTCACCTCCATCGAGCGTGTCGTCCAGGCTTCCGCCGATCAAGGTGTCGTTGCCAGAAAGGCCGTAGACCTTGTAACCGGCATCGCTCGGCGCTGTCAGCGTGTCGTCCCCCGCCGTACCGGTGATCAACGAAACCACGTGGGCTGCGATTGTCGTCCGGTCCCAGCTGACACCGTCACTGAACATG
>NZ_LRON01000044.1:0-17115 GCF_001758795.1 Duganella sp. HH101 | reverse complement strand
GGCGACCACCTGGTTGGTGGACAGCGCGGCGATGCCGGCGGTGGACAGCGCGGCGACCGAGGCGGTGGCCAGGGTGTTGACCTGGGTGGTGGTCAGCGCGGCGACCTGCGCCGAGCCCAGCACGGCGATGGCGGCGGTCTTGATGGCCGACAGGTCGGCCGTTTCCAGCGCGGCGATGGCGTTGGTCGACAGCGCGGCCACCTGCGCGGTGCTCAGCGCGGCCGCTTCGCCGGTGGTCAGGGCCACCACCTGGTTGGTGGTCAGCGCCTTGACCTGGTTGACGCTCAGGGCGGCGATGGCGTCCGAGCGCAGCGCGGCGAAGTCGGCGGTCTCCAGCGCGGCGATGGCGTTGGTGCTCAGCGCCGCCACTTGCGCGGTGCTCAGCACGCTGGCCTGGGTGGTGGTCAGCGCGACGATCTGCGCGGTGGTCAGGCCGGCGACGGCGGCGGTGGTCAGCGCGGCGATCTGGTTGGTCGACAGCACGCCCACCTGGTCGGAGGTCAGGCCGGCCAGCTGGCTGCTGCGCAGCGCGGCGATGTCGTTGGTCGACAGGCCGGCCAGGTCGGCGGTCTGGATCGCGCCGATGGCGTTGGACGACAGCGCGGCCACTTGCGCGGTGCCCAGGCTGTTGATCTGGGCCGAGTTCAGCGCGGCCACCTGGTTGGTGGACAGCACGGCGATGCCGGCGGTGGAAAGCGCGGCGATGGCGGCGGTGCCCAGGCTGCTCACCTGGCCGGTGGTCAACGCGACGACCTGGGCGGTGCCCAGCGCGGCGATGGCGGCGGTCTTGATCGCGGCCAGGTCGGCCGTTTCCAGCGCGGCGATGGCGTTGCTGGTCAGCGCCGCCACTTGCGCGGTGCCCAGCGCGGCCGCTTCATTGGTGGTCAGGGCAACGATCTGGTTGGTGCTCAGGGCCTTGACCTGGTTGGCGCTCAGCGCGGCGATGGCGTTGGTCGACAGCGCGGCGAAGTCGGCGGTCTCCAGCGCGGCGATGCCGTTGCTGGTCAGGCCGGCCGCCTGCGCGGCGCTCAGTACGCTGGCCTGGGTGGTGCTCAGGGCGACGATCTGGTTGGTCGACAGCGCGGCGACCTGGGCGCTGCTCAGCGCGGCGAACTGGGCGGTCGACAGCGCGCCCACCTGGTCGGTGGTCAGGCCGGACAGCTGGGCGGTGCGCAGCGCGGCGATGGCGTTGCTCGACAGGCCGGCCAGGTCGGCGGTCTCGATGGCGCCGACGCTGTTGGCGCTGAGCGCGGCGATTTGCGCGGTGCTCATGCTGGCGACCTGGGCCGAAGTGAGGGCGACCACCTGGTTGGTCGACAGCGCGGCGATGCCGGCGGTGGACAGCGCGGCGACCGAGGCGGTGGCCAGGGTGTTGACCTGGGTGGTGGTCAGCGCGGCGACCTGGGCCGAACCCAGCGCGGCGATGGCGGCGGTCTTGATCGCCGACAGGTCGGCCGTTTCCAGCGCGGCGATGGCGTTGGAGGACAGCGCGGCAACCTGCGCGGTGCTCAGCGCGGCCGCTTCGCCGGTGGTCAGGGCCACGACCTGGTTGGTGGTCAGCGCCTTGACCTGGTTGACGGTCAGGGCGGCGATGGCGTCCGAACGCAGCGCGGCGAAGTCGGCCGTCTCCAGCGCGGCGATGGCGTTGGTCGACAGGCCGGCCACTTGCGCGGTGCTCAGCACGCTGGCCTGGCTGGTGGTCAGCGCGACGATCTGGTTGGTGGTCAGGCCGGCGACGGCGGCCGTGCCCAGCGCGGCGATCTGGTTGGTCGACAGCGCGCCCACCTGGTCGGTGGTCAGGCCGGCCAGCTGGCTGCTGCGCAGCGCGGCGACGCTGGCGGTCGACAGGCCGGCCAGGTCGGCGGTCTCGATGGCGCCGATGGCTTTCGAGGACAGCGCGGCCACCTGGCCGGTGCTCAGCGCGCCGATCTGGGCCGACGTCAGCGCGACGACTTGCTCGGTGTCCAGCGCGGCGATGCCGGCGGTGGAGAGCGCGGCGACGGCGGCGGTCGACAGCGAGTTGACCTGGCCGGTGGTCAGCGCGGCGACCTGGGCCGAACCGAGCGCGGCGATCGCGGCGGTCTTGAGCGCGGCCAGGTCGGCCGTCTCCAGCGCGGCGATGGCGTTGGTCGACAGCGAGGCCACCTGGGCGGTGCTCAGCGAGGCCGCTTCATTGGTGGTCAGCGCGACGACCTGGTTGGTGGTCAGGGCCTTGACCTGGGCCGTGCTCAGCGCGGCGACCGCGCTGGTCGACAGCGCGGCGAAGTCGGCGGTCTCCAGCGCGGCGATGGCGTTGGTCGACAGGCCGGCCACCTGGGTGGTGCTCAGCACGCTGGCCTGGGCGGTGGTCAGGGCGACGATCTGGTTGGTGGTCAGGCCGGCGATGGCGGCGCTGCTCAGGGCCGACACCTGGTTGGTCGACAGCGCGCCCACCTGGTCGGTGCTCAGGCCGACCAGCTGCGCGCTGCGCAGCGCGGCGATGCTGTTGGTCGACAGGCCGGCCAGGTCGGCGGTCTGGATCGCGCCGATGGCCTTGCTGCTCAGGGCGGCCACTTGCGCGGTGCCCAGGCTGCTCAGCTGGGCCGAGGTCAGCGCCACCACCTGGTCGGTGGACAGCACGGCGATGCCGGCGGTGGACAGCGCGGCGACGGCGGCCGTGGCCAGCGAGTTCAGCTGGCCGGTGGTCAGCGCCGCCACCTGCGCGGTGGTCAGCGCGGCGATGGCGGCGGTCTTGATCGCCGACAGGTCGGCCGTTTCCAGCGCGGCCACGGCGGCGGTGCTCAGCGCGGCGACCTGGATGGCGCTCAGCGCGGCCGCTTCATTGGTGGTCAGCGCGACGATCTGGTCGCTGCCCAGGGCCTTGACCTGGGCCGAGCTCAGCGCGGCGATGGCGTTGGTCGACAGCGCGGCGACATCGGCGGTCTCCAGCGCGGCGACGGCGTTGGTCGACAGCGCGGCCACTTGCGCGGTGCCCAGCACGCTGGCCTGGGCGGTGGTCAGGGCGACGATCTGGTTGGTGGACAGGGCGCCGACGCCGGCCGCGCTCAGCGCGGCGATCTGGTTGGTCGACAGCGCGGCCACCTGGCCGGTCGACAGGCCGACCAGCTGGGCGGTGCGCAGCGCGGCGATGTCGTTGGTCGACAGCGCGGCGAGGTCGGCGGTCTCGATGGCGCCCAGCGCCTTGCTGGTCAGCGCGGCCACCTGGGCCGTGCTCAGGGCGGCGATGGCCGACGACGTCAGTGCGACGGCCTGGTCGGTGCTGAGCGCGGCGATGCCGGCGGTGCTCAGCGCGGCGACGGCGCCGGTCGACAGCGAATTGATCTGGCTGGTGCTTAGCGCGGCCACCTGGGCCGTGCTCAGCAGGGCGATGGACGCGGTCTTGATCGCGGCCAGGTCGGCCGTTTCCAGCGCGCCGATGGCGTTGGTGCTCAGCGCGGCGACCTGGGTCGAGGTCAGCTGGGCGGCCTGGTTGCTGGTCAGCGCGACGACCTGGTTGGTGGTCAGCGCCTTGACCTGGTTGGCGCTGATGCCGCCGATGGCCGAGGTCGACAGCGCGGCGATGTCATTGGTCGACAGCAGGGCGAAGCTGGCGGTCTGCAGCGCGCCGATCTGGCTGGAGGTCAGCACGCTCATCTGCAGCGTGGTCAGGTAGGCGGCCTGGGTGGTGGTGATGCCGCCGGCCAGCTGGGCGGTGGTGAACACCGGGATTTGCGAGGTCGTGAACGCGCCCAACTGGTCCGAATTGAACGCCGCGATGTCGGCCGTCGCCAGGGTCAGGATCTGGGACGTGCTGAGGGTGGCAAGTTGTTCGGTGGTAAAGGTGGTCACGAAACTCATACTATTTCTCCTGGAGGTACTACGCTGTCAGCTCGAAAAGCAAGCCGGACAGTCAGCTTGTGCCTGACATCCGACCCCTGTAATGGATAATGTTACTATTTTAAAAACTTTTTAATGATGCCGCCGGGAAAAATCCGGCTTGTACTGTACATAACGACGGAATTTTGAATTTCATTAAGTAAACTTTTTTCCCACCATCAAGTTTTGCCGCGGCGGCTGGGAAAAGGGGCTTGAACGGAATTTCAGAAGGGCGATTATATCGCACTAAATTTCCCAAAAGAATTTTTTTCGGCGCTGTCGCGGCCGCGCAACCTGTCCGGAAAGGAATATTTATCTTATAAAAAAGTTGTTTTTATGGGTAGGCGATGGGCCAACACGGCTGGCAAAAATGTATCCGCACGGATATTTTGCACCGGCTGTGTTACCGGCGGATGACCGCTGCGTGCCGCGCTCCCGCCTGCCCCACGCACCGGCGGCGACGCGCCGCCGAGCCGAACCAGGCGGTGTTCGCCGCGCTCAGGTCCGCGGCGCGCGCCAGCGCCAGGCCAGCACGGCGGCGGTGGCGGCCAGCAGCGCCAGCGCCACCAGGTTGAGCACCACCACGCCGCTGTGGAAGCGCAGCACCAGGCCGATGCTGACGCCGGCCTTGACCGCGAACTGCCAGCCGCCGGCCAAGGGGTAGACGCTGACCAGCTGCAGCGCGTAATACAGCGCGCCGCCCCACAGGCCCAGCTTCCAGCGCTTGAGCGACAGCACGGCCGACAGGAAGCCCAGCATGGCGGCGCTGTACAGCAGCGGCAGCGCGTCGGCCGGCTGCCGCTCGCCCAGCAGGCCCAGGCTCACGCCCAGCGCCAGCGCGCTGTTGAGCAGCAGCACCCGCGCCACCCATTTCTCGAATTCCTGCATCATCTGTATGGCCCGCTTGTTTGACGGCGCCGCGGCGTCAGCCGAAGCGCTGCTGGTAGGCGCTGGGCACCACGCCCAGCTGCGCGGAAAACGCGCGCCGCAGATTGTACTCGTTGCCGAAGCCGCTCTGGCTGGCGGCCCGCTTGACGCTCATGCCGGGCCGCTCCAGCAGCCCGCAGGCCGCCTCCATGCGCAGCCGCAGCAGCAGCTGCGCCGGCGACACGCCCGCCTCCTGCTGCAGCCGCCGGTGCAAGGTGCGCACCGACACGGCGAACGCCGCCGCCATTTGGCCGACGTCGATCTGCCGCTTCAGGCGCGGCCGCAGCCAGTCGGTCAGCTGGCCGTGCAAGCCTTGCGGATCGGCCTGGGCCAGCAGTTCGGAGCTGAACTGGCGCTGGCCGCCGGGGCGCTTGAAGAACACCACCAGCCGTTTGGCCGTGTCGAGCGCGGCGCCGCGCCCCTGGTCTTCCTCGACCAGGCTCAATGCCAGGTCCATGCCGGCGGCGATGCCGGCCGACGTGTAGTAAGCGCCATCCTTGACGTAGATCGCGTCGTCGAGCACCCGCAGTTCCGGGTGCTGCGCCCGCAGCGCCGCCGCATCCATCCAGTGCGTGACCACGCTGCGCCCGCGCAGCAGGCCGGCGCGCGCCAGCACGAACGCGCCGGTGCACACCGAGCAGCAGCGGCGCAGGCCTTGGCCGCCGGCGGCGCCAGGGGCGCTCCGGGCGCCATCGCCGCCGGCCATGCCGGCGGCGGCGCGCTGCACCCAGCGCACCATGGCCGGGTCCAGCGCCGGGCTGTCGCCGCCGCCCAGGCCGCGGCCGCCGGCGACGATCAGCGTCGCCCCGGCCAGCGCGCGGCCGGGGCGCGGCAGCGGCTCGGTCATCACGCCGACGCCGGCGCTCGACGCCACCAGGCCGCCGCCGGGCGCGGTCATGCGGATGCGGTAGGGCTCGGGCAGGCCGGCGTCGCGCGCCTCGTCGTTGGCGGTGGCGAACACCTGCGCCGGGCCGGTGGCGTCCAGCAGCACGAAGCCGGGGTAGACCAGCAGCCAGATGTCGATGGGTTTCATGTGGCAGATATTCAACCATGAATGTCATTTGTGTCAACCGCCGCGCGGGCATGATGGACGCTTCTATTCAAGGGAGCCACCATGACACGCACCATCGGCATCTATGTCTTCGACGACGTTGAAGTGCTCGACTTCGCCGGACCCTACGAAGTGTTCACCTGCGCCACGCGGGTGGCGGCCAGGCTGGCGCCGGGCGCGGCGGCGCCGTTCCGCGTGCGCACCATCGGCCAGCGGGGCGCCATGCTGCGCGCGCGCGCCGGCCTGAGCGTGTTCCCGGAAGCGGACTTCGGCAACGCCGGCCCGCTCGACGTGCTGATCGTGCCGGGCGGCGTGGTCGCGGCCGAACAGGACAAGCAGGAAGTGATACGCTGGATCGCCGCCACCGCGCCCGCCTGCGAGCTGGTGGCGTCGGTGTGCACCGGCGCCTTCCTGCTGGCGCAGGCCGGGCTGCTGGACGGGCAGGAAGCGACCACCCACTGGGAAGACATCGCCGACCTGCGCGCCGCCTTCCCGCGCGTGACGGTGGCCGGCGAACGGCGCTGGATAGACAACGGCCGCATCGTCACCAGCGGCGGCATCTCGGCCGGCATGGACATGTCGCTGCACCTGGTCGAGCGCCTGGCCGGCCGCGAGCTGGCCGCCCGCACCGCGCTGCAGATGGAATACGACTGGAACGAAGCCTGACGTCCCGGGCCGGCGGCTGGCCTAGCCGCGCGCCACGAACACCAGCAGCAGCCAGCCGCAGATGAGCACCGCCGGCACGCCGTTGAGGAACAGGCCCAGCCAGCCGTACCAGGAGCGCCAGCGCGCCAGGATCAGCCCCATGACGGCGGTGACGAAGCCGATCAGCGTGCCGAGCACCAGCACGATCATGGCGTTGCCCAGGCAGGTGAAGCCGAAGTCGCCGCACTGCGACGGCCCGCCCGACCAGCTGCCCGACATCGCCAGCGCCGCCAGCACGAAGGTGGCGAGCGCGATCGCGATGCTGATCACGTCCAGGTCGGCCTTGGATTTTTTCATAGCTTGTTCAGCTGCTCTTTGGCGTAGCCGGCGTTGGCGTGGTTGGGCGCCAGCGCCAGGAAGCTGGCGTAGGCTTGCCTGGCCTTCTCGCGCTCGCCCAGATGCAGGCGGGCGTCGCCCAGGTTCAGGTAGGCGATCGCGCGCGAGGTGTCGATCTGCAACGTGTTCTCGAACCAGCGCGCCGCCTCGGCGTACTTCTCCTGCTTGTAATAGACGAAGCCCAGGTTGTTGGCCGCCAGGCCGAAATCGGGACGGTACTTCAACGCTTCGGTGAACGCCGCCTCCGCCTGCGCGTACTGCTTCTCCTTGTACAGTTGCAAGCCCTTGTCGTTGGCGCGCTGCGCCAGCTGGCGGCTCGACGCGTCCACCGGCTTGGGCGCGGCGATCTTCTGCTCCTCGCCCTGCAAATTCTTGACCACCACCGTGTTGCCGTCGGCCTTCTGGTCGCGGCCCTTGTCGAGCTTGCTGTTCAGGGCGATCGCGTCCGCCGACAGCTGCGCCGACTGCGCGCTGAGGAACTCGGCCTCGGCCGGCAGCTGGAACACGAACTCGCCGCCCTCCGATCCCGGCAGGCTGCCGAACGCCGGCGTCTGCTGCGACACGCTGGCCACGGCCGGCGCCACATAGGCGGCCAGCTCGGTGGCGGTGATCAGGCCGTCGCCGTTGAGGTCGGCCTTGCCGTTCAAGGCTTGCAGCAGCGTCCAGGTGAACACCGAGTGGCCGTTCGGGCCGCCGTCGGCCACCATCTGGTCGGCGCCGCCGGCGGTCAGCATCTGCCGCCCCAGGCGGCGCGCGTTGTCGCGCAGGAAGGCGCTGTTGCCGCCGCCGCGCGTCAGGCCCAGGCCGCTGTAGCAGGCGTCCATGACGAACAGCACATGCTTGGCGTTCAGGCTTTCGGCGATGTTCTGCAAGTCCGTCATCGGGATGGCGTCGAAGCTGACCTGCTGCGGGTCGGAGTCGACCGGGATGATGTAGCCGAGGTTGCGGCCGGAGCTGAGCTGGCGCGTGGCGCCGTGGCCGGCGAAGAACACGAAGATGCGGTCGTCCTTCTTCAGCTGGGCATCGGCCAGCTTGTCGTGGAACAGCGCCAGGATGTTGTTGCGCGTGGCCTCGCCGTTCGACAGCGTGAACACCCGCTCGCCGGCGAAGCCGAAGCGGTTGACCAGCGTGTCGCGGATCGCCTTCGCGTCCTGCACCGCGTATTGCAGCTTGGGCCACTTCTGGTAATCGTTGATGCCGATGACCACCGCGTAGCTGTTGGCGTAGCCGGTGCTGACGGCGATCTTTTCCGGCTCCGGCTTGGCGCCGCGCGCCACCTTGAACTCGTGGCCGTCCCAGGCGGCGAAGCTGTAGCCGTCGGCGATCAGCTTGTCGAGCACCATCGGCAGCGCCTTGACGCTGCGCTCGTGGATGTCGTGGAACAGGATGATGCCGCGCTGCTCCTTGCTCAAGGTGGTCAGCACGCGGTTGGCGATCGAGCTCGGCACCGGGTCGGCCCAGTCCAGCGAATCGATATTCCACATCACCGAGCGCAGGCCCAGCTTGGACAGGATGCCCAGCCCCTCGGCGTTGTGGGCGCCGTAGGGGAAGCGGAACAGGTCGGAGCGGCGCGCGTCGGTGGCCTTCAACAGCTGGTCGGCGTTGGCGATCTCGCCGTACAGCTGATCGCCCTTCTGCTTGGACAGCAGCGCGTGGCTGAAGCTGTGGTTGCCCACGGTGTGGCCGGCGTCGATCAGGCGCCGGCTCTCGGCGGCGTTGCTGTTCAGGGTTTGCCTGCCCTGGGCGTCGAGCTTGCCCAGGTTCTGGCCGACCTGGAAGAACACGCCCGGCACGTTGTACTGCTTGAGGATGGCGGCCACCTCCTCGGTGTAGCTCTTGTGCGGGCCGTCGTCGAAGGTCAGCACCACGGTCTTGGGCGGCAGCGCGTTGCCGAAGATTTCCTTGGCCTGCCCCTGCTGCCCCTCCTGCTCCGCCGACTTCGGCTGCTCCGGATACGGCACGATGACGCCGTAGTCCTTCATGATCTGCTCGCGGCCGTACAGCTTGCGCAGGTGCTTGACGTAGTCGTCCCAGCGCTCGCGCTTGGGCGCGATGGCGCGCGTGTCGAAGCGCGAGAAGATGTCGTTGATCTCCTTGTCGTACTGCTTTTCGATATCCTCCAGCGCCGCCAGGTCTTCGCTGACGCGCTTGTGCAGCTTGATCGCGGGCAGCGTCTGGTCGGCGGCCGCCAGCTTTTGCAGCGACAGCAGCACTTCGCGGAAGGCCAGGCGGTCGGCGTCGTACAGATCGGCGGCCGATTCGATGTACGACAGCAGGCCATCGTCGGCGGCGTCGCGCTGCGACGGCGGCAGCGCCTGGGTTTGCGCCAGCATGGCTTGCACCTTGCCCAGGCGCGCCAGGTTTTCGTGGAACAGCGACTGCCCGACCTGGCCGGCGGCCTTGCGGTCGGATTCGGACAGCGTCTTCTCGTCGGCCAGCAGCACGATGATCTTGCGGTAGGCGGCCAGCATGGCGTGCAGCTCCGGCATCAGTTCGGGCGTGGCGCCGGCCGCCGTTGCTGCGGCGGGCGCGGCGGCCGGCTGCTTGCCGCGCAGCGCCACGAAGGCGCCCGCGCCGGCCACGGCCGCCACCACGGCGGCGATGGCCAACTGCTTGGAATATTTCATGTGCGTGTGTCTA
Source organism: Duganella sp. HH101 (assembly GCF_001758795.1). Classification (NCBI taxonomy): domain Bacteria; kingdom Pseudomonadati; phylum Pseudomonadota; class Betaproteobacteria; order Burkholderiales; family Oxalobacteraceae; genus Duganella; species Duganella sp. HH101. Next base: position 7,601 of record NZ_LRON01000044.1, on the reverse strand, counting down.
TAAAAAACGGATCCCGCATTCTATGACACTTTTGCCAAGGTTTGTAACCGACTGTCAGGCCTCGGGCGCTATCCAGACCAGGTTCCACAGGTGGCCGTCCAGGTCTTCGAAGCCCTGGTCGTACATGAAGCCATGGTCTTCGGGCGGGTGCGGGATGCGCGCGCCGGCGGCGCTGGCCTTGGCGATCAGGCTGTCCAGTTCCTCCCGGCTCTCGCAGCTCAGGCAGATGATCACCTCGTTGCCCTCGGTCGCCCGGATGACCGGCTTGTCGATGAAGGAGGCGAAGAAGGCTTCGGTCATCAGCATGGCGTGGATATGGCCATCCACGATGTTCATATACGCCGCGCCCTCGCCGCTGTATTGGGCATTGAAGCTGAAACCGAGCGCGGCAAAAAAGGCCTTGGATTTGTCCAGGTCCTGCACCGGCAGGTTGAAGATGATTTGTTTGTTCATGACATCGCCTCGCTAAAAGATTATTGGGGGGACTCCATGCTGACGACGAACGATGACACAGGAATTCGACATGCGCTCGAAAATTCTCTACGGCCGGCATCGGCGCGCCAGCTTCCAGCTCGCTTCACCGGGAAATCTCAGCCAGACGTTGTGCCAGGCATTGCGCGTGCCGCAGCCGCGCGCATTGGCCAGCCGCGATGGCGTGGTCGGCGCTCCGTCGCACAAGATGGCTTCGTCTTGTACTTTGGCGTAGCTGCTTCTACCGCCGAAGGTGGCGCGCAGTTCGGTGCCGTTGGGCAGGAAAAGCTGCTTCCATTGATAGCCTTTGCTGACGTCTGGCGGCAGGTTTGGTGTCGGCTCGGGCTGGGCGGGTTCGTCGGCTTCGTCGGCTTCGCCGTCCAGCTCGCTCGGTGCGGCGGCGGTGTTGCGGATCCAATTGCGGATCAGCTCGCTGAGCGCGGCCTCCGTCTTCGGGCCATACCAGCCTTCGCCCGTATGCTCCGTCAGCGCGTGAAAGACATCGTCTGGCAGGTGGAGGGGTATGGGGTAGCTCATTTTTTTCTCCCACTCTAAAAGCTCTAAATCGTATAGATCGCTCTAATTCACTAGATTTCGCGCTAATTTTTCTAATTTCGGCTCTAAAAACTCTAAAAATCAGCGCTACTAGCTCTAATTCGTCTATTTTTTCTACGCGGCGCCTCATTTTTAGAGCGTTTTCTAACGATTTAGTTCAATCTCTAGTGATTTAGAGCGTTTAGAGCTTTTAGAGCCCCTGAAAAATCTGGTACCCCATACATAGCGTGAGGATTGGCGCATTTTGAGCCCGCGTTGAAATGATATGCTCTACGGCAATTAAGCAACTTTCAAGATTGTGCCGCCGACACCATGCGCCTCCCGACTTACGCCCTAGCGGCGAGCCTCATCCTTGCCGGCGCCCATGCCTGCGCCGCCGACATCAGCCTGGTGGGCGTGATCCGCGACCGCGCGCTGCTGACGGTGGACGGCGGCGAACCCACGGTCTACGCAGTCGGCAGCAGCATCGCGCCGGGCTATCGGCTGCTGGCTATCAATAGCGACGGCGCCACCATCGCCGACCATGGCAAGCCGGTGACGATCGCCGTGGGCCGCTATCCGGCGCCGAACGGAGTGAGCCAGACGTTGGTATTGCACGCCGATGCCGTCGGCCAGTTCTACACCAATGGCAGCATCAACGGCATGAGCGCGCGGATGCTGGTCGACACCGGCGCCACCACCATCGCCATGCCGGCGGCGGACGCCACGCGCTTCGGCATCGACTACCGCAAAGGCCGGCCCGGCAGCGCCTCGACGGCCAATGGCGTCACCAGCGTCTTTGTGGTGCACGTGGAGCGGATGCGCATCGGCGAATTAGAGCTGCGCAATCTCGAAGCCACCGTCCACGAAAGCGGCCTGCCCATCATCCTACTAGGCAGCAATTTCCTGAACCGCTTCAGCATGCGGCGCGAGCGGCAGGAAATGATCTTGACGCCGAGGTAAAAACGCCGCCAGCGTCGCTCATTTACATCAAATTTTTTTACGTCAGTGACCATGAGTTTCTCAAAAATACCTTGTCTCCTCTTCGTTATGGCCGCAATCGTGTGTGGAAACGCAGCAGCGATGATCATGACGCCCCCTGTGGTGGAAGCATGTCTGCAATTCCAAGACAAATCGAGTGACCTTGAGGAGGGCAGCGCCGCCATTTTGGAGAACTTCCTGATTTTTTCGTTCAGTGGCAAGTATCTCAAGCCGACGCTAAGAGAACTTAGCATCGTGGTTAACGGCAACCGGGAAGTCACTGAAAATCAAATGGGCGTTAAACAGGCGAGGGAACTTCTAAGCCGCAGACAAAGTAAGCTTACCGAACTTGCATTGAATCATGCGAACAGTGGCCTTCTGCATATGTCATCGGAATTCTACATGTCGCGCAATGATGCGTTAATGCGGGACATCAGCGCTCCGCCCACTTCACCAAAATCGTGTGATGCCAAGGTATGGGGATATTTTGAACAACAAGATGGCAATGAGAAATTTTGCTCGTCACACTATGCGTGTAACCTGACTTGCACTGCGCTCTCATGCTCAACTCCCCGGCATGCTGCCGGGGATGGCCGATGAATCCACGCCAGTCCCAGACCAGCTGACGAAAAGAGGCAAACGATTTAGTCTGTTTCCCGTTTACCCCTCCAGGCCTTAGGCCGTTTCAGGCCGCCCGCGCAAGTACACCAGCCGGTACAGCAGCGGCAGCACCAGCAGCGTCAGCGCGGTGGACGACAGGATGCCGCCGATGACCACCGTCGCCAGCGGACGCTGGACTTCGGCGCCGGTGCCGGTGGCGATCGCCATCGGGATGAAGCCCAGCGACGCCACCAGCGCCGTCATCAGCACCGGCCGCAGGCGGCCCAGCGAACCTTCGCGTATCGCCTGCTCCACCGAGCGCCCCTCGTCGCGCAGGCTGCGGATGAAGGAGATCAGCACCAGCCCGTTCAACACCGCCACGCCCGACAAGGCGATGAAGCCGACCGCCGCCGAAATCGACAGCGGTATGCCGCGCAAGGCCAGCGCCGCGATGCCGCCGGTCAGCGCGAACGGTATGCCGCTGAACACCAGCAAGCCATCCTTCAGATTGCCGAACATCGCGAACAGCAGCACGATCACCAGCAGCAGCGCCACCGGCACCACGATCTGCAAGCGCCGCGACGCCGACTGCAACTGCTCGAACTGCCCGCCCCAGCTTGTCCAGTAGCCGGCCGGTATCGCCACCTGCCGCAAACCCTGCTCCGCCTCCGCCACGAAGGAGCCGATGTCGCGCCCGCGCACATTGGCGCTGACCACCACCCGCCGCTTGCCGTTCTCGCGGCTGATCTGGTTCGGTCCCGGCGCGATGCTGAAGGTCGCCACCTCGCCCAGCGGGATGAAGTTGGCCGCGCCAGCACCGCCCGCGCGCGGCAGCGGCACCGGCAGGCGCCGCATCACATCGAGGTCGCTGCGCAGCGCATCGGGCAGCCGCACCACGATGCCGAAGCGGCGGTCGCCTTCGAACATGGTGCCGGCCTCCCTGCCGCCGATGGCGGTGGCGATGGTCTCCTGCACGTCGCCCACATTCAGGCCGTAGCGCGCGGTCTTGCCGCGGTCTATCTCCACGGTCAGCACCGGCAGGCCGCTGGTCTGCTCGATCTTGACTTCGGCCGCGCCGTCCACCTTGCCCAGCGCGGCGGCGATGCGCCCGGCCGTCTCGTTCAGCACCGCCATGTCGTCGCCGAACAGCTTGACGGCGACGTCGCTGCGCACGCCCGAGATCAGCTCGTTGAAGCGCAGCTGGATCGGTTGCGAAAACTCGAAGGCATTGCCCGGCAGGCGTTCGGCCGCCGCCTGGATCGCCGCCCGCAGCTGGTCGCGGGTCTTCTTCGGCGCCGGCCACTGTGACTCCGGCTTGAGCATGATGTAGCCGTCCGAGACATTGGGCGGCATCGGGTCCGAGGCGATTTCCGCCGTGCCGGTGCGGGCGAAGATGCGCTCGATCTCGGGGAACTGCCTCGTCAGCGCCAGCTCCACCTGCTGCTGCATCGCGACCGACTGCGTCAGGCTGGTGCCGGGAATGCGCAGCGCCTGGATGGCGATGTCGCCCTCGTTCAGGCTGGGCACGAACTCGCTGCCCAGCCGCGTGGCCAGCAGCACCGACAGCGCCACCGCGATGCCGGCGAAGGCCAGCACCACCGGCGTATTGGCCAGCACGCGCTCCAGCAGCGCCGCATACCAGCGGCCGATGCGGCGCTGCTCCTTTTCCACCACATGGTCGCCGATGAACAGCGCCACGGCGGCCGGGATGAAGGTGATCGACAACAGCATCGCCCCCGCCAGCGCCATCACCACCGTCAGCGCCATCGGATGGAACATGCGGCCCTCGACGCCGGTCAGCGCGAAGATCGGCAGGTAGACCACCATGATGATCAGTTGCCCGAACAGCAGCGGCCTGCGGGCTTCGCGCGCGGCGGCAAACACTTCCTCGTAGCGCTCGGCGCGCGTCAGCACGCGGCCGTGGCGGGCCTGCGCGTGCGCCAAGCGCCGCACGCAGTTCTCGACGATGACCACGGCGCCGTCGACGATGATGCCGAAGTCCAGCGCGCCCAGGCTGAGCAGGTTGGCGCTGACCTTGTACGCCACCATGCCGGTGAAGGTGAACAGCATCGCCAGCGGGATCACCATGGCGGTGATCAGCGCCGCGCGCAGATTGCCGAGGAACAGGAACAGCACCACGATCACCAGCACCGCGCCCTCCAGCAGATTCTTCTTGACGGTGGCGATGGCCTTGTCGACCAGCGTGGTGCGATCGTACACGGTGACGGCCTGCACGCCGGCCGGCAGGCTGCGGTTGATGTCGACCATCTTGCGGTCGACCGCCTGCGACACCGCGCGGCTGTTCTGGCCGATCAGCATGAACACCGTGCCCAGCACCACCTCGCGGCCATTCTCGGTGGCGGCGCCGGTGCGCAGCTCGCGGCCGACGCCCACTTCGGCGACGTCGCGCACCCGCACCGGCACGCCGTCCACGTTGCTGAGGATGACGTTGCGGAGATCGTCGAGCGACTGCACCTGCCCCGGCGCGCGCACCAGCAGCTGCTCGCCGCGCTGCTCGATGTAGCCGGCGCTGGCGTTGCCGTTGTTGCGCTCGAGCGCCGTCACCACGTCCTGCAAGGTCAGGCCGTAGGAGGCCAGGCGCTGCGGATTGGGCGCCACCTGGTATTCCTTGGCGTAGCCGCCGATGGCGTTGATCTCCGTCACGCCGGGCACGTTGCGCAGCTGCGGCTTGATGATCCAGTCCTCGATCTCGCGCAGGTCGGTCGGCGTGTAGGGCGTGCCGTCGGCCTTCTTCGCGCCAGGCTTGGCCTCCACCGTCCACAGGTAGATTTCCCCCAGCCCGGTCGACACCGGCCCCATGGCCGGCGCGACGCCGGCCGGCAGCTGCGCGCGCGCCTCCTGTATCCGCTCGCTGACCAGCTGGCGGGCGAAGAAGATGTCGGTGCCGTCCTTGAAGATGACGGTGATCTGCGACAGCCCGTAGCGCGACAGCGAGCGGGTCTGCTCGAGCCCGGGCAGGCCGGACATCAGCGTCTCGATCGGGAAGGTGACGCGCTGCTCGGTCTCCAGCGGCGAGTAGCCGGGCGCCGCGGTGTTGATCTGCACCTGCACATTGGTGATGTCGGGCACGGCGTCGATCGGCAGCTTCTGGTAGTTGTAGACGCCGAGGGCGGCCATGGCGGCCACCAGCAGCAGCACCAGCCAGCGCTGGGCGATGGCCTGTCGGATGATGCGTTCAAACATGGTATCCCCCGTCTCAGTGCGCATGCTCGGCGCCGTCCTTGCCCAGTTCCGCCTTGAGCACGAAGCTGCCGGCCGCCGCGTACTGCGCGCCGGCCGCCAGGCCCTGGACGATCTCGGTCAGGCGGCCGTCGCTGCGGCCGGCTACCACCGGCTGGGCGCGGAAGCCGCCCGCCACCTTGACGAACACCACCGGCTTGTCGTCCACCGTCTGGATGGCGTCGGCCGCCACCGCCACCGCCGCCGCGGCGCGGCCGGACAGCACGTCGACGCTGACGAACAGGCCGGGGCGCCAGGCGCGCTCGGGATTGGCCAGCGCCACGCGGGCCTTGGCGGTGCGGGTCTGCTCGCCGAGCAGCGAGCCGACGTAGGTGATCTTGCCGCTGGCCTGGGCGTCGAAGGCGGAGGCCTTGACCACCACCGTCTCGCCCACGCGCACCAGCGCCAGATCCTTGGGCGGCACGGCGATTTCGGCCCAGACGTTGGACAGGTCGGAGATGGTGAAGACGGCGGCGTCTTCCTTGACCGCCTCGCCCAGCGCCAGGTGCTTCTCCATCACCACGCCGTCGAACGGCGCCCGCAGTTCCAGGCGGTTGAGCTGCGCGCCCGCCGCCGATCCGGCGCCCGCGCCGGCGTTGGCCCCCGCGCCCACGCCGGCGCCGATGGCGCTGAGCTTCTGGCGCGCGTTGCGCACCGCGATCTCGGCTTCGCTCAGGGCTTGCCTGGCTTGCAGGTAGTCCTGTTCGGCGGAGATCTTGTCCTGCCACAGCCGGTGTTCGCGCTCGTAGGTGGTGCTGGCCAGCGCCAGCCGGCGCTCGGCCGACAGCAGCTCGCTGCGCTGCTCGGACAGGCCGCTGCTGGCGATCACCGCCAGCACCTGTCCCTGCCTGACGTTCTGCCCCAGCTCCGCCAGCACGCTGGTGACGACGCCGGCCAGCTTGGGCACGACGTGGGCGGTGCGGTCTTCATTGAAGCGGATCTCGTCCCAGGCGAGCGCGTGATGGCGACGCCGATGTCGGCCGGCGCGGCCACGGCCAGCGTCACGCCGGCGGCCTTGATCTGGGCGTCGTCCAGCACGACCTGTTCGGGCCGGGCCGCGCGGTGTTCGCCGTGCTCCGCCTCCGCCGCAGCCGGCGCGGAAGCGGAAGCGGGAGCGGGAGCGGGAGCGGCCGCGCGCCTGGGCAGCAGCATCCACGCGCCAGCAGCAGTCCGATGAGCGCCATGACGGCGATGATGATTTTCTGTTGCTTATTCATGCGTAGCTCCGAGTAGGCGGTCGATGGCGGCCAGCGCGCGGTGCGCGTCCGCCAGGGCGTTCAGATAAAGGGTTTGGGCCTGCAGCAGGGTGCGCTGGGCGTCGAGCACGTCGAGGAAGCCGAACTTGCCGTAATCGAAGCCGGTGCTGGCGGCGTCGTAGGCGCTTTGCGCGCCGGGCAGGATGTCCACGCGCAGGGCTTGCGCCTGCTGGCGCGCCAGTTCGAAATCGGCGCCGGCCTGGGCCAGGTCGGACTCCAGCCGCAGCGTGGCGGCGGCCAGCTCGTCGCGCGCCTTGTCGACGCGACGCGCCGCTTCCAGCACGCCGCCCTGGTTGCGGTCGAACAGCGGCAGGGGCAGCGACAGGCCGAACACCGCCTGCGTGCGCCCCAGCTCCTCCGAGCGCTTGCCGCCGACATGGAAGCTGACGTCCGGCGTGCGCTGGCTCAGCTCCAGCTGCGCCAACGCCTGGCGCCGCGCCAGCTCCGCGCGCGCCTGCGCCAGCGCCGGCGCCTGCTGCAGGCGGCCGAACGGGGCCGCGACGGCGCGGCGGCGGAGCC
>NZ_LRON01000043.1:0-19463 GCF_001758795.1 Duganella sp. HH101 | reverse complement strand
TGCGGCTGCGGGTGCGGGTGCAGCTGCGGCTGCGGGCGGTGCGGCTGGCGATGGCGGCGTGGCCGCCACCTGCGCAACCGCCGGCGGTGCGGCGCGGTGGCTCTGCCAGTACTGCCAGCCGAACCAGCCTGCGCCCACCACCACCGCCGCCGCCAGCGCCAGCGAACCGGCGATCACCAGCGGCCGCTTGTCGCGCACCTGTCCGCCGACGGCGTGCAGCTGCTGCTGGCGCAAAGCGCCATCGCCCGCACCACCGCGCGCATCCAGGTCCTGCAACATTTTATTAATCAAACTCATTTCGTCAACGCCCAAGTCAGGCCGCATGCGGCGATCAGCAAGCTCAGGCCGGCCATCAACCACGGCCAGCGCAAGCCGGTATGCGACTGCACGGTATCGACCGCCGCCATGTCCACGTGGCGGCGCGTCACCTGTTGCTTGCCTTCGCCGTAGCACAGCATCAGCGATTTATTCGCCATGATATTCACCAGCCGCGGTATGCCGCCACTGGCCTTGAACAAGCGGCCGATGGCGCTCCGGCTGAACAAGCGGCTGCCGGCATAACCCGCCACGCGCAGCCTATGGGCCAGATAGTACTCCAAGTCGTCGCGCGTCAGCGGTCCCAGATGGTAATGGAAGGTGATGCGCTGCGCCAGCTGGCGGATCGAATTCGCCTGCAGATGCTGGTTCAGCTCCGGCTGCCCGAACAGCACGATCTGCAACAGCTTGCGCTTCTCCGTCTCCAGATTGGTCAGCAGGCGCAAGGCTTCCAGGCTTTCCAGCGGGATCGCCTGCGCCTCGTCCAGGCACATCACCACCTGCTTGTCTTCGCGCGCCAGGTCCATCAAGCGCAAGGTCAGCGACTTCAGCAGCTGATGCTGGTCGACATCGCGCTGCAGCGGCAGCTCCAGTTCATCGGCCAGGGCCAGCATCAGCGTGCGCGGCTCCAGGTAGGGGTTCGGAATATAGGCGGTGACAAAGCCCGGCCCCAAGGTCGCCATGAACTTCCGGCACAGCAGCGTCTTGCCGGTGCCAACTTCGCCGGTGATCTTGATGAAGCCTTCGCCGCTGCGCGCCGCCACCAGCAGCGTGTTGAGCGCCTGCTGCGAATGCGGGCTGGTGAAGAAGAAGCTGGTGTCAGGCGTGATCCCGAAAGGCATCTCGCCCAAGCCGAAATGGGCCTGGTACATTTACTTGCGTCCTCCGGCAGGGGGCGGCGCCAGTTGCTGGACCCGGCGGCTGGCATCCTCCAGGTCCTGCGCATAGCTGGCCGCGCCATCGACGATGGTAGGTTTGATCAACACCACCAGCTCGCGCTTCTGCGTGCTGCGCTCGGTGTTGCGGAACAAGGCGCCCAGCACCGGCACATCGCCTATGCCCGGCGCCTGGTTGTTGTCGGCCGTGGTGGACTGGCGCATCAGGCCGCCGATGGCGACGATGCGTCCATCCTGGCCGCGCACCATGCTGTCCATTTCCGACGTGCTCGACGCCGCCAGCGGCAGTTGCAGCGAACCGGCGCTGCCCAGGTTGACGATCTTGTTGATGGTCGACACCTGGCTGACCGACGGATGGACGTGCAGCATGATGTTGCCCTCCTCGTCGATCTGCGGCGTCACATCCAGCACCACGCCGGAGAAGAACGGCTGCAAGGTCACGTTCGGGCTGGTGGTGTTGCCGCTGACGTTGGAGTTGGTGGTGGTGCTGACGCCCGTCACATAAAACTCGTCGGTGCCGATCTTCAGCACGGCCTTCTGGTTGTTCATGGTGGCGATGCGCGGGCTGGACAGCACATGCACCGAGCCCTGCGACTCCAGGAAGGAAATCATGGCGGCGAAATTACTGGTCTGGAAGGCCAGGCCGAACAGCGAGCCGGCGTTGTTGGCGGCGTTCGCCAGCGAGAAGCCGCTGCTGGCGGCGATGCCCGCCGTGCCGCCGCTGACCAGCACGGGCGGCTGGCCGCCGGCCGCCGGCAATGGCGCCAGGCCGGTGCCGGGCGCCAGGAAGCCGGTGGACATGCGGTTGCTGCCGCCGCCGCCGAACGAGGCGAAGCTGGCCCAGTTGATGCCGCTCTGGAAGCCGCTGTTGAGCTGCACCTCAAGAATCTTGGCTTCCAAGATCACCTGGCGCTCCACCGCCAGCCGGGTCGCCTTCAGGTATTGCTCGACGCTGCGCAATTGTTCCGGCAGCGCCCGCACCACCACCACGCCCGACTGCGGGCTGATCACCACGCTGCGGCCGTCGCCGACGCCGCCGACCAGGGCCACCAGCGCCTCCTTCAGGTCGGTCCAGAAATCGGTGGCGGAGGAAGTCTTGACGTTGCTGGCGTCTTCCATCGAGTACTGCTGGTTGGCCTGCCCCGGCTGCTGCGGCTGGTTGCTCTGGCCGTTGCTGCCGCTGCCGTTCTGGCCGCCCTGCCCGCCGGACACCACCGTGCCCACCGTGTTGACCGAGGTCGACGACACCCGCACGTTCGAGCTGCCCTTGCGCGTGGCGCTCAGGTAGTTGACCTGGAAGATGCGGGTCTGCATGGTCAGCGGACGGATGTAGACGCGCGTGCCTTCGACCTTGTAGTCGTAGCCGTACAGCTCGCGCACGGCGTCCAGCGCCTCGAACAGCGTCACATCCTTCAGGTTGGCGGTGACGGTGCCGCTGACGTCCGGATGGATCAGCATGTTGTAGCGCGTGCCGGCGGCGATGGAGTTGTAGAACTGCTGCACCGGCACCTGGTTGAACGACACATTGAAACGCTCCTCCATCACCGCGCGCGCCTTCGGCAGCTCGGCCGCCATGGTGACAGCCGGCGGCGGCAGCAGCGCCGCCTCCACCGCCGCCGAACTGGCGGGCGGCGTGGCGCGGGCCTGCACGGCCGCGTCGTGCACCTGCTGGTCGATGGTGTTGTAGGTGTCGCGCGGCGCCTGGGTGTTGCATGCGGCCAGCACGACAACGGCGCCCAGCAGCGCGACCCGGCGCAGCATCTTGTCCATGAACTTGTTATGTGTCGTCATTTTGTTTTCCCTGTCGGGTCAGCGGCCTCGGCCGGTTTGGGAAACAGGGTCAGGGTTTCCAGATTCTTGCCCCGGCGTAGTAGCACCGAATTGTCGTTGATGCGTTCAAGTATCGCGTCGCCCACCCTGCCGCCGATGCGCACGGTGACGCCGTCGATCACCGCCAGCCGCCGGCCGCCGGCTGCGCGGCCGATCAGGATCGATTGCAGGCGCGGCGCGGACGGCACGCCGTCGGCCTCCGCCGCAGCGCTGTCGGGCGCGGCCATCATGGCCGGAGGACGGGTCGGGTCGGCCATCTTTTGCGCCAGCGCCGGCAGCGCCAGCGCGGCCAGCATCAACGTGGTCAGGCGGCGCTTCACAGTGCTATCCATTTCTGGTCCAGGCTCAGGGTGTACAGGGTCAGCGTCAGCCGTGCCTGCGGGTATTGTTCGGCATCGAGCGCGGCGGCGCCCCAGAACAGCTGGCTCGGCAAAGCCTCCAGCGCTTCCAGGTAATCGATCATCTCCAGGTAGCTGCCCTGCAGCACCAGTTGCACGCCGTGGCGGTACAGCAGCGGCGCCGGTGCGGCGGCTGGCTGCGGCTTGGCCGCCGGTGCGGCCGTGTTCGAGGTTGCGGCCGGCGCCACCGCCAGGATGGAAGCCGGTGTCGGCGTCGATGGCGCGGCCGGCCGCGCGGCCGGCGGCTCGTTCGCGTCCTGCGCGGCGAAGTGGCCGTCGGTCGTGCCTTGCGGCGGCAGCGTCTTCAGCGACACCAGGCGCAGCTTGCCATGTCCCTGCACCATCTGTTGCAGCAACGCGCCCATGCGTTCCGGCGCCACCAGGCCCTTCTGCGCGCTGCGCAGCTTGCTCCGCAACGCCACGCTATCGGCCTGCAAGACCTTCAGGCGCTCGCGCACTTCACGGTCGGGATCGCGGCGCGCGGCCAGGTCCAGCTGCTGCAATTCGGCATCGATGCCGGCGATCTGCACGCGCTGCTGGCGCATGGTGTCGCGCAGCAGGCGTTGGCGCGTGTAGGCCGGATCCAGCACCAGCTGGAACACCAGGAACGCCAGCATCGCCGCGCCCGCGCCCACCACCATCAGGCGTTCGCGCTGGCTCAGCGCCATCAACCAGGCATCGAGTTTGATCCAATAGGCTTTCATGGCTGCTCCGCCTTGGCCTGCTCGCCGGCCGCCGCCGATTGCAGGCTGAATTCCACATAGCGCGGCGCCGCAGCCGGCTCGGGCGCCGATGCGCCATCCGCCGCCGCTGCCTTGGGCGGCGCTTTCGGCTCCGTCATCTGCAACTGGCCGAAGGTCTTGCCGCGCAATACAGCCTCGCCGGCCAGGCCGTTCAGGTAGCCGGGCAGCAGGCTGGCTTTCAACGCCCGCCCCTGCAGGCCGATGGCCTCGCCGCTGCCCTGGATGGTGACGCCGGTCAGCCACAAGCCGTCGATGCCGCGCCGCGCAAAGGCGCGGAAATAAGCCGAGTAGCCACGCGTGGCGCCCGGCTCGCCCTGGTCGAGGATGGCGGCCACCTGTTGCAGATTGCGGTACTGCACGCTGGTCTGGTCCAGCTCCTGCTGCAGGGTCTCGCTCTTGCGCGGCGCCACGAAGGTGGCGGTGACGGCGGTACGGCGCGCCTCGCGCGCGGCCAGGTCGGCCTTGAGCACGGCGGCCTCGCGCTCCAGCGTCGCCAGCTCGATGTTGGCCAGCACCGACGCCACGACCAGCACCAGCACCAGCACGCCCAGCCCCGCCGCCATGGTACGAGTGGTCGCGTAGTTTTTCTTGCGCTTGAAGCCAGCGTTGAACAGGTTGATCTGTTGGCTCATGCCGTCTCCAGCTCGCGCAAGGCGGCGCCCAGCGTGCGCAGGAAGCCGGCCTGCTGCGCCGGGTCTCGCAGCAGCTCGGCGCCGGTCAGGTCCAGCACGCTGGCCAGGTCCAACTGTTCCACCGGCAGGTACAGATTGCTGGTCAGATAGGCGCGCAGCGCGCCGTCGCCCACCGGCGTCACCACCATCTTGGCCACCGTGACAAAGGAGAATTGCCGTTCGAAGTGGTCCAGCGACCGTTGCAGCTCCAGCGTGATGCGGTCATGCAGATGCTGCAGCCGCTCGGGATCGGGGTCCAGCAACTGGTTCAACGTGACGTCGATGCGGCGGGCCAGGTAGAGTTCGGTCTGGTAGCTGACGGTCAGCAGGCCGCCGTCGGCGTCGAAGGCCAGCAGCGCGACGCCGCGCCCCTCCGGCTCCAGCAGCGCCGAGATGTTCCGTTGCGCCATCTCGCCGATGTCGATCGCGGACAGCGCGATCTTGTGGTCGGCGAACAGCTGCTGGTGCGGCATCAGCACGCTGTTGCGGGCCGCCACCGCGAACGCCTGGCGCGCCTGGTTCGAGCCGCTGGCCTGCGGCACTATAGCCATGTCGATGGTCGCCTGCTCCAGCGGAAAATCGATCATGTCCTTGACGCGCCAGCCCAGCGCCGTGCGCATTTCCGCCTCCGGCACATTGGGCGCCTCGACCATCAGCAATTGATAGCCGCCCGCGCCCAGCAAGGTGGTGCAGCGGTAGCGGCTGGCCTGCAACTCCTTGCCCAGCCGCGCCAGGCTGGCGCCGGCCTGGTCGGCCTTGCCGGGGTAGGATGCGGCCAGCAGCACGCGCGGCGGGCCGTCGGTGCGGCGCTCGATCGCTGCGGCCTGCACGCCGTCCGCCGTCAGGCCGATGGCCAGCCAGCCATTCTTTTTTTCCGCTTTTCCGAATAAACGCATCCGACTGTCTCAAATGATTAAGCACGGCATTCAATAGTCGCCGCACATCCTTGATTATATTCAAGTTTCATTGCGCCATTTCTGCAAATTGGCGCCATGCCCCCAGTTTGCCCTGTTAATGCTCAGTTCCCAAATAAAATGAGGCGGATTCAATACACTTCCCTCAAGAAAATCACCGGGCTGCGATACAGGCCGAAGGTCACGCGCCCTTGCGTGGTCGGCAGCCAGGTCGGCCCGTTGACGGTGACGGTGGCGCCGCTCTTGCCGGCGTTGCTGCCCGCCTTCAGGGTGGCGGTGGCGGCGCCGTTGATCATCCTCACCGTCGACGGCGCGCTCGGCGGCGGCGCCGGGCACGCCACCAGGCAGCTGGCGTACTGGAAGTTGCTGGCCGGCGTCACCACCGTGGCGCTGTCGCTGGCGTTGTTGCGCCAGGCCAGCACGGTGCTGCCGTTGACCGAGCTCTGGCCGTAGTACTGCGCGCCCAGGTTCAGCGGCACCGGCAGGCTGGACGAGCCATAGGCGTTCGGCACGAACAGGCGGCCGGACACGACAACGATGCCCGCCTCGACCGCGCCGGTGCGCAGCGAGCTGACGCCGTCGTTGGGCGACCCGGTCTCGGTGGCGCGCACATACACCGGCGTCGGCGTCACCCAGTTGTTGGCGTAGGCCGCGCTCGCGACGAACGGCCGCGGCAGCGTGTAGACCGGCGCGGCGGCCGCAACGCCGGACGCGGCCGGCGCGACCGGCAATAGCGGGAAGGCGCTGGCGGCGATGCCGTTGGCGCTGAGCACCGCGCCGCTCGGGTTGGCCGGCGGATTGGCGACAGCCGTGCTGCCGGCCGCCGACCAGGCCGACAACGCCACCGCCCGCGCCAGCGCACCGCGATAGTTGACCGTCGGCTGCTCCTGCACGTTCATCGCGGTGACGGTCAGATTGAAGGGCTGGCCCGAGTACGCCATGCCAACGTTGGCCGGGCAAGTCATGCCGGCCGGATCGCAGAGCATCGGCGGCGTGATCGCAGTGTTGAAATGGTCGGGCACGAAGCGGCCGACGTTGAGCGTCTCCAGGATCAAGTCGCCCGAATCGAGATAACTGCTCGGCGTGGCCGACGGCGTCAGCTCCAGCACGCCGACATCGCCGTAGGAGAAACTGCTGCCGCTGGCGACGCCGCCGCTGAAGGCGCCGAAGCTGCCGTTGAAGACCAGCGCCTGGTTGGGGTCGGGCATGCCCCGCACCATGTCGGCCAGGCGATCGCCGTTCTGGTCGTTGGCCGCCCGCGCGGTGATCTGCACCGTGGTCGGCGTGGTCTCCCTGCCGAAGTTGGGCGCCGGCGCACCGCCATACATCAGCGCTTTGACCGACATCGTGAACGCGGTGCCGGCGCTGACGAACTTGCCGTCGGTGGGCGAAGCCGGCGTGCCGGCCTTGTTGGACGCCGGCGCCACCAGCAGCAGCTTGTCGGGCCGTTCGACGAAGGGGCTGCTGGTGCCCAGGCGCCCGGTGTTGTCGCTGACCAGGAATTCAACCCGCCCCACGTCGGCATAGCGGAAGTTGTAGATATCGGCCGTGGTCGCCTTGGTGCCGGTGAACACCACGTCGTTGAGCCCGGTCCAGGTGGCGGACGTCTGGCCCGGCAGCGCGCCGGACTTGGCGCACAGCGGCAGCGTCACGGCGCTACCGCCAACCTTGGTGAAGCTGGCGCTGACGCCCGCGTCCTGGATCGGATCGTAGCAGGACAGCGCGTACTTGACCTTGAGCGTGCTGTCCGTGTTCGACAGCGCGGTCGGCACGCCCAGCACGACGAAGGTCAGGGACACCGGAATATCCTTGTTGGCCAGGTTGCGCTGCGCGTTGAAATTGAACAGCTTGCAGGGCTGGCCCGGATCGCCGAACGGCAAGCCGTTCACGCACTGCCCGGACAGCGGATCGGTGAACATAAAGCTCGGCGTGATGGCCGCCGCCCCCACCTGCGAGCTGACGGTCGAGGTGTCGTTGCCGTCGTAGTAGTCGAACAGCTGGCCGCTGACGGTGGCGCTGTTGTTGACCAGCCCGCTGGCGGCGGCGGCCGTCGTCACCCGCAGCGTGATCGGCGGCAGCGTCGCGCCGGCGGCCATGGTGGCGCTGTAGCTGCAGGTGAGCTTTTGCCCGGCCATGCCGCAGCTCCAGCCGGTGCCGCTGGCGCTGACGAAGATCAGCGACGACGGCAGCACGTCCACAATGGTGGTCGGCCCGCCCTCGGCCAGCGGGCCGTTGTTGCTGACGCTGATCAGGTAGTTGCTGATCTGCGAAGGCTGCAGCGGGTTCTGCAAGGTCATCGATACGGCGCGGTCGGCCGCCGGCACGTTGGGCGCGGCGATCACCTCGGCGTTCATCAGCACCAGGTCCTGGCCGGACTTGTAGTCGCTGCGGGCCGAGGTCTGGCCGGCCTTGATGGTCGGCGACGACACCGTGTAGGCGTCGAAGTCGATGCCGTAGGACAAGCTGTCGTTGTTGATGTTGGAGATGGAGTTGAACTGGTTGCCGGACGGGTTGAGCGCATCGGTCATCTCGACGCTGTTGTACATCAGGATCTCGCCGCCGCCCGACAGCGTGGTGTCGCCCTCCCATGTGATGTGGCCGATCTTGCCGGTCAGGCTGCCGATCGGCGTGGGCGTCTTGAAGTTGGCCAGCGTCAGCGCCACGCTGGAGTTGCGGATGTACTGGAAGCCCTCGTAGAGGTTGAGCACCCGGAAGGTCTCGCTGGAATGGGAGTACACCACCAGCAGCTGGAAGCCGCCCAGCACGCCCTCGACCGCGCAATACGGGCTGCCGTTGTTGATGGTCAGGCCGCCGACGGTGTAGTTGGCGTTGCCCTTGGCCACCACCTGCGAGGTCACGTCCACCGCGCCGGCAAAGAAATCGTAGCCGACCGTGGCCGAGCTGTAGCTGCGGTTGCTTGGCGCGGTGACAGCCACGCCGTCGAAGGTCACGCTGTAGTCGGGGGTGGAGCTGGAACCGGCCCAGTAGAGCTGCGCGTTGAGGATGGTGGCGCCGGACGGCACGCCGGTCAGCGCCATGGTCAGCGTGCCGGCGTTGATGGCGCACGGGTCGATGTTGTTGTCCTTGGTGCGCAGGGTTTTCTGCGTGCCGGTGAAGCTGACGTTGCCGGCAAAGCTCTTGAACAGCGTGATCGGCGAATCGGCGCGCGACCAGCCGGCGGCCAGGCTGCACAGCAGCGCCAGCAGGCAGGCCAGCCAGCGCGGGGCGGCGTTGAATATGGCGTCGGGCTTGGTCGCTGTCATCGTCGCCTCCTCAGAACTGCACCGTGACCGTGCGCTGCACATAGTCGGCGCTGGTGGTGGCGGCGTTGGGGCAGACGCCTGCGGCCGGCACGTTGCAGGCCACGGCCGTCACCGTGGTCCGGTTCATGCCCGCGCCCATGCCGGGCGTCGCCACGACGGCGCACTGCACGGTGACGGTGAAGGCCGACAGCGTGCCGCCCGCCACGAAGGTGCGGCTGGCCACGCAGCTGCCGTTGATCTGCTGCTGGTACAAGCCGTATTCGACGCCGGCGCGGGCCGCCTCGTAGGCGCGCGCGCCCAGCAGGTCCAGCGCCGAGCTGCTCTGCTGCGAGCGCGACAGCGACATCGCCGCCACGGCCAGCGCCGACAGCACCACCACCAGGAACATCGCGGTGACGATGGAGACGCCGGCGGCGCGGCGCGGCGGTGTGCGCAGGGTCTTCATGGCGTATTGTCCACGTGGACCTGGCGCACCAGGCTGATGCTTTCGCCGTTGTTGCGCGTCAGCGTCAGCGACACGCCGACCAGGGCGGTGTTGGTATTGGCCAGCACCACGTAATCGAAACCGCAGCCGGACACCAGGCCGGCCAGCGTCGCAGGCGTGCCGAACGGCGGCGCTCCCAGCCCGTTCAGGCCGAAGATCTGCGTGCTGAAGCTGCGGATCAGCGTGCCGCCGCCGCCGGCCACCGGCGCGCACACATAGGTGACGGTGCCGGAGACCACCTGGAAGCGGTTGGTCGGCGACTGCATCGACGGCGATTGCGCGGCGAACGGGTTGTTGGCCAGCGTGATGCGGGTGCCGTTGACCGCCGTGACGCGCGCGATGTTGCCGAAGCTGCGCGCGTCGGCCGGCGCCACGCCGATGTTGAACACGGCGATCCAGTCGTTCACCAGGATGGCCTGGCGGCCGGTGGGCGCGGCGCCGGCGATGTCGAATTGCAGGCTGGCGGCGGGGCTGAAGTCCAGCGGCAGCAGCGAGGGCGGCGGCGAATCGCCGATGTCGATGTAGCGGCCGCCGATCTTGGTCAGCTGGAATTGCAGCGTGCGGCGGTCGGCCGAGACCAGGATGCTGTTGGGCAGCGCCAGCCGCAGCTCGCGCGTGATGCGGCGCAGCGCCAGGTCGGCGACGTCGGTCATGTCGCCGCGCGCGGCGGTGTCGACGTAGTTCTGCACCGGCGTCCTGAGGAACACCGCCACCATGCCGGCCAGGATGCCGGTGATGACCATGACGATGACGGCCTCGACCAGCGTGAAGCCTTGTACGCGCTGGGGCGCTTTCATAGCGACCTCGGCGCGTAGCGGGTGCGGTAGCCGTCCAGCGTCACATTGTCGGTGCCGTAGGTGACGACGACGGTGATGCGCAGCGCGGCGGCCTGCGGGACCAGAGCGCCGGCCGCGCCGAACGCGGCGTCCTGGACGATCGTGACGGCGGCGGAGTAACCGGTCGGGAATGAATTGCCGGCGGCGTCGGTGGTGTAAGTCCCGCCGTAGTCATTGACATTGTCGAAGGGGCGGACATTGCCCGGTTCAAGACCCAGGCCTTCCGGAATGGTGCAGTCGGCCGCAGTCAACGTGGCGGGATCTTCGGCCTTCGGGTCGCTGCCGTCGCACAATGTGAAGTGCGCCAGCCGGACCTCTTCCATCATGCTCTCGGCGATGGCGAGCGCCTGCTTGCGGCGCATCGGGTCGGGACTGGAGCGCGCGCCCATGCCCAGCACCTGCAAGACGCCCACCACCGCAATACCGACAACCACGATGAACATCACCAGCTCAACCATGCTCAGGCCCGCTTGCGCGCGTGAGTTTGGTTTAAAAGACATAGCCAGTTACCGGGGTCACGGTGACGGTGCGGCTACCGCCGTCGCCACTGATGGACAGCGCCAGCTGGGCGAAGGTCGAGGTCAGCGTGGGCGGCACGTCGGTTGCCGCGTATGGCTGGCCGGTGGCGTCGAAATAAAAGCTCAGCGCACTGGACACCGTCAGGCCATTGGGCACGCCCTCGCAAGCCCAGGTGGAAAGATTACTGCAATTGGACAGCGTCACGCCAGTACCGCTGTTGGCCCCGCCAGGGGCACTGACGCGCAACGTGCACAGACCGTCATAGCACAGGGCGACGCTGGCGCCGTTGAGCCGTACGTAGACGTTTCGACCTTGGGCGATGGCGACTTTCTGCCCATAACGCAGCATCGCTCTGAGCTGATCCGTGTAGGCTGCGGCATCAAACGCCCTGCGCTCAAAGAAACGCGGAGCGGCAACGGCGCCCAATATGCCCGTCACCACCAGAATGACCACCAGCTCAACCAGCGTGAAGCCGCCCGGCCCCGTGGGACGGGTGCGACGCCGCAACGTCGTCTCCATCACGCCCCCCCTCCAGCCGGCCATCTATGCGGAATCAGCAACCGGCCGTATTGACGGTCGCGGTCGGACCAGCGGCCGTGGCGGAATAAGTGACGGTACAGGTGGTATGGGTGGCATCGGTACGATAAACGCCGCCCCCGGCCGTAGTATCGAAGTCGGTCAGTCCGGCCGCGACCAGCATGCCGGCGACGCTTGGGTAGCCGGTGGCTGGATCGACATCGACGCCGTCGTAGGTCAGCGTACCGCTCGCTGGTGCGCCGGCGGCCAGCCAGCGCCCGTGGAACATATTTGCCGCGCTCAGCACCGCGCCGCGCGCGCTGTTGATCTTGGCGATACGCGCATCGGTACCGAGGTTGGTGAATCTCGGCAGCGCGGTGGCGGCCAGGATACCGAGGATGACGATCACGACGATCAGTTCGATCAGCGTGAAACCGCCTTGCCCGGAACGCGATTTGAACGAACTTGCTTGTTTGGTTTGCATATGACTCTCCAGACCTGACTAAAAAAAAGATCATTAACGCCAAGCTGCGGCGGAGTGCGGCAGCGGCTGCTACTGAGTGACTTCATTCAGCGCGATACCGGCATTTCCCGGCTGGCGCTCTGCGTTGGCGTTTTTCGAGGGCAAGCGCAGTGATTCTACCTTGAAATAAATATTCTTTGAGGCACTATTTAACAAATTTTCTTGCCCGCCCCTCACGAATACCAGTTTGTGTTGCACCAGATCAAAATACCAGTTGCCAGCTTTAACACTTTTTGCCGCTTCCGGCGTCAGTTCGCCGGCATAGTTGTCCGGCGCCCGCTCCAGCCAGGCGACGGGATTGCCCCCGGCCAGCGCACCGATTTCGCCGTCCCTGCCCTGCGCCTGCAAGGCCATCACCTTGCCGGACAAGGCGCTGCGCATATTGATCAGCAAGGCCTGCACGCCCGCATCGTCGCCGGCGCGGCGGTAATACGCCATCCGCTCCAGCGCCACCATCATCAGCAGGCCGAAAATACCGGCCACCACGGCGAACTCGAACAGCGTGAAACCCCGCCCCCGCCGTCGTTGCGGCCACACAACACCAGCAGGACGCAAGCCGCCCATCAGTGCGGCAACGCCACTTTGCCCAGATCCCAGATCGGCACAAAGATGCCCAGCGCCAGCACCAGCACCAGCACGCCGAGGAAGGTGATCAGGATGGGCTCGATCTGCGCGGCCAGCGTCTTCAATTCGTAATCCACCTCGCGCTCGTACATCTGGGCGATTTCGTCCATCAGCTCGTCCAGCGAGCCCGATTCCTCACCCACCGCCACCATCTGCAGCACCACCGGCGTGAACACATTGGCCGCGATCGAGGTGCGCAGGATGCTGTCGCCGCGCTCGACGCCGTCGCGCATCTGCTCCACGCGCGCGCACAGGTAGGCGTTGTCCACCGTCTGCGACACCACCGTCAGCGCCTGCACGATGGGCACGCCGCTGCGGCTCGACAGCGAGAAGCTGCGGGCGAAGCGCGCCATCGTCGCCTTGTGGATGATCTTGCCGGCGATCGGGAACCTGAGCTTGTAGCGGTCCCATTTGTAGCGGCCGGCGCTGGTGTTGATCCAGTAGCGCAAGCCGAAGAAGCCCGCAGCCGCCCCCACCAGCAGCTGCGGCCAGTACACCACCATGAAATGCGAGCTGGCGATCAGGATGCGCGTCATCAGCGGCAGCTCGGCGTGGAAGCTCTCGAACACCTTGACGAATTGCGGGATGACGAAGATGTTGACGATCACCATGGCGATGATCATCGCCACGATCACGAAGATCGGGTAGCGGGTCGCGCTCTTGACGCGGGCGCGCATCTCGCGGTCGAACTCCAGGTGGTCGAACAAGCGCAGGAACACTTCCTCCAGCCGCCCGGTCATCTCGCCCACCCGCACCATCGACAGGTAGAAATCGTTGAACACGGCGGGATGGCGTCGCATCGCCGCCGACAGTTCGCGGCCGGCGTCGAGCGATTCGCGCAAGTCCTTGATGACCTTGCCGAACGACTTGCTGATCGCCGACTCCTGCAGGCCGGCCAGCCCGCGCATGATGGGCACGCCCGACTTGAGCAAGGTGTAGAGCTGGCGGCTGAACAATTGCACATCCATCGACGTCACCTTCTTCTCGAACAGCCTGGTCCACCAGGCCTCGCCGCCGGCCGCGCCGGTGGCGGCCTTGTTGGTCAGCGCGATCTCGACCGGGATGGCGCCGCTGCCCACCAGGTGGTTGGCCACGGCGCCGCTGTCGGCCGCCTCCAGCACGCCCTGCATCAACTCTCCGCGCGCGCTGCGCGCCTTGTAGGCATAGAACGGCACGTCAATCCTCGGTCTGGTTGCTGATGCGCATGGCCTCGGCCACCGTGGTGCGCCCCTGTATCACCAGCGCCACCGCATGGCGGCGCAGGGTCTCGCCGGCCATCTGCGCCGCCGCCACCCGCAGGAAGTGCGAGGGATCGGGATCGTTGGCCGCATCGACCACTTCGCGCGTCATCTCCAGCAGCTCGTACACGCCGGTACGGCCGCGATACCCCATGCCATTGCAATGCGAACAACCCTTGCCATGGAAGTAGCGCGCCATGCCCACCTTGTCGTGCAACTCCATGCGCAGCCACTCGTGTTCGGTCGGCGTCAGCTCGTACGGCGTAGTGCAGCTTTCGCAGATCACCCGCACCAAACGCTGCGCCAGCACGGCTTGCAGCGAACTACCGACCATGTAGCGCGGTACGCCCATGTCCATCAGCCGCAGCGGCGTGCTGGCCGCGTCGTTGGTGTGCAGGGTAGATAGTACCAAGTGTCCGGTCATGGCGGCGCGCAAACCGATCTGGGCCGTTTCCTGGTCGCGCATCTCGCCCACCAGCACGATGTCCGGGTCTTGCCGCAGCGCCGAACGCAGCACGCGCGCGAAGTTCAGCTCGATCTTGTCGTTGACCTGCACCTGGTTGATGCCGGGCAGCCGGTATTCGACCGGGTCCTCGACGGTGATCAGCTTTTTCTCCACCGAATTGAGCTCGGCCAGCGCGCAATACAGCGTGGTGGTCTTGCCGCTGCCGGTCGGCCCCGTCACCAGCACCAGGCCATTGGGGCGCTGGACGATGGCGCGGAATTTCTCCAGGATGGTCTTGGGCATGCCGATCGCGTCCAGCCGCAGCTGGGTGTTGCTCTGGCTGAGCAGACGCATCACCACCGATTCGCCGTACTGGGTCGGCATGGTCGAGATCCGCACGTCGATGCGCTGGTTCTTCACGCGCACGGCGAAGCGGCCATCCTGCGGCAAGCGTTTTTCCGAGATGTCGAGGTCGGACATCAGCTTCAGGCGCAGCGCCAGCGAGGGCGCGATCTTGATGTCGGCCTCGGTTTGCAGGTGCAGCACGCCGTCGATGCGGAAGCGGATCTGCAGCCGGCCTTCCTGCGGCTCGATGTGGATGTCGGAGGCGCGCACCTGGGTGGCGTCGTCGAACACCGATTGCAGCAGCTTGACGATGGGCGCCTCTTCCAGGTTGGCATTGGCGGCGGCCAGCGCGCCGAAGTCGACCGAGACGTCGCCGAGGTCCTGCTCCAGCTCGCGCGCCAGGTCGGAGATATCCTCGGTGCGGCGGTAGATGCGGTCGATCACGCCCAGCACTTCGGTCTCGTTGACCACGGCCAGCTCGATCGGCTGCTTGACGATGCGCGAAATCTCGTCGTAGGCGAACAGGTCGGTCGGATCGGACATGCCGACCAGCAGCGCGCCGCGCCGGTCTTCCAGCACCAGCGCGCGGAAGCGGCGGGCCTGGGTCTCCGGCAGCAGCCGCACGATCTCGGGATTGACGTTGAAGAACTTCAGGTTCAGATACGGGATGTTGAGCTGGCGCGCCAGCGCGCCGGCGATCTGTTCCTCGGTAACATAGCCGTTCTCGATGAACACCCGGCCCAGCTTGCGTCCGCTGCGCTTTTGCTCGGCCAGCGCCAGGCCCAGCTGTTCCTCGGTCAGCAGCTTTTGCTGCACCAAAATTTCCCCAAGCCGCACTTTCTCTGGCCTCGCCATGCCCCGCTCCTTGTGATCTGTGCCATCTGTTGGCTTGCGGCCATTCTAGTGCAGAAAGCGGCGCCAGCGAGAGTAGTCTTGCTCGGGGCGCCACAGGGTGTCGCTTTCTTCGCACGAATGCGCTACAGTGTCGTTCGTTTCCCAGCCCGATAGAACATCGTAAAGCCACCGCCTTCCATGACCGCCCCTGCCCTGCGCTTCCAGCAAGTCGTCAAACGCTATGGCCAGGCCAGCGTCTTGCAGGGCGTGGATCTGGCGCTGCAGCCGGGCGAATGCTTCGGCCTGGTGGGCGTCAACGGCGCCGGCAAGACCAGCCTGATCAAGTGCCTGCTGGATTTCTGCGCGCTCGACGGCGGCAGCATCGACATCTTCGGCCAGCCGCACGGCCGCCCCGCCAGCCGCCAGCCGCTGGGCTTCCTGCCCGAACGCTTCACCCCGCCCTACTACCTGACCGGCGCCGACTTCATCCGCTACTTGCTGGCTTTGCAAGGCCTGGCCTACGATCCGGCCGCCGTGGCCGCCATGCTGGAAGCGCTGGACCTGGAGCCTGGCGCGCTGCGCCGCACCGTGCGCGACTATTCGAAAGGCATGACGCAGAAGCTGGGCCTGGCCGCCTGCCTGCTGGCGCGCAAACCGCTGTACGTGCTGGACGAGCCGATGAGCGGACTGGACCCGAAGGCGCGCGCGCTGCTCAAACAACAGCTGCGGCAATTGCACGCCGGCGGCAGCACCCTGTTCTTGACCTCGCACATGCTGGCCGACGTCGACGAGCTGTGCGACCGCATGGCCATCCTGCACGAAGGCCGCATCCGCTTCACCGGCTCGCCGGCCGCATGCCGCAGCCACTACGGCGCCGACAGCCTGGAGCAAGCCTTCCTGGCTTGCATCGCGTGAGCCGCATGTACCAATCCCACTTCGGCCTGCGCGAATCGCCGTTCGGCATCACCCCGAACCCGGCTTTTTTCTACGCCGGCAACACTCGCGGCGAGATCCTGCAAGCCTTGCTGTATGCGGTCTGCCACGGCGAAGGCATCATCAAGGTGACGGGCGAAGTCGGCGCCGGCAAGACCATGTTGTGCCGCATGCTGGAGCGCCAGCTGCCGCCGCACATCGACGTCATCTACCTGGTCAACCCCAACCTGGACCCGCAGGAAGTGCAGTACGCCATCGCCGCCGAACTGGGCATGGATGGCCACGGCTTGCGCATCGACGAGATCCAGCGCCGCCTGCAGGCCGACCTGATCGCCCGCCACAGCCAGGGCCGCCAGGTGGTGCTGCTGGTCGAGGAAGCCCAGGCCATGCCGCTCGACACGCTCGAAGCGATACGCCTGCTGACCAACCTGGAGACCGCGCACAGCAAGCTGCTGCAGATCGTGCTGTTCGGCCAGCCGGAGCTGGACCAGCACCTGGCGCTGGCCAGCATGCGCCAGCTGAAGGAGCGCATCACCCACAGCTTCGAGGTGCCGGCGCTGTCGCCGGCGCTGATCGACGAATTCCTCGCCTGCCGGCTGCGCGCGGCCGGCCACGACGGCTCGCCGCTGTTCACCCCGGCCGCCGCCAGGCTGATCGCCGAGCGTTCCGAGGGCATCGTCCGCCGCATCAACATCCTGGCCGACAAGGCCCTGCTGGCCGCCTTCGCCGCCGACGCCAGCACCGTCGGCGTGCGCCACGCGCGCCAGGCGATCCGCGAATCGGCCTTCCGCCGCCGCCAGCTGCGGCAAATCTTCCCTTTGCGCGCTGTTGCTATAGGGGCCTTGGCGGTCCTGCTAATTTGGGCTATTTATAGGGCGATCCTTGCGGTGGCACCGAATTTGTAAGATCATGGTGTCTATATTGCAAATGCACAACATCCTGCATTCCCCCTGGGCCGGAAAGAAACAATGAAAAAACTCGCCTCCCCCATCGTCCCCATGGTGTGCAGCGTGTTGCTGAGCGCCTGCGCGACCCACACCCTGAGCAAGTCGCCGACCCACATATCGGAAGCGCCGCGCGCCACCGGTTCCATCCCCGAGACCGTCCAACAGAGCGCCGCGCTGCCGCCGCCGGCCGCCGCGCCGAAGACCGAGACCTACAGCGTCACCGTGCACAAGGTGCCGGTGCAGTCGCTGCTGTTCGCGCTGGCGCGCGACGCCGGCATGAACGTCGACGTCCATCCCGGCATCGAGGGCACGGTCACGCTGAACGCGCTGGACCAGACCCTGCCGCAGCTGCTGACCCGCATCCAGCGCCAAGTCGACATGCGTTATGAAATCAACGGCAGCACGCTGACGGTCTTGCCGGACACGCCCGAATGGCGCAACTACAAGGTCGACTACGTCAACATCGCGCGCAGCACCAGCAGCAGCGTCAGCATCGCCACCCAGATCTCCACCGCGGGCGGCGGCAGCAGCAGCGTCGCCAGCCCGGCGCCCAGCAACAGCGGCAGCGGCCAGCAGCAGCAAACGCAACAGCAGCAGGCGGCGCCGGCCAACAACGGCGCCGGCGGCAACGGCGGGGGCAACAATTCGACCACGGTGGTCAACAACCGCTCCGACAATAACTTCTGGTATAGCCTGGAAAAGAACATCCGCGACATGCTGCGCGCGTCCAACCTGGGCGACAACCCGGCCGATCCGCTGGCGTCCCAGCAACAGTCCGGCGCGCCGGCCGGCGTGCCGCAGAACGCCCAGCCGCAAACCCCGTTCGACGCCGGCGCCTTCGGCGGCGCCAAGGCCGGCGGTGGCGGCGCGGCGCAGCGCGGCTCCTCGGTCATCGTCAACGCCGAGGGCGGCCTGATCGCCGTGCGCGCGACCGCCCGCCAGCATGAGAAGATCCGCGAATTCCTCGACGTCGTGCTGGGCGCGGCCAAGCGCCAGGTGCTGATCGAGGCGACCATCATCGAAGTGCGCCTCGGCGACCAGTACCAGCAGGGCATCAACTGGCAATCGATCGCCAGGGGCGGCCTGAAGATGAACCAGGGCGCGCTGGGGACGGCCACGCTGCCGACCGCCACCAATCCCGGCGTGTTCGTGCTGAACTACACCAACCCGACCAGCCGGCTGGGCAATATCGCCGCCACCATCGAGCTGCTGGAATCGTTCGGCAAGGTCAAAGTGCTGTCCAGCCCCAAGATCAGCGTGCTCAACAACCAGACCGCGCTGCTCAAGGTGGTCGACAACAACGTCTTCTTCTCGATCAAGGTGACGCCGGCGGTGCGCGACCTGAACGGCACCATCGTCTCGCCGGCCACCTATGAATCGCGGCTGGAGACGGTGCCGGTCGGCTTCGTCATGAGCGTCACGCCGCAGATTTCCGACACCGACGAGGTCACGCTGAACGTGCGGCCGACCATCACCCGCATCGTCGACTACGTCACCGACCCCAATCCGGACCTGGCCAAGGCCGGCGTCAAGAGCCAGGTGCCGGTGATCCAGGCGCGCGAACTGGAATCGCTGATGAAGGTGTCCAGCGGCCAGATCGCCGTCATGGGCGGCCTGATGCAGGATTCGGTGGACAACGCCAAGGATGGCATCCCGCTGCTGAGCAGCGTGCCGGTGCTGGGCGAGCTGTTCTCCCACCGCAACGAGAAAACCACCAAGACCGAGCTGGTCATCTTCATGCGGCCGGTGGTGGTCAAGGACGCCAGCGTCAACGGCGATTACAAGGATTACCGCTACCTGCTGCCGGGCCAGACGGCCGACAACGCTCCCTATGGCGAGGCCGCGCCGGCCCCCGCCCCAGCCAAGGCGAATGGATCATGAGTCTCTTAATGCAAGCGCTCAAAAAGGCGGAGCGCGCCAAACAAAGCTCGGGCGCCGACGACGAGACCGACAAGCCGTCGCAGGCTTTCGATGAAATCCTGGCGCTGACGCCGGAACCGGCGCCGGTGCCCGCGCCGGCGGCCCAGCCGGGCCTGGGCCTGAGCCTGGACCTGGAGCCGATGTCCGGCCTCAGCCTGGAGCCCATCCCGACCGAACCATCGGCCGCGTCCGGCCAGGCGCCGCTGCCCTCGCCCGATCCGCTGCCCACGCCCAGCGACCACAAGGGCCCCGGCCTGACGCTGGACCTG
>NZ_LRON01000042.1:0-23518 GCF_001758795.1 Duganella sp. HH101 | reverse complement strand
CGTTCGCCACTCGCCGCCAGGTTGCCCCGCGCTGCCGTTCGACTTGCATGTGTAAGGCATGCCGCCAGCGTTCAATCTGAGCCAGGATCAAACTCTTCAGTTTAATCTCTGTTTATTTGGCATTTCTGCCACCGTCATTGCTGACGGGTCGCTCACTCAAAATACTGACAGGCCACTACTTTCGTAGCGCCTATTTCATTACTTCTTGTGAACATTTGATATTTTAAGTATCAGCAGAACTAGCCTGCTGTGCACTTTCATCAAACGTCCACACTTATCGACTGTTAATTTTTAAAGAACTTCAATTCGGTACTGCTTGCAACCGTTGACAAAGCGTTGTGTTTGTCAGTTGCGAAGAAGGAAGATTATGAAGCGTTTCGCTGTTTTCGTCAACCCTCTTTTTTCCTGCTCTTCGCTGCATTTGCATGCTGCGTTTTGCGGGGAGGCGAACTATAGCAAGAGCAGCCGCTGCTTGCAAGGGTAAAATACCGACTTCACCGATTTATAAGTCGCTCACATGTTTATTCCAACTATCCCTACTACTCATAACGAGACGCTGGCTGCCTTGCTGGACAAAGCCATCAACAATAAAACCAAGCCGCTGGGTAGCCTGGGCGTACTGGAATCGCTGGCCAAACAAATCGGCCTTATACAGAACACTCGCGAGCTCGCGATCACGCAGCCGGCCATCCTGGTGTTCGCCGCCGATCACGGCGTGGTTGCTGAAGGCATCTCCGCCTACCCGCAAGATGTGACCTGGCAGATGGTAGAGAACTTCCTCGCACGCGGTGCCGCCATCAACGTCTTCGCCACGCAGAACAACTGCGAACTGCGCGTTATCGACGCCGGCGTCAATCACGACTTCGGCCCACGCGATGGCCTGATCGACCGCAAGCTGGCCCACGGCACGCAGAACTTCGCGCAAGAACCGGCGATGAGCCGCGCCACCTGCGAGGCCGCACTGGCCGCAGGTATGGCACTGGCCGCAGACCTGAAAGGCAACGTGGTCGGCTTCGGCGAAATGGGCATCGGGAACACCACCGCCGCCGCAGCGCTGATGCACAAGCTGACCGGCATACCGGTCGCGCAATGCGTGGGCGCCGGCACAGGCCTCTCTGCCGAAGGCATTCTGCATAAGCAGCACGTGATCGAAGCGGCAGTGGCCAAACACACCGCCGCAGTGGAGCCGCTGGACGTACTGGCCACCTTCGGGGGATTGGAAATCGCCATGATGGCCGGCGCCATGCTGAAAGCGGCCGAACTACGCAAAGTGCTGCTGATCGACGGCTTCATCGTCACCAGCGCGCTGCTGGTTGCGGCACGCGTGCAACCGGCGATCCTGGATTACTGCGTCTTCGCCCACTGCTCCAACGAAAACGGCCACCTGCAGATGCTGGCCGCGCTTGGCGCGAAGCCGCTGCTGAATCTGGGCCTGCGCCTGGGCGAAGGCACCGGCTGCGCACTGGCCCTGCCGCTGCTGCATGCTTCGGTCAACTTCCTGAACCAGATGGCCACGTTCGAATCGGCCCAGGTCAGCGAGAAGTCCGAGTAAGCGCCGTGCATCAACTACGCCTGTTCTTCACCGCACTCCAGTTCTTCACCCGCCTGCCGATTCCTGGCTGGGTGGGGTTCGATGCCGCGTGGCTGAACCAGGCCTCGCGCTACTTCCCGCTGGTCGGCGTGGTGGTGGCAGCGATTGCGGCCGGCGTCTATGCGCTCGCGGCCTGGATCTTCCCCGCGCCGGTCGCCGTGCTGCTGTCGACCGCCGCCGGCATCTACGCCACCGGCGCCTTCCACGAAGACGGCTTCGCCGACATGTGCGATGGCTTTGGCGGCGGCATGACGACGGAGCGCGTATTGGAGATCATGAAGGACTCGCGCATCGGCGCCTATGGCGCCATCGGCATCATCTGCCTGCTCGGTACAAAATGCGCGACGCTGTCCATGCTGCCGCCGCTGGCTGCGATCGCCGCACTGCTCGTCGCCCACCCGCTATCGCGCCTGATGGCCTCCTCCCTGATCTGGCGCCTCGATTACGCGCGCGCCGAAGGCAAGGCTAAACCGCTGGCACAAAAGATGAGCACCATTGAATTCCTGCTAGCAGCCGTCACCGCTGCCATTCCCGCACTGGCGATGATCGCCTGCGGATGGCTGACCTGGAGCGCACTGGCGACCGGCATCGTCGCGGCCGGCATCGCCACCATCTGGCTGGCCCGCAAATTCGTCCGCCGCATCGCGGGCTACACGGGCGACTGCCTCGGCGCGGTGCAGCAACTCAGCGAAGTGGCGTTCTACCTGTGCGTACTGGCCAGCATGCACCACGGCGCCCTCCCCTGGTAACGCCGTGCAGCTGATACTGGTCCGTCATCCGCAGCCGCTGATCGCTCCTGGCGTGTGCTACGGCCGCAGCGATCTGGCGGTCGCGCCGGAACAACTGGCGCAGACACTGGCCGCGCTGACAGCCACACTGCCGCGCGGCCGCCCTATATATAGCAGCCCGCTACAACGCTGCGCCACCCTGGCTACGCAACTGGCGGCGCCGCTGCAATCCGCCCCTCCGCTATTCGACGCCCGCATCGCGGAAATCGACTTCGGCGACTGGGAGCTGCGGCCCTGGGACGATATCCCCCGCGCCGACATCGACGCTTGGGCCGCCGATCTTGTCCAATACCGTCCCGGCGGCGGCGAAAGCGTGCTGCAAATGGCCTGCCGCATCGCGGCCTTCCACGCCGACCTCCAGCGCCAGCAGCGGGATGCCATCATCATCTGTCATGCCGGCGCGATGCGTCTGCTGTCGGCCAGCCACGCAGGCCTGGCTCCCGCCGACATGGCCATGCAAGGGGCCCAAAACCCGCATCAAATCGCCTATGGCGCCACGCTGACGCTGCAAAGCTGAACCGCCGCCCCATGACCGTTGCGGCACAAACCCGTATAATGACGGGGTTTTGGTGCCCGCGCGTCTGTCCAGATGCGCAGTTAAACGGGAAACACGAAGCTCTCGGCTCACGCAGCCAAGGCCCACGTGTGCTGCCCCCGCAACGGTAAGCAAGTGTCGCAATGCATGCGCGACAAACCACCTCTGACAACCACTGTGCTCCGCATGGGAAGGTGAGGCGGTTTAACTTGCCAGCCCGGATACCGGCCAAATCAGGTGGAAGCGAACGAACTGGATGAGCGCAACAGGCGATTCCCGGTTCTCCGCTTCTGTTCAATCTGGCCCACGGGGACGTCGGCCGGTTGCTATTAACAGAAAAACTACATCATGACCCTTCGTATCTCCCGTCCAGCGGCCCTGACGTCGCTGGCGCTGGCAATGGCCGCCTCCTATGCCCACGCCGAACCGACCGCCGGCACCGTGCTCGTCACCGCAACCCGCCACCCGCAGGCGCTGGCCGACGTGATCAGCGACAGCGTGACCATCAGCCCCGAACAGATCGCCGAATCCGGCGCCGGCTCCATCGTCGACCTGCTGCAACGCCAGCGCGGCATCGAGATCGCCCGCACCGGCGGCGCCGGCACCAACTCCACCGTGTTTATCCGCGGCGCCAACAGCAACCAGAATATCGTGCTGGTCGACGGCGTGCGTATCGGCTCGTCCACCACCGGCGCCGCCAACTGGAGCGCCATTCCGCTGACCGCCGTCGATCATATCGAAATCATCTACGGCCCACTGAGCTCCCTTTATGGCGCGGACGCCATCGGCGGCGTGATCCAGATCTTCACCAAGAAGGGCAAGGGCGCACCGGCGTTGACCGCCTTCGCCGGCTACGGCACCGACAACACCCGCGAAGCCGACGCTTCGATCTCCGGCGCCACCGGCGGTGAACACAGCATCAGCTACGCGATCAGCGCCGGCAAGGAAAAATCGGACGGCTTCTCGGCCACCCGCCCAGCCATCGGCAAAGCCTACAACGCCGACAAGGACGGCTACGACCACGAAAGCGCAGCAGCCCAATTCGGCCTGCGCCTGGCCGAAGGCCACGAAGTCGGCGCGCTGCTCCTGCACAGCAAGCTCGAATCCCAGTACGACAACGGCGCTGCCGCCTTCGATGTGCGCTCGAATGCAAAACTCGAAAACGCCGCCATCTACAGCAAGAACCAGATCCTGCCGATCTGGCAAAGCCTGGTGCAGTACTCGCAGACCAAGGACGAAGGCGCCACCTACAGCAGCCCCCTGGCTTCCGGCTATTCCCAGATCAACACCAAGCAGACCGACTTCACCTGGCAGAATGATGTGCAGGTCGGCGCCGACGTGCTGCAACTGCTGTACAGCCACCGTAAAGAAGAAGTCGAGACCAACGGCTTCAAACTGGATAACCCGCAGCGCACCACCAACTCCTTCGCGGCTTCGTACAACGCCCGCCGTGGCGACAACCTGTTCACCGCCAGCGCGCGCCGCGACAAATCGATGTACGGCGCGAAGACCACCGGCTCCCTCGGCTATGGCTACAACTTCACGCAGGCGCTGCGCGCCACCGCCAGCTATGGCACCAGCTTCCGCGCACCGACCTACAATGAGCTGTACTACCCGTCCTACGGCAATCCACGCAACAAGCCGGAGCTGGGCAAGAACGCCGAAATCGGTCTGCGCTACGACAGCGGCGCCACCGCACTCAGCGCCAGCTACTATCGCAATCGCCTGACCGACCTGCTGGTCAACACCAACCCGTGCCCGTTCGGCTCCGCCGGCTACACCAGCGGTTGCGCCTACAACGTCAACCACGCCCTGCTTGAAGGCTTGACGCTGTCCGCGAGCCAGCAACTGGGCCGCTTCAACCTCGCCGCCAACGTCGACCTGCAAGACCCGAAGGACGAAACCAGCGGCAAGCGCCTGCAACGTCGCGCCAAAAAACACGGCAACCTGCTGGCCGACTACAGCGCCGGCGCCTGGAAGGCCGGCGTGGAGCTCCAGCTGTCCGGCGACCGCTATGACGATGCAGCCAACAATAACCGCCTGGGCGGCTATGGCCTGGTCAACCTGTACGCGACCTATCACTTCAACCGTGACTGGTCGGCGCTGGTCCGCTGGAACAACATCAACGACAAACAGTACGACCTGGCGCGCAACTACGCCACGCCAATGTCCAAGCTGTTCGCCGGCATCCGCTACGGCTACAAATAAGCAGTAATGGTGTAACCTGCCGGGCGTGGAGCGCATCCGCCGCGCGCCCGGCAGCCTCTCTTTTTTGAAAGCAGTGCATGCATTCTTTCTCCCGCAACCTGCGACAGCGCGCCGCCATCACCCTGATCGGGTTGGTGCTGTTCGCGTTTGCCAGCCTCATTTTCTCGGGCATGACCGGTTCGGTCTCGATTCCCCTCTCTGACATTCCCGCAGCAATCGGTGAACTGCTGCATGGCCAGACCCAAACCCTGGCATCGACCCTGCTCGACCTGCGCCTGAGCCGCGCGCTGACCGCCTTCGTCACCGGCTCGGCCCTGTCGCTGGCGGGGGTGATGATGCAGGCGCTGCTGCGCAACCCATTGGCCGATCCCTATGTGCTTGGCATTTCCGCCGGCGCCTCGGTCGGCGCGCTGGCAGCGCTGCTGTTCGGCTGCGCCATCTGGATGGTCGACGCCTCGGCCTTCGCCGGCGCGGTCGCCGTCTCGATGATGTTGTATCTGCTGGCCCGGCGCGACCTGCGCGGCGGCGCGGCGGCCGACGGCGGCACCGCCCTGCTGCTGCTGACCGGCGTGATCCTGTCTTCCGCCTGCATGGCGCTGGTGACGCTGATGCTGTCCATCGCCCCGGAAAGCCGCTTGCGCAGCATGGTGTTCTGGATGATCGGCGACCTGGCCGGCGCACCAATGCGCGCGCTGCCATGGATAGTGCTAGCAGGCGCCCTGGTATTCGCACTGCGCAGCGCCCGCTCCATGAACGTGATGGCGCTGCACGCCGAAGCTGCAGCCACGCTGGGCATCCGCGTCGGCGCGCTGCGCAAGGGCCTGTTCTTCGTTTCCGGCCTGCTGACCGCCAGCGCCGTCACCAGCGCGGGCAGCGTCGGCTTCGTCGGCCTGATCGTACCGCATGCCTGCCGCTTCGCCGTCGGCCCGGACCACCGCGTGCTGATACCGGCGGCGGCGCTGGCCGGCGGCAGCTTCCTGCTGCTGGCCGACACGCTGGCCCGCACCATCATCGCGCCGCAACAGCTGCCGGTGGGTGTCGTCACGGCGCTGATCGGCGCCCCGGTCTTCCTGTATCAACTTCACCGGCTGCGCAAATAATGATAGGCACTCACAATCTCTCATTAAAAATCGGCCGCCGCCAGCTGATCGCGGATCTGAACTGGCATGTGCGCGAAGGCGAATGCTGGAGCGTCATCGGCCGCAACGGCGCCGGCAAGAGCACCCTGTTGAAGACCCTGGCCGGCTTGCGTGATCCCGACAGCGGCTATGTCACCATCCAGAACCGCGCCCTGCCCGACTGGCCGCTGCCCGAGCTGGCACGCCAGCGCGCCTTCCTGGCGCAAAGCCGCAGCGATGCCTTCGCCTACAGCGTCATCGAAACCGTGCTGTCGGCGCGCCACCCGTATCACGACAACCGTTATTGGGAAGGCAGCGACGACCACGCCATCGCGTTGAAATCGCTGGAAGCGATGGAAGTGGCCGACCTGGCCGAGCGCGACCTGCGCACCTTGTCCGGCGGCGAACGCCAGCGCGTGGCCATCGCCGCCATGCTGGCGCAGGATACGCCGCTGCTGCTGCTCGACGAACCGGCCAATGCGCTGGACCTGGCGCACCAGGTCAGCGTTATGAGCCTGCTGGCGCGCTTGTGCCGCGAGCAGGGCAAGACCGCCATCATGATCGGCCACGATTTGACGCTGGCGCACAGCGTCTCCACCCACGCGCTGCTGCTGATGGGCGACGGCCGCTGGCTGGCCGGCACCACGGCGGAAGTGATGCGGGCCGAGATCCTCAGCGATTATCTCGGCCATCCGATCGACATCCTCCAGCACGGCAAGCGCAGCATCTTCATCCCATCCGAGGACATTGCATGAACCAACAGAATACCGGCGACATCGACGAACAAACCGCAGCACTGAACGAGCGCCACCGCGTACGCATGGAGCGAAAGAAGGCCATCATCGACGCCAAGATCGCCTCCGCCGACAAGCAGATCGGCATCATCATCGTCAACACCGGCAACGGCAAGGGCAAAAGCTCCAGCGGCTTCGGCATGGTGATACGCGCCATGGGCCACGGCATGAAGGTCGGTGTGGTGCAGTTCATCAAAGGCGCGATGCAGACCGGCGAAGAGCTGTTCCTGCGCCGCTTCCCCGAAGAAGTCAGCTTCCACTCGATGGGCGAAGGCTATACCTGGGAAACCCAGAACCGCGAACGCGATATCGAAAAAGCGCAGTTGGCCTGGGAACAGGCCAAGCGCTTCCTGGCCGATCCGGAGATCGGCCTGGTGGTGTTCGATGAACTGAATATCGCCCTCAAGTACCGCTACCTGGACGTGGAGACCGTCATCAACGACCTGCTGGCCCGTCCGGCGATGCAGCACGTCGTCATCACCGGACGCGGCGCGCCGCCGGAGTTGATCGCCATCGCCGATACCGTCACCGAAATGGAAGTCGTCAAGCACGCCTTCAAGGCCGGCATCGGCGCACAGGCCGGGACCGAGTGGTAATGGCGACGCACATCGAAGTCAAAGCCCTGCTGGTGGCCGCCGTCTCCTCGGGCCAGGGCAAGACCACCGTCACCGCCGCGCTGGCGCGCAAACTGGCACGCCAGGGCAAACGGGTGCGCGTATTCAAATGCGGCCCGGACTTCATCGACCCGATGCTGCTGGAGCGCGCCAGCGGTGCGCCCGTGCGCTCGCTGGACTTGTGGATGGTCGGCCATGACCTGTGCCGCCGCCAACTGGCGCAAGCCGCCGCCGAAGCGGACGTGATACTGATCGAAGGCGTGATGGGACTGTATGACGGCACGCCGTCGTCCGCCGACCTGTCGCGCGAATTCGGCGTGCCTGTGATGGCGGTGATCGACGCCGGCGCCATGGCGCAAACCGCCGGCGCGCTGGTGCACGGCCTGCGCGACTACGGCCCGGTGGAGATGGCGGGCGTGATCGCCAACCGCGTCGCCAGCGAGAACCACGCAAAAATGGTGGCGGCCTCGCTGCGCGATATTCCACTGTTTGCGACCTTGCCGCGCCAGGCGAAATCGCTGCCCGAACGGCACCTCGGCCTGGTACTGCCGGGCGAAATCGGCGACATCGACCAACTGCTCGACAATCTGGCGGACCAGTTGATGTTCGACGAGGCGGCCTGGGAACGCCTGCGCCCCGTGCGCATCGAGGTGCCGCCGGCCACAGAACCGCAGCCGCCGCTGCTGGCCGGGCAGACCATCGCCGTGGCCCGCGACCCGGCCTTCATGTTCATCTACCCGGCCAACCTGGACACTTTGCGCCAACTCGGCGCGACGCTGACCTTCTTCTCGCCGCTGGCCGACCAACCGGTGCCGACGGAAGCGACCGCCGTGTACCTGCCGGGCGGTTATCCCGAACTGCACGCTGAAGCGCTGTCGCAGGCGTCCACATGGCAGGCGTCGATCCGCGCCGCGCATGCAGCCGGAACGCCCATCGTCGCCGAATGCGGCGGCATGATGGCGCTGGCCGATACGCTGGCCGACCAGGCCGGCGCGGTATGGGCGATGGCCGGCCTGCTGCCCGGGGCTGTGGCGATGCAGGCCCGCCTGGCCGGCCTAGGCTCGCAGGGGCTGACGACGGCGCAGGGCGTCCTGCGCGGACACACGTTCCATTACTCCAAACTGGAGACAACAGTGGAGCCTGCGGCGTACACTATCAAACATCCATCCGCCGTACAGGGTGAAGCCTGGTACCGCGTAGGATCTCTGGCAGCTTCGTATTTTCACGCCTATTTTCCATCAAATCCGGCGGCCGTCGCCGCCCTGTTTTCAAGGAGCGCAGCATGACACGTACACTGGTTCTGGGCGGCGCACGCTCAGGTAAAAGCGGATACGCCGATCGCCTGGCCATCGAATCGGGCAAGGAAGTCGTCTACATCGCCACCGCCACCGCAGGCGACGCCGAAATGGCCGCCCGTATCGAACATCACCGCGCCGGCCGGCCCAGCGAATGGATCACTGTCGAAGAGCCGCTTGCCCTGGGCAACCAGCTGCTGCGCTGGTCCTCGCCGGACCGCCTGATCCTGGTCGACTGCCTGACGCTGTGGCTCAGCAACCTGCTGTTCAGCGGCGGCGAGGAGTATCCGGAGGTCGGCGAGATCGCGCTGCCGGCCCTGTTCCACGAACAGCAGGACATGCTGGTCAGCGCGCTGGCCAAGTGCACCAGCGACATCGTGCTGGTATCGAACGAAGTCGGCATGGGCATCATGCCGTTCGGCGCCATCTCGCGCTGCTTCATGGACGAACAGGGGCGACTGAACCAGGCCATGGCAGCCATATGCGACCGCGCGGTCTTCGTCGCCGCCGGGCTGCCGCTGGTGTTAAAAGGATCTTCGTGCTGACAGGTTTGAGCTTTGGCGTCATCGCCTTGCTGATGGTCGCCGGCGTTCTGCTCGACCTGGCGCTGGGCGAAGCGCGGCGCTGGCACCCTCTGGTCGGCTTCGGCAACCTGGCGATGGCGCTGGAACGGCGCCTCAACTGCGGGGGCCTGCGCTTCTGGCGCGGGGCGCTTGCCTGGGCGCTGGCGGTACTGCCGCTGACCGCCGCCGCCACACTGCTAGTTGTGGGGATCAATGCCGCCCAGCCCTGGATCTGGATCACACACGCCGTTATGCTGTACTTCTGCCTCGGCCTGCGCAGCCTGCGCGACCACAACCTGCCCATCGCCGACGCGCTGGCGCAAAGCGATCTTCCCAATGCCCGCCTGCTGACCGCCCGCATCGTCAGCCGCGATACCGCCAGCGCCAGCGAAATAGAACTGACCAAGGCCAGCGCCGAATCCCTGCTTGAAAACGGCAACGACGCCGTCTTCGGTACGCTGTTCTGGTTCATCGTCGCCGGCGGCCCCGGCGCGGTACTGTTCCGCATGGCGAACACGCTGGATGCGATGTGGGGCTACCGCACCACGCGCCTGCTGCAATTCGGCTGCACCGCCGCCCGCATCGACGATGCGCTCAACTACATTCCGGCACGCCTGACCGCGCTGTCCTACGTGCTGCTGGCGCCCGGACTCCAGGGCAAGCTGCGCGCCTGGCAGTGCTGGCGCACACAGGCCCCGGCCTGGAGCAGCCCGAATGCAGGGCCGGTGATGTCGAGCGGCGCCGGCGCGCTCGGCGTGCAGCTGGGCGGCGCCGCCATCTACGACGGCGAAATCGAACACCGCCCGCCACTCGGCGAAGGCCTGCCGGCCACCGGCGCCGACATCAGCCGCGCATGGCGCCTGGTCGCGCGCACCACGATGCTGTGGCTGGCCGTCGCCTGCGCCGTCGCGGCATGGATGGAGATGGTCCATGCTTGAACACGGAGGCAATCTGCGCGACGCCGCGCTGCGCTTCGGCCGCGACGACTGGCTGGACCTGTCCGCCGGCCTCAATCCCCACTGGTATCCCGCGCCCGCACTGCCTGGCAACGCGTGGCACCGTCTGCCGGAACCAGATCCCGAACTGGCGCTGGCCGCTTCCGCCTACTACGGCGCACCGTTGATGCTGCCGGTCGCCGGCACCCAGGCCGCCATCCAGGCCCTGCCCCGCTTGCGCAAACCGTCGCGCGTCACCGTCGCCGCGCCATCCTATGCCGAACACGCGCACCACTGGAGCGGCCACGGACACACGCTGACCCAGACGCCATATGACGCGCTGGACGCAGCGGTCGCCGACAGCGACGTCCTCGTCGTCTGCAACCCCAACAACCCGACCGGCGCCAGCATCCCCGCCGCCCAGCTCCTGCAATGGGCGGGGCAACTGGCGGCGCGCGGCGGCTGGCTGGTGGTCGACGAAGCCTTCGGTGACACGGCGCAGCACAACAGCGTCGCCGCGCACAGCGGGCAGCCTGGCCTGATCGTCCTGCGCTCGGTCGGAAAATTCTTCGGACTGGCCGGCATCCGGCTCGGCTTTGTGGCGGCCCATGCGGACCTGCTGCGCGAGCTGGCCGACCTGCTGGGCCCATGGGCCGTCAGCGGCCCGGCGCAGCACATCGCCCTGGCCGCCCTGCGCGACCAGCCATGGCAGCAAAACACACTGCAGCAACTGCTCGCCGGCGGCCAACGCCTGCAACAGCTGCTGGCGGCGCACGGCATCCGCGCCACCGGCACAGCGCTGTTTCAATGGTGGAGCGAAGACCGCGCCGAAGCCTTCTGGCAGCACCTGGCGGAACGCGGCATATGGGTGCGCCTGTTCAAGCAGGCCGCGCGCGGCATCCGCCTCGGCCTGCCGCCCGACGAAGCGGGATGGCAGCGCCTGGAATCGGCATTGAAAGAATGGATCAACAAGGAACCAATATGAACAAACCGACGATCAAACTGCTGGCGAGCCTGACGATGCTGGCCATGGCGGCAAGCGCCCATGCCGCCATCACGGTGCGCGACGACGACGGCAACGTCGTCACACTGCAAAAGCCCGCGCAGCGCATCATCGCCATGGCGCCGCACGTGACCGAGCTGCTGTACGCGGCCGGCGGCGGCGACAAGATCGTCGGCGCAGTGACCTACAGCGACTACCCGGAAGCGGCAAAGAAACTGCCGCGCGTCGGCGACAACCGCCAGGTCGACATGGAACGCGTGATCGCCATGAAGCCAGACCTGATCGTCATCTGGATGCACGGCGCCTCCGAACGCCAGATCGAAACGCTGCGCCAGCTGAATATCCCGATGTTCCACAGCGAGCCGACTAAACTGGACGGCATCGCCGACAACGTGCTGCGCCTCGGCCAGCTGATGGGCACCGAGGCCGTCGCGCAGCCTGCCGCCGCCGAGATCCGCCAGAAGTTCGCCGCGCTGGCCAAGCAATACGGCAACCGTCCGCCGGTGCGGATGTTCTACCAGGTGTGGGACAAGCCGCTCTACACTTTGAACGGCACCTCCATCGTCAGCGACGCCATGCGTCTGTGCGGCGGCGTCAACATCTTCGCCGACCTGAAAGTGACGGCGCCGGTGGTCAGCAACGAAGCGGTGCTGCAGGCCGATCCCGAGGCGATCTTCGGCACCAGCGAAAAGAACTACGGTGGCGTGGGTCTGTGGAAGCCTTACACGACGATGAAAGCGGTCCGCAACGACAACCTGTTCACACTCGACGGCGAACTGCTGAACCGCGCCGGCCCCCGCATGGTCGCCGGCACCACCGCCATGTGCGAAAAACTGGAACTGGCGCGACAGCACCGCAAGAACTGATATGAACTTCCCTTATTCGACCCTGATGGTTCAGGGCACCACCTCCGATGCGGGCAAGAGCACCGTCGTTGCAGCCCTGTGCCGGCTGCTGAAGCGCCGGGGCGTGCGCGTCGCGCCGTTCAAGCCGCAGAACATGGCGCTCAACAGCGCCGTCACGGCGGACGGCGGCGAGATCGGCCGCGCCCAGGCGCTGCAAGCCATCGCCGCCGGCGTGGCGCCGCATACCGACATGAACCCGGTGCTGCTCAAGCCATCGAGCGACATCGGCGCCCAGGTCATCATCCACGGCAAGGTGCGCGCCGAGATGAATGCGCGCGACTATCACCAATACAAAACCGTGGCGATGCAGGCCGTGCTGGAATC
The DNA here is from genome assembly GCF_001758795.1 of Duganella sp. HH101. Taxonomy (NCBI): domain Bacteria; kingdom Pseudomonadati; phylum Pseudomonadota; class Betaproteobacteria; order Burkholderiales; family Oxalobacteraceae; genus Duganella; species Duganella sp. HH101. The sequence continues at coordinate 10,845 of NZ_LRON01000042.1, read as the reverse complement.
GCACGAACGCCTGCTGGCGCAGTACGACAGCGTGGTGGTCGAAGGCGCGGGCAGCCCGGCGGAAATCAATCTGCGCGACCGCGACATCGCCAACATGGGCTTCGCCGAAAAGGTCGACTGCCCGGTGATACTGGTGGCGGACATCGACCGTGGAGGCGTGTTCGCGCACATCGTCGGCACGCTGTCCTGCCTGTCGGAGAGCGAACGCGCACGCACCATCGGCTTCGTCATCAACCGCTTCCGGGGCGATATCAAACTGCTGGAGCCAGGCCTGGAATGGCTGGAACAGCAGACCGGCAAGCCGGTACTGGCAGTGCTGCCCTACCTGCACGGTCTGTTCCTCGATGCCGAAGACGCCGTCCAGCCGGTGCAAGCCTCGCGCGGCGCATTCCGCGTGGTGGTCCCCAGCCTGCCGCGCATGAGCAACCACACCGATTTCGACGCCCTGCGCGCCCACCCGGACGTCGACCTTCGCTTCGTGCGCCAGGGCGAGCCGATACCTGCAGCCGACCTGATCATCCTCCCGGGCAGCAAGAACACGCGTGGCGATCTGGATTGGCTGCGCGCCCAGGGCTGGCCGGAGCAGATCGCCCGCCACCTGCGCTACGGCGGCAAGGTGATCGGCGTCTGCGGCGGCTTCCAGATGCTGGGCCACAGCGTGACCGATCCGTTGGGCATGGAGGGCAAGGCCGGCACCTCGCCGGCGCTCGGCCTGCTCGACATGAGCACCGAAATGACCGCCGACAAACGGCTGGTGCAGGTACAGGGTGTGTGCGCCTTCGATGCGGACCAGGCCAGTGTCAGCGGCTACGAAATCCATATGGGCACCTCGACCGGCGGCGCGCTCGATACCCCGGCCTTCATCATCGATGGCCGCCCCGAAGGCGCGCGTTCGGCCGATGGACAGATCCTCGGCACTTACCTGCACGGCCTGTTCGACACGCCGCAAGCCAGCAGCGCTCTGCTGCGCTGGGCCGGCCTGCAAACTGAAAACACCGTGGACACCAGCGCACTGCGCGAGGCCAGCCTGGATCGCATCGCCGACGCCACCCAGCCGCTGCTGGATGCGCTGCTGGCATTGCATGAAAAGGCTCCATCCGCATGAGCACAGTCGTCAATCCGCACGCCTTCGCGCAGGCTGAAATCGAAGGCGTCTACCGCGCTATCCGCGAACGGCGCGATGTCCGCCACTTCAAGCCTGGTCCGCTGGTACCGGGACAGCTGGAGCGCTTCATCGCGGCTGCCCACAACGGCCCAAGCGTCGGCCTGATGCAGCCATGGCGCTTCATTCGCATCGCCAATCCCGCGCTGCGCACGCAGATACACCGGCACGTGAACGAAGAGCGCATCAGGACCGCTGAAGCACTGGGAAAACGCGCCGAAGAATTCATGCAGCTCAAGGTGGAAGGCATACTGGCCTGCGCCGAAGTACTGGTGGTGGGCCTGATCGACAAGCGCGACCAATATGTGTTCGGCCGCCGCACCATGCCGGAGATGGATTTGGCTTCCGCCTCCTGCGCACTGCAGAACTTCTGGCTGGCGGCACGCGCGGAAGGCGTAGGTGCGGGCTGGGTGTCGATGTTCGATCCGCAGCAGCTGCGCGACATCTGCGGCATGCCAGACGGTAGCCAGCCGATCGCCGTGTTGTGCGTCGGCCATGTGCATGAGTTCTACACCGCGCCCATGCTGGAACTGGAAAAATGGGACCAGCGCCGGCCGCTGTCGGACATCATGTTCGAGGACAGCTGGGACAATCCCGCCGTCATCGCCTAAACGCTACTGCATTCCTCGATACGGCGGTTGCCCGGCCCCGCCAAGGTGCGCAGGCTGCGCTCCGTCGCCGCCGTGAACTCGTGCTTGAAAACGGTATCGACAAACCGCCAGTCGCAGCGCACCTGCTCGTGGCTGGCGGTGACGATCATGTAACCGCGCTTGCTGGTCTGCGCGTAGTACAACGGCTCGATCAGATCCACCATCATGCTCGCCACATCCTCGGGATCGCGGTCCGGATAAGCGCCCTCCATCCCCGGCGACGACACCGACGCCGTCGCAAACTCCACGCCAACCTGCTGGCCTTGCGCGTCATGCAGGTCGCTGGCCCAGGCATTGTGCGTATCGCCTGCCAGTACCACCATGTTCTTGCGGTGCCGCTGCATCATGGCGAACACCAGCTCACGGTCGTTCTGATAACCGTCCCACGAATCCATATAGCAGGGCAGCGTCGGCGCGGACAGCCAGCGCTGTTCACGCTTGCTGACGCAGGAGGGATCGGCGGCGGCACGCTTCTTCAACGCCGAATAATCGGTGCAATTGCATTCGCCCATGGCGACGGCGGTCGGATACTCCATGCGCGCCATCAGCACCTGCTGGCCCAGCATCTGCCAGCGCGCATTAGAGCCACTCACCTGACGCTCCAGCCATGCCATCTGCTCGGCGCCCATCATCTGCCGGCGCGGCGAGCAGACGTCGTGCTTGTACTTCTCCACATTAAAGCGCTTGTGCTCATCGTAGTAGGACGACATCATCAGCTGCTGGTCGCGGCCGATCAGGCGCGTATCGAGCATGTGCAGCGACACCACACCACCGAAGTCGAACGAGCGATAGATTTTTTCAGGCGATGCCGGATCTGGGGCGCGGATCGGCATCCACTCGTGATAAGCCGTCATAGCCGCCACCTTGCGCAGCGTGAAGGGGCCGTACTCGGTGGCCTTGTGCTCGGCCGAACCGTCGCGCCAGGTATCGTCGGCGAATTCGTGATCGTCCCACACGGCGATGAAGGGCATCGCCGCATGCACCGCCTGCAAATCGGGATCGGTACGATACTGAGCGTAGCGACGGCGGTAATCGTCCAGCCGCAGCAGCAGTTCGCGCGGCTCCGATACGCGCCCCAGCGCCTCCGCGTTGCCACAGGCGTAGCCGGTGCTTTCGTATTCGTAGATGTAGTCGCCGATATGCAGCGCGGCGTCGATGTCGTCCTGGCGCGCGGCGTCGGCGTAGACGTTGAAGTAACCGGACGGATAATTCGAGCAGGAGAACACCGCCAGCCGCACCTGGCGCACATCTCCGCGCGGCAGCGTCTTGGTGCGTCCGACGGTCGACTTCACCGTATCGACGGCGAACTGGTAGTAGTACACATGGCCCGGCAGCAGTCCGGCGGCGTCCACCTTGACGGTGTAGTCCTTCTGCGCCGATGTGGTCACGCTGCCGTTGGCGACCACCATCTGCATCGCAGGATCGGTGGCCATCTGCCAGCGGACGGCAACGTCGCCGCTTTCATCGCTGCGGCGTGGCGTCACGCGGGTCCACAGTATCACACGGTCGCCGAGCGGATCGCCGCTGGCCACACCATGATCGAAACCGATCGCAGCGCCGTCGGCGATGCTGGCCGCCGTGCTGCTGCAACCGCTCAGGCCAGCACCTGCGCCAACACCCAGCAAGGCAGTGGCGCCCATCTGCCGGATAAATCCACGACGACCTGGGAACAGCGACTTAGCGTCCATATCAACTCCATCGGCCATTTCGATGTGCGCCAACTTACGCCCGATTAATGACGGCCTTATGACCTTCCTGTGGCTTTTGTGTGACAATCGGCTGTATGAATACCACCGCCGCCAAGAGCTACCTTCCATGGGTGGTTGCTACCGCCCTGTTCATGGAGCAGCTGGACTCCACCATCGTCAACACTGCGATTCCCAGCATGGCGGCCAGCCTGCAAGTGACTCCCCTCAGCCTGAAGGCCGTCGTCACCAGCTACATCCTCAGCCTGGCCGTGTCGATCCCGATCAGTGGCTGGATGGCGGACCGCTTCGGGACACGCCGCGTTTTCATGAGCGCGGTGGCGATATTCACGGTGGCGTCGGTGCTGTGCGGCCTGTCGGTCAATTCGCCGATGCTGGTGGCGGCCCGGCTGTTGCAGGGCTTGGGCGCGGCAATGATGATGCCGGTCGGCCGCCTGACCATCGTGCGCACCTTCCCAAAATCCGAACTGCTGGCGGCGATGAACTTCGTGATCATTCCCGCGCTGATCGGCCCCCTGCTCGGCCCCACCGTCGGCGGCTTGATCGTGCACTGGCTGACATGGCGCGATATCTTCTTCGTCAACGTGCCGGTCGGCGTGGTGGCGATCTTCCTGGCGCACCGCTACATGCCGGACTATCGCGGCGACGGCGAGCGGCCGCTGGATCTGGTCGGCCTGGTCTTGTTCGGAACCGGCGTGGCGCTGCTGTCATGGCTGCTGGAGGTTTTCGGCGAACACCAGATCGACGTCACGTCCGCAGCGGTGCTGCTGTTCATCGCCTGCAGCCTGCTCGCCGCCTACGTATGGCATGCCAGGGATGCGGCCTTCCCCTTGCTGCAACTGGCGTTGTTCAAGATCCGCACCTTCCGCGTATCCGTGGTCGGCGGCTTCATCACGCGCATCGGCATCGGCGGCCTGCCGTTCCTGCTGCCACTGCTGTATCAACTGGGATTGGGTTTGCCGGCCTGGCAATCGGGTCTGCTGATGATGCCATCCGCCGCTGCCGCCATGGGTATGAAGTTCATTTCAGTGCGCGTGCTGGGCCGCTTCGGCTATCGCCAGGTCCTCACCGTCAACACGGTGCTGATCGGCCTGACCATCAGCATGTACTCGTTCGTCCAGCAGGGAACTCCGCTGTATCTGATCGTGATGATCAGCCTGTGCCTGGGCTTCTTCAATTCGCTGCAATTCTCCGCCATGAACAGCATCGCCTACGCCGACGTGGAGAGCGCCGATTCCAGCATGGCCAGCACCATGGCCAGTTCGATGCAGCAGCTGTCGATGAGTTTCGGCCTGGCCACCGGCTCGCTGATCACCGGCTGGTTCCTCGGCGACCTGCCGCAATCGAATCGCGTGGCGCTCACCGGCGCCCTGCATCACGCCTTCCTGACGCTGGCGGTGCTCACCATCCTGTCCTCGTTGACCTTCTGGTCCTTGCGCGAACAGGATGGCGAGAGCATCAGCAAAGGCAGCGCCGCTTAACTGACTTGCCTGCGACGGCGTGCCATCGCGCCCACCATGCCCAGGCCGGCCAACAGCATCGCATAGCTGGCGGGCTCCGGCACGGCCATCGCGTTCGTGTACGCGCCGTCGAAACGATAGCGTACCGCCAGGCCGTTGATGCTGGTGGCGCCAACCAGTTGCAGGAAGCCTGCATCGCCGGTCACGTCGCCCAGCAGACGGAAGGCGTAGGCGCCCGACGCGGCCTCGGTGAACGACAGCGTCTTGCCGTTGACGATGGCGCCCAAGCCATTGAAAGTAAGCGACGAACCGCCCAGCTGCACCGACGAGCTATCCGTCAGCGACAGGCTGGCAAAGGTCTGTCCGTTCGCGCCACCGGCGCCGGCCAGCTGCAGCTTACCGCCGTTCAGCACCAGCGCGCTATCGGCCGACAGGCGGTTCGCGCCCTCCAAGGTCAGCACGCCGCTGCTGATCTGCGTGGCGCCGCTGTAGGTGCTCGCGCCCGACAGAACCACTGCGCCGCTCTTGATCTCGACATTGCTGAAATTCGAGATCGAGCCTGCATACGAGAAGCTATTGCCCGCGCCCGGATTGACGACCATGGTATTGCTGCCGCCGCTGCCGCCATTGATGCTGCCGGCGATGCTGCCGCCGGTGATGGTCAGGCTGTTTTTCCCGCTGCCCATCTCAATCGCCTTGCCGCTGCTGGCGCCGTTGACGATGCCCGCATTGACGATCACCGTGTTGTCCGCACCGGTCTTGATAGCGGCGTTGACGATGCCGCCGCCCTGGATGGTGGCGCCGGCGTTGTTGTTGATGGTGACGACGTACCCGCTGGCCGCGCCCACGGCGACGATGGCCGAGTCGCTCTGGCCGCGTATCAAGCCACCCTGCTGGTTGGTGATGGTGGCATTGCCATACAGGCCTTCGCGCGTGCCGGCCGGTGCGCCGCTGATGTCGTTGCCGGCCAGCGTGATGCCGCGTCCGACGGCGTTGGTATTCCCTGCCGCGACCAGTCCCTCAATGGTGCCGGAGTTGACGATCACGCCGCCGCCGACGCTCAGGCCTTCGCTGTATGCCAGGCCGTCGGCGGGCGCGCTGAAGGCGTTGGCCGAGCGGATGATGCCGGTGTTGGTGACGTTGGCGATGCCGTCGATATCCAGGCCGTCGCCGTCGCCCGTCACACCGGTGCCGATGATGGTGCCGTGATTGACGATGGTGGCGATCTGCTTGCCATTAACGCCGTCCAGGTTGAAGCCCGAGCCATTGCTGCCCCGGATAACGCCGCCCGCCGCGTTGGTGATGCTCATGATGAAGGACTGCGATCCATCCTTCTGGCCGCCGGTGATGCCGTGGCGGCCGCCGTCGATCAAACCGGTCGCGCCGTTGAGGATGACCGCGCCGCTGTTATTCTGCGCATCGATGCCATCGCTGCCGCTGCCGGTGCTGGTGGTCGAGACGATGGAGCCGTAGTTGTTCACCACGCCGCCCACACCGGTCCGCACCGAGTCCGCCTCCTTCGCCTGCAGCAGGCCATAGTTGTTTACGATGTTCGCGCCGGAGGCGATGGCGGCAAAGTCCACCACCTGCGAACCGCCAGCACTGGCGTTATCCGAGATCATCGAGCCGTAGTTGGTCAGCGTGACACTGGCATTGGCCTTGTTCATCTGGATCACGTCGCCATCGGCGGCCAGCATCTTCGCGGCCTTGTTGGCGGCGCTGCCGTTGATGATGACCAGGCCGGTGACGCCGGTGTTATCGCGGACCACGCGGCCGTTGCCGGTCTGGCTGATCAGGCCCTGGTTATCCAGCGTCGCGTTCTTGCCGGTGATGGTGACAGCCACCGCGCCGCCTCCGACCGTCAGCGATCCGGTCGTGGTGATGGTGCCGGTCTGGTTCTTGTCCAGCGTTTGCGCATCGGTGTTGGCGTTGCCCAGCGTACCGGGGAAGACGATCACCGGACTGGCTGCGGAAGCGCTCAGCGGCAAGGCCGCAGCCAGCAGCAAGAATTGAATGGCGGAGTGAGGTTTCAACAGCGCGAACGGCATGGTTTGTCCCGGATATTGTGTGAGCAAACCTTCAATATCCCATAAATTTATGACATGCCCGTGACGTTGTGGCGCGCTTGCACGGCGCCTGTGCGACGTGCGCGCAAGCTGCTATGCTGCCGCGCTGCTTTTCAAATCGGGAGACACCTATGCACAACATAACCGGCCGCACGACGGCGCTCGCCACGGCCATCATCGCGGTGGCGCTGAGTTTCATCGCCTATCAGGGAACGCACGGCCAGCAGGGGCCAACGACGCAAACGCCATATCAGGCGGTGGCGCTGATCAACGGCCAGATGTTCTACGGTCGCCTGGAACCCGCCGACGGCGACTACCTGACGCTGCGGGATGTGTTCTACATCCAGGGCCGGCAGAATCCCGAGACGAAGGCCATCACCAGTGTGCTGATCAAGCGTGGCGGCGAAGCCCACAACCCGGACCGCATGCTGCTCAACCGTCAGCAGGTGCTGCTGATCGAACCGGTGAAGACCGATTCGCAAATCGCCAAACTGATCGCCGAGCAGAACGCCGTCGCGAAGTAAAAAAGGCGGGCCGCCTGGCCCGCCTCTTCATCAAAACGCCGTCAGCGCCTTGGTGAATTTGATCAGCCACAGACGGCTTGGACGCTCGCGGTCCTCGCCGCGCGCAACGCGGATCGTGTTCGCGGCATTGCAGCCCGCCGCAGTGCTGGTGATGATGGCGCCAGCCGCATCGACATTGCACTTGGTGACATCCGCATCATCCACCGCCACGCCGGCTGCGGTGAACACTTTGGTCTTCATGCCGAAGTCGTTATCGTTGGCCAGTGCCAGCGTATTGCCGTCGACGATGGTCAGGCCTTCCGCTTTTTCCGCCATCCAGCCGATTGCGTTCAGGTCCAGCAGCAGGGTTTTCTTCAGCGTCGTCACTGCTTTCCAGTCGGCGCCGTTGATGGCAGTGCCGCTCATGCTGCTCTTCTCCAGGTCAGACGTCTTGACGTTGTAGGCCGAGCCGGCGATATCGGTCGCCGCGCCTATCTCCACCAGCATCAACTTGTTGAACACTTTGCCGTTCGGCGCAGCGCCCTGCTCGATCACGATGAACTTGCCGTTGCCCAGTGCGACAAGGTCGCCCAGCTTGGCGTTGCCGGTACGGCCGTCCTGATAATCGGCGGCGTCCAGTGGGTACGCGTACATCTTGCCCGAGGTGCCCGTGGTGGGATCGAACTCCACCCAACGCGTGAAACGCGCGTAGCGTTCGATCGCCTCGCTCTTGCCCGTCACCGAATAGGTCGCGCTGCCGTCGGTGAGTGGACTTTGCAGGAAGCCGTGCAACTTGTCGGTGCTGGTGTCCAGCGTCAGACCTTCCATGCCGCGGTTGGCGCGGCGCTTCAGGAAGATGTCCGGCAGGCCGCTGCCCGGCGCGTACTTGTTGAGGATGATGCCGGTGGCCGGATCGAGCTTGATGATGAACGGGCCGTATTCGTCGGAGATCCACAGCACGTTGCGCTTCTTGTCGACCACGATGGCTTCGGTATCCAGGCCGCCGGCGTTGAAGGTGGCCTTGCTGGTGGCATCGTACTTCAGGGCATCCATCACCGGCAGCTCGGCGGAGTTGCCAACCGCACCCGGTGCGACCGGCAGGCCGGAAGCGTTGACCGTGGCGGAGACTTTGATCGGTGTCGACGACGTCAGCACCGCGCCGGATTTGCCGACGGCGATCACGCCGAACGACGGCGTAAAGCTCGGCGATGGGAAGATCTTGGCGCCGGAGACACCGCCGCCGCTCAGCGACGGCAGGTTAGGACCGTCGCCGTTCGGGCCGCGGTCGGTCAGGCCGTAGAACTCCAGATCGCCATTGGCGTTGGTGCCCTTGAAGGCCAGCGACGATCCGTAGGATGGCAGGAAGCCCAAAGGGAAGTCCTCTTTAACCTTTGCGTTGCTGCCTTCGTACGGTACGTAGTAGCTGGCCGCAGCTTGGATCTGGTAGCGCGTGACGTTGACGGCGACTGCGCCCAGTGGCGTGTTCTGCGTGAATGACTCGACAACGGGCGTACCGATCTTGGAGGCCAGCGTATCTTCGAAGTGTTCGCGCACCAGCGCGCGGCGGCTGTCGTCGATTGTGCGGGCGGCGTATTTGGCGCCGGCCGTGGTCAGGTTGGCGCTCATCGCGGTGTTGAAGGCGGCGGCATCCATGGTGAAGTCTGCGCTCTTGGCGGCCAACGCGGTTTTCACGTCGGCGGCGATCTTGATGCCGTTCGATGGATCGCTGTCTTCGTCCAGCAATTGCAGCGCCAGCAGGCGGTTGACGACCTTGCTGTCCTTGACGTCGGTGACACCGGCCAGCTGCAACGGCGTGATGGTGGCGGCACATGGCGCGCTGCCCAATGCCACGCCGCCGATGCTGAAGCTGACGGTATCGCCGGCATAGCAGGTGAACTCTCCCTTGGCCGAGGTGCTGGCTTTCGCGGCAGTGCCGGCGACGTAGTCCAGGTTCTCCACCGCGCCGTCCAGGAAGACGCCGGTGGTCGGCGTTTTAGCTGGCGCCGCGTTGTCGCTACCGCCGCAGCCTGCCAGGACGGAAAACACCGCGAGCGATATCAGGGAAAAGTTTTTCATGCTTAACGAGCCTCGATTGAAAAAAAGGCGAGTTTAGCGGCGCTACGTGACGCGCTCATGACAGACGCAAAAAACCCCCACCTGCACTGAACGCGATCTTGAGCGCGTTCTGGCTGGTGGGGGTTTTTCTATATAACTAGCCTGACGATAACCTACTTTCACACTGGTTGCAGCACTATCATCGGCGCAGAGTTGTTTCACGGTCCTGTTCGGGATGGGAAGGGGTGGGACCAACTTGCTATGGTCATCAGGCATTGACTTGTACGAGCGACGCTTTCAGCGGCGCTCCGAATCTGGAGAAGTAAGTAAATGGGGTAATGAAGTTGTTGTATCAACGAACGTTCCAACGTACTTCTTATTCACCATAACCTGCTAAGGTTATAGGGACAAGCCGTACGGGCAATTAGTATCAGTTAGCTTAATGCATTACTGCACTTCCACACCTGACCTATCAACGTCCTGGTCTCGAACGACCCTTCAAAGAGCTCAAGGCTCTGGGAAATCTCATCTTAAGGCAAGTTTCCCGCTTAGATGCTTTCAGCGGTTATCTCTTCCAGACTTAGCTACCCGGCAATGCCACTGGCGTGACAACCGGTACACCAGAGGTCTGTCCACTCCGGTCCTCTCGTACTAGGAGCAGCCCCCTTCAAATTTCCAACGCCCACGGCAGATAGGGACCAAACTGTCTCACGACGTTTTAAACCCAGCTCACGTACCACTTTAAATGGCGAACAGCCATACCCTTGGGACCGGCTACAGCCCCAGGATGTGATGAGCCGACATCGAGGTGCCAAACTCCCCCGTCGATATGAACTCTTGGGAGGAATCAGCCTGTTATCCCCAGAGTACCTTTTATCCGTTGAGCGATGGCCCTTCCATACAGAACCACCGGATCACTATGTCCTACTTTCGTACCTGCTCGACTTGTCAGTCTCGCAGTTAAGCACGCTTATGCCATTGCACTATTAGCACGATGTCCGACCGTACCTAGCGTACCTTCGAACTCCTCCGTTACACTTTAGGAGGAGACCGCCCCAGTCAAACTGCCTACCATGCACTGTCCCCGACCCGGATAACGGGCCAAGGTTAGAACCTCAAATGAACCAGGGTGGTATTTCAAGGATGGCTCCACGAGAACTGGCGTCCCCGCTTCAAAGCCTCCCACCTATCCTACACAGATTGATTCAAAGTCCAATGCAAAGCTACAGTAAAGGTTCATGGG
>NZ_LRON01000041.1:0-23662 GCF_001758795.1 Duganella sp. HH101 | reverse complement strand
GTTGGCGTTCCATACATCATCGTGTTCCTGAACAAGTGCGACCTGGTCGACGACGCAGAACTGCTGGAACTGGTTGAAATGGAAGTGCGCGAGTTGTTGTCGAAGTACGACTTCCCAGGCGACGACCTGCCTATCGTCAAAGGTTCGGCACGTATGGCGCTGGACGGCGACACCGGCCCAATGGGCGAGCAAGCCATCATGGCCCTGGCTGAAGCACTGGACACCTACATCCCTACGCCAGAGCGCGCAGTGGACGGCGCCTTCCTGATGCCAGTTGAAGACGTGTTCTCGATCTCGGGTCGCGGTACCGTTGTTACCGGTCGTATCGAGCGCGGCATCATCAAGGTCGGCGAAGAGATCGAAATCGTTGGTATCACCGACACCGTCAAGACCACTTGCACCGGCGTGGAAATGTTCCGCAAGCTGCTGGACCAGGGTCAAGCCGGCGACAACGTTGGTCTGCTGCTGCGCGGCACCAAGCGTGAAGACGTACAGCGTGGTCAGGTTCTGGCGAAGCCAGGCTCGATCAAGCCGCACAACCACTTCACCGGCGAGATCTATGTTCTGTCGAAAGACGAAGGCGGCCGTCACACTCCGTTCTTCAACAACTATCGTCCACAGTTCTACTTCCGTACGACTGACGTGACCGGTTCGATCGAACTGCCAGCGGACAAAGAAATGGTTATGCCAGGCGATAACGTGTCGATCACCGTCAAGCTGATCAACCCGATCGCGATGGAAGAAGGTCTGCGCTTCGCTATCCGCGAAGGCGGCCGTACCGTTGGTGCAGGCGTTGTTGCTAAAATCATCGCTTAATTTTTAAGCGCTGAGATGAAACACGGCCGGCATGGTGTGATACCATGTCGGCCGTTCCAGTAGTAACTCGTTCTTTTTAAAATTGCTGACGCTACATAGTTGTCAGTTCGCTCTTTTGAGGAAATATCATGTCCGCACCAAACCAGAAAATCCGTATCCGCCTGAAAGCTTTCGACTACAAGCTGATCGACCAGTCCGCACTGGAAATCGTTGACACCGCTAAGCGCACCGGCGCCGTTGTCAAGGGCCCAGTCCCACTGCCAACCCGCATCCAGCGTTTCGACGTTCTGCGTTCGCCACACGTCAACAAGACCTCGCGCGACCAGTTCGAGATCCGTACCCACCAGCGCCTGATGGACATCGTCGACCCAACCGACAAGACCGTTGACGCGCTGATGAAGCTGGACCTGCCAGCTGGCGTTGACGTCGAAATCAAGCTGCAGTAATCGGTTTTAAGCCGGCGGGCAGGGGATTACTCCCGCCCGCCAGCTGATGATGGGGCCGGGCCTGTCCGCAAATGCGGACGCGCCCGGCCCCATTGTCGTTTACGGATCCGGAAGCAACATTGCCAGTCGTGCACGTATGCCCGGGCAACAACCGTTCCAAAAAACAACACCTTCGCCAATAAACTAACCAAACGGTAATAAATATCGCATTTTGACTTTTCAACGCACCACCAATGTGCGAAATTTACGGCAGACGTGAAAAGCTAGGTTCATCTTACCCCCGATGGGCGATAGCGAACGCGCAGATTAAATAACCACATCTGGGAGCAGTTCTTGAATAAACCACTTTTTAAAAAAAGTGCGATCGCTATCGCATTGACCGTCGCTTTCTCACAGCACGCCATCGCTCAGCAAGCCGCTGAAGCCGAACCGAAGCTCCAACGCGTTGAAATCACCGGTTCCAGCATCAAGCGTACCGATGTCGAAGCTTCGGCTTCGGTCCAGGTCCTGACCCGTGACGACATCGAGCGCACCGGCCAGCACACCATCCTGGGCCTGCTGCGTTCGTCGAGCGCCACCGCGACCAACCTGAGCTCGGCATCGAGCAGCTCGGGTAGCTTCGCCACCGGCGCGTCCGGCATCGAAATGCGCAACCTGGGCAAAGTTTCCACCCTGATCCTGGTTAACGGCCGCCGCATCGCGCCTTACGGCCTGGCTGACGGCGCCCAGGAAAACTTCACCAACCTGGACGCGATCGCGACCGACGCGGTTGAGCGCATCGAGATCCTGAAAGACGGCGCATCGGCGATCTACGGTTCCGACGCTATCGCCGGCGTGATCAACATCATCCTGCGCAAGGACTACGAAGGCGGCAAGGTCACGGTCAACTACGAGACCGCCGACGGCTTCCAGGACAACCGCAACCGCAGCGCCTCGGCGATCTACGGCTACGGCGATATCGACAAGCAAGGCTTCAACACCTACGTGACCTTCGAAGGCTACAAGCGCGACGGCTACACCATGGGTGAAATGCGCGGCAAGTACCCGGACTGGTACCGCCAGACCCCTGGCCATTCGACCTGGGATGCCAAGAGCACCTATTCGCCGACCGGTAACTACTTCTTCAACAGCGCCAAGATCGTTGCTCGCCCTGGCTGCCCTGCCGACCAGATCGACCCGGCCGACAAGCTGTGCAAATTCGACCCGCTGCCGTACACCGGCCTGACGACCAACAACAAGCGCTATGCGGCGATGAGCAACACCCACTTCAAGATCGGCGCCAACATCGACGCCAACTTTGAAATCACCACCGCCGGCGCGACCAACGATTACCTCGTCGCACCACTGGCCACGTTCTCCACCACCACGTCCAACGTCTGGTACAACGCGGTCGACGGCAAGATGGTCGGTCCGTTCTTCTATCCTAAACTGCCAGTTGGCAACAACGGCAATATCAATCCGCAGGCTGTTGAACTGCGTGCGCGTCTGATGGACACCGGCGACGGCTTCAACTTCAACCGCACCGAGTCCGACCAGACCCGCGCGATGCTGGCACTGACCGGCACCATCGGCGATTACGATTGGAAATCGGCGGCTGGCTACATGACCTCGTCGGCCACCAAAGCCACCCGCGCGACCAGCGCCAAGGGCTACACCGACGCGATTGTCAACAACACCTACAAGTTCGACCAGAAAAACGATCCAGCCCTGCTGGAAGCGATGTTCCCGGTCCGTACCACCAAAGGCAAATCGAAGATTTCGTTCTTCGACGCCACCGTGTCCGGTGCTGTTGCCCAGCTGCCAGCTGGTCCTCTGAGCGTTGCGGTCGGTACCGACCTGCGTCGCGAATCGTATGAAATGGCAAGCTCGGACAACGTCCTGCGCGGCGACCTGGTCGGCATCTTCGGCCTGCAAGTCAAGGATACCGTCAGCCACTACGCTGTCTTCTCCGAGGCGACCATTCCAGTCGTCAAGAAGCTGGAACTGAGCGCCGCCCTGCGCGCCGACAAAACCAGCGGCAGCGAAGCCCACGTTTCGCCTAAGGTCGGCCTGAAATTCAACGCGACCGAATCGCTGCTGCTGCGCGGTACGGCTTCGGGTGGTTTCCGTGCACCGAACATCGTTGAATCCGGTAACGGTCTGGGCCGTAGCTCGGTCGCGACCAACGTCAACGACCTGCGTCGCTGCCCGATCGCCACCACGCTGAACGACCTGGTGCAGAAATCGCCAACCGCGACCGCCACCGACAAGGCGCTGTCCAACACCTTCCTGACCAACGATTGCAAGGCCTCGCTGCCGAGCTTCGTCAAGTCGAATCCTGACCTGAAACCAGAAACCTCGCGTTCGTACACGCTGGGCATGGTGTTCGAGCCGGTCAAGAACTGGACCCTGGCACTCGATTACTACAACATCGAGCGCAAAGACGAAATCGGTACCCGTACCGTTGGCGACGTTCTGAAAGGCGAAGCTTCGCTGCCAGCCGGCCAGCTGCTGCGCGTGGATAACACCGCCGCCGACACCGAGTTCCTGACCCTGGTTAAGAAGTACGCACCAGGCAACACCGTCAACTTCCAGAACATCGGCAAGCTGGGTCTGGTCTACAACCCATACGTCAACAGTGGCAAGACCAAGGCTTCGGGCTTCGACTTCGACATGTCTGGCAAAGTGAAGATCCCGAACGTCGGCGATCTGCGTCTGAAACTGGAAGGTAACTACGCGCTGAAATACCAGGTCTTCCAAGTGGCTGACAACGCCTACGGCATGAACTCGGCCGGTAACTACGACGCCGGCGCGCGTCTGCGTACCAAGCTGCGTGCTTCGCTGAAAGTTGGCCCTCTGGACCACGGCGTCACCGTCAACTACACCGGCGGCTACAGCCTGAACAGCGACGACAACGAGAACTACTGCGCAGATAACGGCGTCAGCGCCGCCAACATGGCAGCATGCTCGCGTGTTCGCAGCAACACCACGCTGGATTACAACCTGGCGTACACCGGCATCAAGAACGTGAAACTGGCCTTGTACATCAACAACCTGTTGAACAAGGATGCGCAAGTGAACTATCGTGATACGTTCACCACGCCGCAGTTCCGCACTTTCGCAGCTAGCGCTTCCTACTCGTTCTAATCGCTTAGAATGTAGGCTGAAAAAACCAGGCACTTCGGTGCCTGGTTTTTTTTCGTCCGCTTTCGTCCGCTGCCGCTGGACAGATGCGCGCCATGGCGCTAGAGTCGCTTGCTAAAAACTCAACCGGACACACCATGCTCGCTGCGCTGGACCACCACCTGCTCGATGATTCCGCCCGCGCGGGCTTGCGCGGCTGGCCGCGCTTCGTGATGGAATTCCTGTATTTCGGCGTGAAGGAGGCGCGCGCCTGCCTGTTCGTCGGCCTGTTCTTCGGCGCCGTGCTGCTGGTGCCGCGCGCCGGCGTGCTGGGCCTGCCGCGCTACGACGCGCTGCTGGTCCTGGCGCTGGCGATCCAGGCGTGGATGGTGTGGTCGGGGCTGGAGAGCCGGGATGAATTGAAGGCGGTCAGCCTGTTCCACCTGGTCGGCTTTGCGCTGGAGGTGTTCAAGGTGTCCGGCGCGATCCAGTCGTGGAGCTATCCGGACTTCGCCTACACCAAGCTGTGGGGCGTGCCGCTGTTCTCGGGCTTCATGTATGCGTCGATCGGCAGTTACATCATCCAGGCCTGGCGCCTGTTCGACCTGCGCATCCGCCATCATCCGCCGTACTGGATGGCGGTGCTGATCGCCGTGCTGATCTATGTGAACTTCTTTACCCACCACTATATCGGCGACTACCGCTGGTACCTGGCGGCCTGCGCGCTGGGCCTGTATGCCCGCACCACGGTGGTGTTCCGGCCGCTGGACCGCGAGCGCCGCATGCCGATGCTGCTGGCCTTCGTGCTGATCGGCTTCTTCATCTGGCTGGCCGAGAACATCAGCACCTTCTGGGGCGTATGGCGCTATCCCAACCAGCTGGGCGCGTGGTCGGTGGTGCACGTCAGCAAATGGAGTTCGTGGTCGCTGCTGGTGGTGATGACCTTCACCATCGTCGCCCACCTCAAGCACATCAAGGCCAGCATCCACGTGCCTGAGCAGTGAACGCCGGCCTGTCGGACGCCGCAAGGGTCAGGACTGGGCGGATTTCCGGCGACGGGCTACGGCGCCGAGCAGCAGCAGGCCGGTGGCCAGCATCGCATAGCCTTCCGGCTCGGGGACCGGCAGTGGCGGCGTCGTGTCGATGACGGTGGAGTTGCCACTGATGTCAAATCTCAGATTGACCGTCATTGCGGTATCGCTGACGTTGGCGTAAGCGAGCCAGAAAGACTCGCTGCGGCTGTCTGACGGAGCGGCGCCCTTGAAGCTGGAGTCCAGCCGGTATCCGCTCCACAAGTGGTCGTCAGTGAGCTCGACCGAGGCCTTGCCGAATGCGTTGAACAGCTCGCCGGCGTCGGCGGACTTGCCGGCCCACGTCGACGCCTGGCCGCTGACGGTCAGCATCGAGTGGGCGCCGACGGTGAAGATATACCACTGGCCTGCGGAGGCATAGGCTTCGGCGCGCTGGCCCAGGTCGCTATAGAGCTTGGACTGGGCGACGGCCTCGCCCAGCAGGCCCACTTGGGCGGAGGCGTTGTTGGCGCCGTAACTCATCGCCGCCGCGACTTCTCCCGGTTGATTGATGGATTTCCAGCTGCTCTTGTTGAAGGTGTCGCTGTAGATGCCGCCACGAGCGTTGGCCGAGATGAAGCGGCTCTGGTACCAGGCGGCGGCGCCGTCGGAGGGCGTGAGGTCGATCACGCCGACGGCAATATTGGTGAGGCTGGCGCCGGCGGCGGCGCTGGGTGTTGCGGCGGCGTGCAGCGCGGTCATTGCCAGCAGCGCGCCGGTTACGGCCAATCGTAGGATTTTCATGGTGTCCTTTGAGGTCATCGGGAGTTAAGCGGCGTTCCGGTCCTGGGCCTGGCGCCGGGCTTGGCGGCGGCGCACCAGCGGCACCGCCATCAGGCCGGCCAGCAGCAGGGCATAGGTATGCGGCTCGGGTACCTGCAGCGCGTGTTGATAGTTGGTGTAGCCGCGCACTTGCACGACCAGATCCTGGGCGCCGTCGCTGGTATTGGCGTACGCCACCATAAAGTCGCGTTCCGTGCTGGCCACGGTGTTGCCGCCCCACGCAGAGCTGTACTGGTTGAACAAATAATGCGGGTATGGCGGGCCGCCGGCCGGGCTGATGTAGACGTTGGCGCTGACCGTACCGTAGATGCGGTCGGGGTCGGGATCGCCGAAGCGGCTGTCGGACGTCAGTACATGCCCGCTCAGCGTCAGCGCCGAATGCGCGCTCAGGTTCACGTGGTAGAAGATGCTGCCGTCGCTGATGTTATAGCCCGGCGGCTCGCTGGACGCCTGGCCGCCCTTGACCTTGATGGCGTCCAGGACGCCGTCGGCGCCGGCGCTGACAGTGGCGCCAGCCAGCCAGGTATCGGTCGAGGTCAGGGTGTAGCGGGCGGCCTGGCTGTCGCCAGGCGTGAGGTCGAGCACGCCCAGCTGCAAGTGGCTGAACGCCGCCGTGCCCGAGGCGTTGGCGCTGTTGGCGGAGGCGCTGAAGCAGCACAGCAATAATGCGCTGGCCAGCAATGGCTTGGTCAATCGTAAGAGGGGAGACATGGCGTCCTTTCTAGGGAAGGCGGAGGGAGGCGCCCGCCAGGCGAGCGCGCAGCAATGTTATCATATTTGAATTACAAAAAAGAAAATGTATTCAATTGAACAATGCGATGTCCCGCCCGTCGTCCACGCCCGCCGCGGCGCTGAATTCGGCGGCGCACAAACCCGACATACCTCGTATTAAGTTGTTGCGTCAAGGGTCTTTTCGCGCTACACTAGCCGGCTTCGGTATGGATTCGCCTTTTTTATGGTCCGTACTAATTTTGTAGTTCAACATATCCCCGCCCAATCGTAGGTGGGAATTGGAGAAAAAATGAGCCTTGGCCTTCTCGGTCGCAAGGTTGGTATGATGCGCATCTTCACCGATGACGGGGATTCGATCCCAGTCACCGTGTTGGACGTATCGAACAACCGTGTTGCGCAAATCAAAACTCCTGAAACTGATGGTTACTCCGCAGTTCAGGTCGCATTCGGTCAACGTCGCGCTTCCCGCGTAACGAAGGCTGTTGCTGGTCATCACGCTAAAGCTGGTGTTGAAGCCGGTACTCTGCTGAAAGAGTTCCGCGTTGACGCTACCAAAGCTGCCGAACTGAAAGCTGGCGACGTTGTTGCTGCTTCGCTGTTCGAAGTCGGTCAGAAGATCGACGTTCAAGGTGTCACGATCGGTAAAGGCTACGCCGGTACCATCAAGCGTCACCACTTTGCTTCGGGCCGTGCTACCCACGGTAACTCCCGTTCGCACAATGTTCCAGGTTCCATCGGTATGGCGCAAGATCCAGGCCGCGTGTTCCCAGGTAAGCGCATGACCGGTCACCTCGGTGACGTCACCCGCACTGTGCAGAACCTCGAAATCGCCCGTATCGATGCCGACCGTCAGCTGCTGCTGGTCAAAGGCGCGATCCCAGGTGCGAAAAATGGCCAGGTCGTTGTATCGCCTGCTGTCAAAGTTAAAGCAAAGAAGGGAGCTTAAACGATGGAACTCAAGCTCTTGAACGCTCAAGGTCAAGCCGCCTCTAACGTTGCCGCCGCCGATGCAGTTTTCGGTCGTGACTACAACGAAGCCCTGATCCACCAAGTCGTCGTTGCTTACCAAGCCAATGCTCGCAGCGGCAACCGTAAACAAAAAGACCGTGAAGAAGTCCACCACACGACCAAGAAGCCATGGCGCCAAAAAGGTACCGGCCGTGCTCGTGCTGGTATGTCGTCGTCGCCACTGTGGCGCGGCGGTGGTCGCATCTTCCCGAACTCGCCTGACGAGAACTTCACCCACAAAGTGAACAAGAAGATGTATCGCGCAGGTATCTGCTCGATCCTGTCCCAGCTGGCTCGTGAAGAGCGCCTGGTGGTTGTCGAAGATTTCGCTATCGAAGCGCCAAAAACCAAGCTGCTGTCGCAAAAGCTGACCGGCATGGGTTTTGAATCGGTTCTGATCATCACCGACGTCGCCAACGAAAACCTGGAACTGGCATCGCGCAACCTGCCTAACGTCCTGGTGGTTGAACCACGTCACGCAGATCCAATGTCCCTGGTGTTCTACAAGAAGATCCTGGTCACGAAAGCTGCACTGGCCAAGATTGAGGAGATGCTGGCATGAGCGCATTGAAATTTAGCGAAGAGCGCCTGATGAAGGTGCTGCTGGCTCCGGTCATTTCCGAGAAGGCCACCATGGTCGCGGAAAAGAACGAACAGATCGTGTTCCGTGTTACCACCGACGCGACCAAGCCAGAAATCAAAGCCGCTGTTGAACTGCTGTTCAAAGTGGAAGTGGAATCGGTGCAGACCGTCAACCGCGAAGGTAAGCAGAAGCGTTCCGGTGCCCACACCGGCCGCCGCAACCATACCAAGCGTGCTTTCGTGTGCCTGAAACCTGGCCAGGAAATCAATTTCTCCGAGGAGGCTAAATAATGGCACTCGTTAAGATGAAGCCAACCTCCCCAGGCCGTCGCGGCATGGTGAAAGTTGTGAACCCGGACCTGTACAAAGGTCGTCCGTTCGCAGCCCTGGTTGAGAAAAAATCGAAAACTGCTGGTCGTAACAACAACGGCCACATCACCACCCGCCACATCGGCGGTGGTCACAAGCAGCACTATCGCCTGATCGACTTCAAGCGTCAGAAGGATGGCATTCCAGCGAAAGTGGAACGTATCGAATACGATCCAAACCGCACCGCGAATATCGCCCTGCTGTGCTACGCCGACGGCGAGCGCCAGTACATCATCGCCACCAAAGGCATGAGCGTCGGCGACACCGTGATGAACGGTTCGGAAGCGCCGATCAAGTCGGGCAACTGCCTGCCGATCCGCAACATCCCAGTCGGTACCGTCATGCACTGCGTCGAAATGCTGCCAGGTAAGGGTGCCCAAATGGCCCGTACCGCCGGCGCCGGCGTGGTCCTGATGGCCCGCGAAGGTACCTATGCTCAAGTGCGTCTGCGCTCGGGTGAAGTACGTCGCGTGCACATCGAGTGCCGTGCAACCGTGGGCGAAGTCGGCAATGCCGAACACAGCCTGCGTAAAATCGGTAAAGCCGGTGCGATGCGCTGGCGCGGTGTTCGTCCTACCGTTCGCGGTGTGGTCATGAACCCGGTCGATCACCCGCACGGTGGTGGTGAAGGTAAAACTGCAGCTGGTCGTCATCCAGTGTCGCCTTGGGGCCAACAGACTAAGGGTAAGAAGACCCGCAGCAACAAGCGTACTTCTTCCATGATCGTCTCGCGCCGCGGCAAGAAATAAGGGGTAGCACATGACTCGTTCATTGAAAAAAGGGCCGTTCTGTGACGCCCACCTGGTGAAAAAAGTCGAAGCCGCGCAAGCTGCCAAAGACAAAAAGCCAATCAAAACCTGGTCCCGTCGTTCGACCATCATGCCTGACTTCATCGGCCTGACGATCGCTGTACACAATGGCAAGCTGCACGTGCCGGTGTACGTCTCCGAGAACATGGTTGGTCACAAGCTCGGTGAATTCGCGCTGACCCGCACGTTCAAGGGCCATGCCGCTGACAAGAAGGCGAAGAAATAATGGAAACCAAAGCAATCCTCAAGGGTGTGCGCTTGTCGGATCAAAAAGGTCGCCTCGTGGCTGACCAGATCCGCGGCAAGAAAGTTGACGCTGCACTCAACATTCTGCAATTCAGCCCAAAAAAGGGCGCGACCATCATCAAGAAAGTGCTGGAGTCGGCTATCGCCAACGCCGAGCACAATGACGGCGCGGACATCGACGAACTGTTCGTGAAAACGATCTACGTCGAAAAGGGCCCGATCCTGAAGCGCTTCACTGCACGCGCTAAAGGCCGGGGCGATCGTATCTCGAAACAATCGTGTCACATTTACGTGACCGTCGGCAACTAAGGAGCTAAAAATGGGTCAAAAAATTCACCCAACCGGCTTCCGCCTGTCGGTTACCCGTAACTGGGCATCGCGTTGGTACGCGGGCAACAGCAACTTCGCTTCGATGCTGAACGAAGATCTGAAGGCACGCGCTTACCTGAAGACCAAGCTGAAGAACGCTTCGGTCGGTCGCATCGTCATCGAGCGTCCAGCCAAGAACGCACGTTTCACGATCTACAGCTCGCGTCCGGGCGTGGTCATTGGTAAAAAAGGCGAAGACATCGAAGTACTGAAGTCGGCGCTGACCAAGATCATGGGCGTTCCTGTCCACGTGAACATCGAAGAAATCCGCAAGCCGGAAATCGACTCGCAACTGATCGCCGATTCCATCGCTCAACAGCTGGAAAAACGCATCATGTTCCGTCGCGCCATGAAGCGCGCGATGCAAAACGCCATGCGTCTGGGTGCCCTGGGCATCAAGATCATGTCGTCGGGTCGTCTGAACGGTATCGAAATCGCTCGTAAAGAGTGGTATCGCGAAGGCCGTGTGCCACTGCACACCCTGCGCGCCGATATCGACTACGGCACCAGCGAAGCTTCGACCACCTACGGCATCATCGGTGTGAAAGTATGGGTTTACAAAGGCGACCGCGCTCCGAACGGCGACGCACCAGTGATCGATACCCCACCGGACGAGAAGAAGCCACGTGGCCCACGTCGTGACGACGGCAAACCAGCTGGCCGTCCGCGCCCAGCCGGCGCCGGCGCCAAGCCAGCCGCTCCAGGCGCTCGTGTACGCACTGCCGCCAAGCCGGCCGAGAAAGCAGGAGAATAATCATGCTGCAACCAGCACGCAGAAAGTATCGTAAAGAGCAGAAAGGCCGTAACACCGGCATTTCGCACACCGCCGGCACTTCGGTGTCGTTCGGCGAGTTCGGTCTGAAAGCCGTTGCCCGTGGTCGTATCACGGCACGCCAGATCGAGGCAGCACGTCGCGCCATGACCCGTCACATCAAACGTGGCGGTCGTATCTGGATTCGCGTGTTCCCGGACAAACCGATCTCGAACAAGCCTGCCGAAGTCCGTATGGGTAACGGTAAAGGTAATCCGGAGTACTACGTCGCTGAAATCCGTCCAGGCAAAGTCCTGTACGAAATGGATGGCGTCGCAGAAGAACTGGCGCGCGAAGCATTCCGCCTGGCCGCTGCCAAACTGCCACTGGCGACCACCTTCGTGGTCCGTCAAGTTGGTCAATAACAGGAGTGAAATATGAAAGCATCTGAACTCCGCGGCAAAGACCAGGTAGCTCTGCAAAAAGAGCTGAATGACCTGTTGAAGGCGCAATTCGGCCTGCGTATGCAAACCGCTACGCAGCAGCTGAGCAATACTTCGCAGCTCAAGAAGGTACGTCGCGATATCGCACGTGTAAAAACGGTAATGAACACGAAGGAAGCCAAATGACCGAACCAGTAAAGTCGCTCAAGCGCACCCTGATCGGTAAAGTGGTGTCCGACAAGATGGACAAAACCGTTACCGTTCTGATCGAACGTCACGTCAAGCATCCTTTGTACGGCAAGATCATCGTCCGCTCGAACAAGTATCACGCGCACGACGAGACCAACCAGGTGAAAGCCGGTGACACGGTGGAAATCGTGGAAGGTCGTCCGATCTCCAAAACGAAGGCATGGACCGTGACGCGCGTGGTGCAAGCCGCGCAAATCGTTTAATTGATTTGTCGCCTCCGGTCTTCGGGCCGGGGGCGATTTTCAATTAGTTCTTGCAAGCCCGCGAGTTGTATGTAATACTTGCGGGCTTCGTTCATGTAACGCCGCAAAGTGTCTGGCCACAGACGCAGAACCGTGCGGTCAGTAGCAGTACGAAGGTCAAGCACCCAAACAGTGGGCCCAGCAGGGCGCTCTGGCGGGACCAAGACTGACCGCGGGTCCGCATTGTGTGGATTCTTCGGCTTAAGTTGGGAAAGAGAATACTATGATTCAAACTGAAAGCCGGCTCGAAGTGGCTGACAATACCGGTGCCAAAGAAGTAATGTGCATCAAGGTATTGGGCGGCTCCAAGCGCCGTTATGCAGGCATTGGCGACGTGATCAAAGTAACCGTTAAGGTTGCTGCGCCACGTGGTCGTGTCAAAAAAGGTGAAATTTATAACGCCGTGGTAGTGCGCACCGCTAAAGGTGTTCGCCGCCAAGACGGTTCCCTGGTGAAGTTCGACGGCAATGCCGCCGTACTGTTGAACGCCAAGCTGGAACCGATCGGTACCCGTATTTTTGGACCAGTGACGCGCGAGCTGCGCACTGAAAAGTTCATGAAGATCGTGTCCCTGGCACCGGAAGTCCTGTAAGGAGTCGTAATGGATAAGATTCGTAAAAACGACGAAGTCATCGTTCTGACCGGGAAAGACAAGGGCAAGCGTGGCGTCGTTCAGCAGCGTATCGATGCTGAGCATGTCGTGGTTGAAGGCGTCAACGTCGCTAAAAAAGCGACCAAGCCTAACCCAATGACTGGCGTACAAGGTGGTATCGTCGATAAGACTATGCCGATTCACGTGTCCAACGTTGCATTGTTCAATGCAGCGACTGGCAAGGCAGACCGTGTCGGTTTCAAAGAAGTGGATGGCAAAAAAGTCCGCGTCTTCAAATCGTCCGGCGAAGTAGTGAAGGCTTAAGAAATCATGGCACGTCTCCAAGAATTCTATAAAGAAAAAGTCGTCGCCGACCTGACCGCGAAATTCGGTTACAAGTCGGTGATGGAAGTTCCACGTCTGACCAAGATCACCCTGAACATGGGTGTCGGTGAGGCCATCGCGGACAAGAAAGTCCTCGAACACGCTGTGGGCGACCTGACCAAGATCGCTGGCCAGAAGCCAGTGACCACCAAGTCGCGCAAAGCTATCGCGGGTTTCAAAATCCGTGAAGGCTACCCGATCGGTACCATGGTCACCCTGCGCGGCGCTCGTATGTACGAGTTCCTGGATCGCTTCATCACCGTGGCTCTGCCGCGCGTGCGCGATTTCCGCGGTGTGAATGGCCGTTCGTTCGATGGTCGTGGCAACTACAACATCGGCGTCAAAGAGCAGATCATCTTCCCGGAAATCGAGTACGACAAGATCGATGCGCTGCGTGGTATGAATATTTCGATCACCACCACCGCCAAGACCGACGACGAAGCGAAAGCTCTGCTCGCCGCCTTTAAATTCCCGTTCAGGAACTAAGAAGATCATGGCAAAACTCGCACTGATTAACCGTGAGCAGAAACGCGTCGACCTGGCAAACAAGTTTGCCGCCAAGCGCGCTTCGCTGAAGGCCATCATTGATGACCAGTCGAAGTCGGAAGAAGAACGTTACGAAGCGCGCCTGAAACTGCAAGCGCTGCCACGTAACTCGGCTCCGACCCGCCAGCGTAACCGCTGCGCCGTCACCGGTCGTCCACGCGGCACCTTCCGTAAATTCGGTCTGGGCCGTATCAAGCTCCGTGAATTCGCCATGCGTGGTGAGATCCCGGGTATGACTAAAGCAAGCTGGTAATAGGAGAATATGCAATGAGTATGAGCGATCCTATCGCCGATATGCTGACCCGCATTCGTAACGCCCAAGGCGTGCAAAAGACGACCGTGGCCATGCCATCGTCGAAAGTTAAAATTGCGATTGCCAACGTCCTCAAGGACGAGGGTTACATTGAAGATTTCGCCGTAGCCGAAGCTGGTGGCAAAGCGGAACTGAAAATCGGTTTGAAGTATTATGTTGGCCGTCCCGTCATTGAGCGCCTTGAGCGCGTGTCCCGTCCGGGCCTGCGCGTCTACAAGGGCAAAGACGAGATCCCTACTGTGATGAATGGCTTGGGTGTGGCGATCGTGTCGACTCCGCAAGGCGTCATGACTGACCGCAAAGCACGCGCTACCGGTGTCGGCGGCGAAGTTATTTGCTACGTCGCATAAGGAGTTAGACATGTCTCGTGTAGCTAAAATGCCAATCGCTGTGCCAGCTGGCGCTGAAGTCGCCATCTCCGCAGCAGCGATCACCGTCAAGGGCCCTCTGGGCGTCCTGACCCAGGCCCTGAACGGCCAGGTCACGGTGGAAAACAATGCAGGAACCCTGAGCTTCGTCGCCGCTAATGACAGCCGCGAAGCCAATGCCATGTCCGGTACGCTGCGCGCACTGGTCAACAACATGGTCACTGGCGTGACCAAGGGTTTCGAGAAAAAGCTGAACCTGGTCGGTGTGGGTTACAAGGCGCAAGCGCAAGGCGACAAGCTGAATCTGTCGCTGGGCTTCTCGCACCCTGTCGTGCACTCGATGCCAGCCGGCGTCACCTGCGCTACCGCAACGCCGACGGAGATCATCATCAAAGGGATCGACCGTCAGCAAGTGGGCCAAGTGGCTGCTGAAGTTCGCGCTTACCGCTCCCCTGAGCCTTACAAGGGCAAGGGCGTCCGTTATTCGGACGAAGTGGTTAAGATTAAAGAAACCAAGAAGAAGTAACTAGGGGCTGACGATGGACAAGAAAGAATCACGTCTGCGCCGCGGACGCCAAACCCGGATCAAGATCGCGCAACAGAAAGTGAACCGCCTGTCGGTACACCGCACCAATCTGCATATCTACGCGAACCTGATCTCGCCGGATGCCAAAGTACTGGTATCGGCCTCCACGGCAGAAGTCGAAGTGCGCAACGAACTGGCTGGCAAATCGGGCAAGGGTGGCAATGCTGCCGCCGCTGCCCTGGTCGGCAAGCGCGTCGCAGAGAAAGCACTGAAAGCAGGGATTACCGAAGTCGCGTTCGACCGCTCCGGTTTCCGTTACCACGGCCGTGTGAAGGCGCTGGCAGAAGCCGCGCGCGAAGCCGGTCTGAAGTTCTAAGGAACGATCATGGCAAAAATGCAAGCAAAAATGGCAAGCGACAAGCCGGATGACGGCATGCGCGAAAAAATGATCGCGATCAACCGCGTGACCAAAGTGGTCAAGGGTGGTCGTATCATGGGTTTCGCCGCGCTGACCGTAGTTGGTGACGGCGATGGCCGCATCGGCATGGGCAAGGGCAAGTCGAAGGAAGTACCGGTTGGTGTGCAGAAGGCAATGGAAGAAGCCCGTCGCAACCTGATCAAGGTCTCCCTGAAGAACGGCACCCTGCAGCACACCGTTACCGGCCGTCACGGCGCATCGAAAGTGATGATGTCGCCTGCGAAACCAGGTACCGGCGTTATCGCTGGCGGCGCAATGCGCGCTATCTTCGAAGTAATGGGCGTGACGGACGTGGTGGCGAAATCCACCGGTTCCTCGAACCCTTACAACCTGGTACGCGCCACGCTGGACGGTCTGGCAAAAATGAGTACTCCTGCTGAGATTGCTGCGAAACGCGGCAAGTCGGTAGAAGAGATCCTGGGCTAAGGTGAACGACATGGCAAATACCCTGAAAGTACAACTGGTCAAGGGCTTGATCGGCACCAAGCAAGACCATCGCGCTACCGTGCGTGGTCTGGGCCTGCGTCGCGTGAATTCCGTGCGTGAGCTGGAAGACACCCCTGCAGTGCGCGGCATGATCAACAAAGTCTCGTACCTCGTTAAAGTAGTTGCGTAAGCCCTCGGGCTTACACACGGAGAAATCATGGAACTGAATACCATACAACCAGCCGATGGCGCTAAGCACTACAAGCGTCGCGTCGGCCGCGGTATCGGCTCCGGTCTGGGTAAAACCTCGGGCCGTGGTCACAAAGGTCAAAAATCGCGTTCGGGCGGCTTCCACAAAGTCGGTTTCGAAGGCGGTCAGATGCCTCTGCAACGCCGTCTGCCTAAGCGCGGTTTCAAGTCGCTCAACGCCACCTTCAAAGCTGAAGTGCGCCTGTCCGACCTGAACAACCTGGCGGTCGGCGATGTCGACATCCTGGTGCTGAAACAAGCTGGCGTCCTGAGCGTGCTGGCACGCGACGTACGCGTCATTCTGTCCGGCGAGATCACCAAAGCGGTGAACCTCAAAGGCCTGAAAGTGACCGCTGGCGCGAAAGCCGCCATCGAAGCAGCCGGCGGCTCGGTAGCCTGAGTTGACCGCTAACAGCTTGATCGGAGCGAAAATTGGCGACTAATCCACAATTGGCTAAAAGTGCAGCAGCTGGTTTCCCTTGGGGCCGGCTCTGGTTCTTGCTTGGCGCATTGGTGGTTTATCGTATCGGCGCTCACATCCCGGTTCCCGGGATCGATCCGGTACAATTGGCCTCGCTGTTCAAGTCGCAAGAGGGCGGCATCCTGGGCATGTTGAACATGTTCAGCGGTGGCGCTCTGGCGCGCTTCACAGTCTTTGCGCTGGGTATCACGCCTTACATCTCGGCCTCGATCATCATGCAACTGGTGTCGATCGTGTCCCCGCAGATGGAAGCGCTCAAAAAAGAAGGCGAAGCTGGCCGTCGCAAGATCACCCAGTACACCCGGTATTTCACGGTGGTGCTGGCTACGTTCCAAGCGTTGGCCATCGCAGTCGCACTGGAGTCGCAAGCAGGTCTGGTGCTGGATCCAGGCTATGCATTCCGTTTCGTGACGGTCGTTACGCTGTTGACCGGAACCATGTTCGTGATGTGGTTGGGCGAGCAGATTACCGAGCGTGGTCTCGGTAACGGCATCTCGATCATCATCTTCGCGGGTATCGCTGCCGGTTTGCCGGGCGCGCTGGCGGGCTTGGCCTCGTCGGTGAGCAACGGTTCGATCGGCGCCTTCTCCGCGATCATCATCATGATCCTGGTTGTGGCGGTGACGTTCCTGGTGGTATTCGTGGAACGTGGCCAACGCAAGATTCTGGTGAACTATGCGAAACGCCAGGTGGGTAACAAGATTTACGGTGGACAAACGTCGCACCTGCCATTGAAGTTGAATATGGCCGGCGTGATCCCACCGATCTTCGCTTCGTCGATTATCTTGTTCCCAGCAACGATCGTGGACTGGTTTACGAAGGGCGCCGATACGGCCAACCCGGCGGTCCGGTTCCTGAAAGATTTGGCAGCATCGATGGGGCCAGGCGAGCCCATCCACGCACTGTTGTACGCCATTGCGATCGTGTTTTTCTGTTTCTTCTATACAGCGCTGGTCTTCAACAGCAAAGAAACAGCGGACAACTTGAAGAAGAGCGGGGCCTTTGTGCCAGGGATACGTCCCGGTGAGCAGACTGCCCGCTACATCGACAAGATCCTGACACGTTTGACACTGGCTGGCGCCATCTACATCACTTTGGTGTGTTTGTTGCCGGAATTCATGCAAGCCGAGTGGAAAGTACCGTTCTATTTCGGCGGCACTTCTCTGTTGATTATTGTGGTTGTTACCATGGATTTCATGGCGCAAGTGCAAAACTACGTGATGTCGCAGCAATATGAATCGCTGCTGCGCAAAGCAAATTTCAAGGGCGGAATTCCGACGCGATAAGCGCGGTAAACATACCGAATGGCAAAAGACGACGTCATACAGATGCAGGGCGAGATTCTTGAGAATCTCCCGAATGCAACATTTCGAGTGAAGCTGGAAAACGGACACGTGGTGCTCGGGCATATTTCGGGTAAAATGCGGATGAACTATATCCGCATTCTTCCTGGCGACAAGGTGACGGTAGAGCTGACACCTTACGACCTGAGCCGTGCACGCATCGTGTTCCGGACCAAGTAACTATAAATCGAACCAAGAAGAGAGAGCAAAATGAAAGTTAACGCCTCAGTCAAGCGGATCTGCCGCAACTGCAAGATCATCAAGCGCAAGGGCGTTGTTCGCGTAATCTGCGTCGAACCACGTCACAAGCAGCGTCAAGGTTAATAACCGTTATTTATCGAGGAATAACGAATGGCACGTATTGCAGGGGTTAATATCCCCAATCATCAGCACACCGTTATCGGCCTGACGGCCATCTACGGTGTAGGCCGTCCACGCGCAAAGTTCATCTGCGCCGCAACGGGTATCGCGACCAATAAAAAGGTCAAGGATCTGGACGACAGCGAACTGGAAAAGCTGCGCGATGAAGTAGCTAAATTCATCGTCGAAGGCGATCTGCGCCGCGAACTGTCCATGAACATCAAGCGTTTGATGGATCTGGGTTGCTACCGCGGCATGCGTCACCGTAAGGGCCTGCCGGTCCGCGGTCAGCGCACCCGCACCAATGCACGTACCCGCAAGGGCCCGCGCAAAGCCGCTCAATCGCTCAAGAAATAATCTAGGGAAATCACATGGCTAAGCAACAAAGCAGCGCAGCAGCAGCGCGCGTACGCAAGAAGGTCAAGAAGAACGTTGCCGAAGGTATCGCACACGTTCACGCTTCCTTCAACAACACCATCATTACCATCACCGACCGTCAGGGCAACGCTCTGTCGTGGGCGACCTCCGGTGGTGCTGGCTTCAAGGGTTCGCGTAAATCGACCCCGTTCGCAGCGCAGGTTGCGGCCGAAGCAGCTGGTAAAGTCGCAGTCGAATGCGGCGTGAAGAACCTGGAAGTGCGTATCAAGGGCCCTGGTCCTGGTCGTGAATCCGCAGTGCGCGCACTGAACAACCTGGGCATCAAGATCACCGAGATCCAGGACGTTACCCCAGTACCGCACAACGGCTGCCGTCCTCCAAAACGTCGTCGTATCTAAGAGTCCGGTCGGCGGCGAAGCTCGCTTCGCCTCCTTCCGACTTGCAGAAATCGCTGGAGCAGGAGACCGGAAACGGTTATACTGCCCGGCTGTTGTCGCCTGTCGAACACGGTTCGGCGGGTTATTCGCATTTTTAGCCACCGTCTGGCCCACCCTGAGGATCAGACTAGCGCCTAACCATCGTTGCGATGGCTGGGGCGTTATTATTTAAAAAAAGGAAGCATCGTGGCACGTTATATCGGACCTAAAGCAAAACTCTCCCGTCGTGAAGGTACTGACCTGTTCCTGAAGAGCGCACGTCGCTCGCTGGACAGCAAGTGCAAACTGGACGTCAAACCAGGCCAGCACGGCGTGAAATCGGGTGCCCGCACCTCGGACTACGGCAACCAGCTGCGCGAAAAGCAAAAAGTCAAGCGTATGTACGGCGTTCTGGAACGTCAGTTCCGTCGCTACTTCGCTGAAGCCGACCGTCGCAAAGGCAACACCGGCGAAACCCTGCTGAAGCTGCTGGAAACCCGCCTGGACAACGTTGCATACCGCATGGGCTTCGGCTCGACCCGCGCTGAAGCGCGTCAGCTGGTATCGCACAAGGCGTTCACCGTGAACGGCCAAGTGGTCAACATCGCTTCGTACGTGGTCAAAGTCGGCGACGTCATCGCTGTTCGTGAAAAATCGAAAAAGCAAGTGCGTATCGTTGAAGCGCTGTCGCTGGCTGAACAAGTTGGCATGCCAGCTTGGGTGTCGGTCGATGCCAAGAAGATGGAAGGCACCTTCAAGTCCCTGCCAGAGCGCAACGAGATCGCCAACGACGTCAACGAATCGCTGATCGTCGAACTGTACTCGCGTTAATCCGTAGTCTAGTCGTAAAAAACCCGCCCACTCGCTCGAGTGGGCGTTTTCACTGATGCCATCAGCCTTATCGGCCTAACGCGCCGAGGGTATTGAAGAGGACACCACATGCAAAACAGTCTGTTGAAGCCACGTATTATCGATGTAGAGGCGCTGGGCGCCGGCCACGCTAAAGTAGTGATGGAGCCGTTCGAACGCGGCTATGGCCATACATTGGGTAATGCGCTGCGCCGCGTACTGCTGTCGTCGATGGTGGGCTACGCGCCGACCGAAGTGACGATCGCCGGCGTTGTACACGAATACTCGTCGCTCGACGGCGTGCAGGAAGACGTCGTTGACCTGCTGCTGAACCTGAAGGGCGTGGTCTTCAAAGTCCACAACCGTGACTCCGTCACCCTGACCCTGAAAAAGGAAGGCGAAGGCGCCATCCTGGCTTCGGACATCGATCTGCCACACGACGTGGAACTGATCAATCCGGACCACGTGATCGCTCACCTGACCGCCGGCGGCAAGCTGGACATGCAGATCAAAGTCGAAAAAGGCCGTGGCTATGTGCCAGGTAACGTACGCCGCCTGTCCGAAGACACCAACAAGACCATCGGCCGCATCATTCTGGATGCATCGTTCTCGCCAGTGCGCCGCGTTTCCTACTTCGTCGAGTCCGCTCGCGTGGAACAGCGTACCGACCTGGACAAGCTGATCATCAACATCGAAACCAACGGCGTCATCTCGCCGGAAGAAGCGATCCGTCAATCGGCCCGCGTGCTGGTCGATCAACTGAACGTGTTCGCCGCCCTGGAAGGCACCGAAGCCGCCGCCGAAGCGCCTTCGCGCGCTCCGCTGGTCGATCCTATCCTGCTGCGTCCAGTGGACGATCTGGAACTGACCGTGCGTTCGGCCAACTGCCTGAAAGCCGAAAACATCTACTACATCGGCGACCTGATCCAGCGTTCGGAAAACGAACTGCTGAAGACGCCGAACCTGGGCCGCAAGTCCCTGAACGAAATCAAGGAAGTTCTGGCATCCCGCGGTCTGACCCTGGGCATGAAGCTGGAAAACTGGCCGCCTGCAGGCCTGGAAAAGTAATTTGTCGTACCCGCCCGGCACATGTTGTGCCGGGCGTTATCCCTAGAACCGGTCCGCGCTCACCTTCAAACGTGAGCGATCGAAGAACTCGGATTTAAACACCTGAAAGGAAGTACCATGCGTCACCGTCACGGCCTCCGTAAACTGAATCGTACCTCGTCCCACCGTCTGGCAATGCTGCGCAACATGACCGTTTCCCTGCTGCGTCATGAAGCCATCAAAACCACGCTGCCAAAAGCTAAAGAGCTGCGCCGCGTAGTTGAGCCTATCCTGACCCTGGGCAAGACCGACACCCTGGCTAACAAGCGTCTGGCATTCTCCCGTCTGCGCGATCGTGAAATGGTTCTGAAGCTGTTCGCAGAACTGGGCCCACGCTACGCAAACCGCAACGGCGGCTACCTGCGCATCCTGAAAATGGGTTTCCGTGTTGGCGACAACGCTCCTATGGCTTACGTTGAGCTGATGGACCGTCCAGAAGTCACCGACATCGACGCAGCGCCAACCGCTGAAGAGTAATCTTCGCCGTTGTCACCGTGTGATTGAAAAAAGCCAGGCTCTGCCTGGCTTTTTTTATGCCTACTTCAAGCGTTGATCGCCGATCGCCTTGAACTCCGAGCCGGCGTTCCAGGTCGGCGTCGCCCCCTGGGCGATCTCCAGCCCCACCTGGAACAGCAGCTGGATATCCTGCACGCCGCCGCGGAAGTCCCAGTCGCCGCGGACATTGTCCGTCACCTGGTGGTAGTCGTGCGCGACATAGCGGTCCACCACGTCGTGCGCGTAGCTGTCCGGCTGGTCCAGGAAGCGGCTGCGCGCCTTGGTGTACAACACCGGCACGCCGACCCGCGCGAACTCCAGCTGGTCGGCGCGGTAGAAGCTGCCCAGCTCGGGCCGCGAGTCCTGCTGCATGCTGCGGCCCTGCGCGACCGCGTGCCTGGCCAGCAGCGCATCGATGCCGGAATGGCCCGAGGTCACGTTCTCGATCTGCGCCGTGCGGCCCCAGGCGTTGATGCCGTCGATATTGATGTTGGCCACCGTCTGCTTGAGCGGATACAGCGGATGGGCCGCATAGTATTTCGCCCCCAGCAGGCCGCGCTCCTCGGCCGTGGTCGCCAGGAACAGGATGGAGCGCTTGGGCGCCTTCGGCAGCGCCTTGTAGGCCTTGGCCAGCGCCAGCAGCGCGGCGGTGCCGGAAGCGTTGTCCAGCGCGCCGTGATAGATCTGCTGGGTGCGCGCTCCCGGCAGGCGCGGGTCCATGCCCAGGTGGTCCCAGTGCGCGCTGTAGACCACGTACTCGTGCTTGAGCTTGGGATCGCTGCCCTCGATCAGCGCCACCACATTGTTCGAATCGATGGTGCGCGCCGTGTTCTCCACCGTGAAGTCGGCCGTGCCCTTCAGGCTGACGGGGCGGAAGTCCTTGCTCAGCGCCTGCTGCTTGAGCGTGTCGAAATCGTAGCCGGCGGCGGCCATCATCTGTTTGGCCTTGTCCAGCTGTATCCAGCCCGGCACCGGCGGCGCGTCGGGATCGTCGCCAGCGTGCAGCAGGCTGAACTGTTCGCCGTTGCCGCCGCTGCGCACCACGTCCCATGGATAGGCCGCCGGCTTGGTTTCGTGGATGATCAGGGCGGCCGCCGCGCCCAGTTTGGCGGCGATCTCGTACTTGTAGGTCCAGCGGCCGTAGTAGGTCATGGCCTTGCCCTTGAACATGGACGGGTCCAGCTGCGACGGATCCTTAGGATCGGGAATGGCCGGATCGTTAATCAGCATCAGGATGGTCTTGCCGCGCACGTCGACACCCTTGTAGTCGTCCCAGCCGTACTCGGGCGCCTGCACGCCGTAGCCGACGAACACGATCTCGGAATTGTTCACGCCGATGCTGGTGCGCTGGCTGGTCGAGTGGGCCACATAGTCTTCGGGGAAGTTCAGCGCCATGGGCTGGCCGCCTATCGTATAGCGGAAGCTGGGCGTGGGCGTCAGGCCGCGCATCGGCACCGGCTGCACCCAGCTGCCGTTGGGATTGCCCGGCTTCAGGCCCAGCTTGCGGAACTGCTGCTCCAGGTAGGCGACGGTCCTGGCTTCGCCCGCCGAGCCCGGCGCGCGGCCTTCGTACTCGTCCGAGGCCAGCGTCTTGATGTGGTCCAGCAAGTCCTGTGCGGAGATGGTTGCCAGGGCCTTGGCGGGCGCCTGGGCGCAGGCGCTGCCTGCGGCCAGCGCCAGGGCGGAAAACAGCAGGGGGCGGATCGCGGCCATCGGGTGCTCCATCGAAAGTGGAAAAGCCGAGTTTAGCAGGCTTAAGGCCCGGCTCAGGCGCAAAAAGCAGGCCCGGTGTACTATGCTGGTGCTCGTTTCGTCGAAAGAAAACACATGCTTCGTATTGCCCGCCTTTTACTGCCGCTGCTGTCGTTGATCGCCATGTTGACGGCTCGTCCCGCGCTTGCCGACGATGGCTTCCTCGAGCCCGACCAGGCCTTCAAGTTCTCGGCCCGCATGGTCGACGGCCACACGCTGTCGGTCAGCTTCCAGATCGCCGACGGCTACTACATGTACCGCGAACGCTTCAAGTTCAGCGCCGTGGGCGCCAAGCTGGGCGCGCTGTCCATCCCGGCCGGCACGGTGCACTTCGATGAAACCTTCGGCAAGAATGTCGAGACCTATCGCAAGAGCGTCACCATGACGCTGCCGGTGGAGGGCGAGGGCCCGTACACGCTGATGGCGGTCGGGCAGGGCTGCTCGGACAAAGGCCTGTGCTATGCGCCCCAGGATTACAAGATCCAGCTGAGCAGCAGCGGCTCGGTGCCGCTGCCCGCCGCGCCGGCCGGCGCCAAGCCGGGCGCCGCCGTCGCTGCCGCACCGGCTGTCGCCGCCTCGGCC
>NZ_LRON01000040.1:0-27309 GCF_001758795.1 Duganella sp. HH101 | reverse complement strand
CGCCGGCCAGGCTCCAGCCCGGCGACGCCGTCGCCGTTTTCTGCACCGACAGCGCCGTCTCGCCCATGGCTACCGCGCCGCCGGCCGGACCCCGCTGCATCGCCCCGGCTACCGCACCGTAGAGGTTTTGGACGCTGAGCAGGGACGGCGCGGCCTTTTCCCACATTGCAGCCGCCGGGCCATCCACGCCAACGACGACGGCCTGCGCGGGCGCCGCCCCGGCGCGCGCCACGCCGCTGGCGGCCTCTCCCGTGCAGCCCGTCGCCGCCGGCGCGGATGCGGCGGCCGGGCCTGTGCCGGCTACGGCGCTGGCCGAGGCAGCGGCTTCGCCGGGCGGCGCTGCCGCAGTCCGCTGCGCGGGCAGCGCGCCGCCATCGGCGCGCTGCTCCGGCGCCACGTCTGCCTGCTGATCGCGCTCGCGCAGCGGCTGGCGCCGGTCGTCGACCGCCACGCCACGGCCGGCGTCGGCCGGCGCCGCCGGTTTCTTCGCCGTCTGCAGCAACATCGCGTGCTCGACCTCGTACAACCAGCGGCTCTGGCGCGCATCCGCCTGGAGCCGCGGCGCGGCGCCGGTCGCAGGCGCCGCCGTACCGTATCCATCCACATTAATTGCCATCTGCCGCCCTCACTGTCTGCAATACATTCCATTGATCGTCGGCGTCCTTGAACTCGCCGCTCAGGCGCGCCCGCACGAATTCCTTGTGCATTTCGTCCCTATGTTCTTCCACCGCGTCCAGCCCGCGCCGCGCGCCGGCCACGTCGGCGATCAGCGCCTCGCGCCGCTGCTGCGCCTCCTGCATCGCCTGCGCCATCTCGTGCAGCGTCCGCCGGCGATCTGCCAGGTAGCGCGACAGCAAGCTGAAGCGTTCAACCTGCACGGCCTGGCCGTCGCTGCCCAGCTGCTTCCATTCCTGCTGCGCCTGCGCGATGCGGGCGCTTTCCGCGTCGCACGCGGCGCGCCGCTGGGCCAGCTCGGCATTGCAATCGCTCAGCGCGCGCAGCAGCGCATCCAGCGCCCACTGGCGTTGCAGCACGATCGGCTCCAGCGCATAGCGGAAACGCGCCCCGCCCATCAGGCCGCTCCCGTCACGGCGGCGCGCAAGCGCGCCAGCGCGGCCTGGCGCGTGGTCGATTCCAGCACCGACTGCCGCAGCACTTCGCGCAGCGCCGGCGCCACGTCGATGGCGCGGTCGATGGCGGGATTGCTGCCCGCCCGGTAGGCGCCCATGTCGACCATCTGGCGGTTGCGTTCATAAGCCGCCAGCAGCTCCACGGCCGTTCCCATCAGCTCGCGCTCGTCGGCGCTGGTCAGGTCGGACGCCAGCCGGCTGCTGCTTTGCAGCACATCGATGGCCGGGAAGTGGCCTTCGTGCGCCAGCTCGCGCGACAGCATGATGTGGCCGTCCAGCGTGGCCCGCACGATGTCCGAGATCGGCTCGTTGAAGTCATCGCCTTCGACCAGCACGGTGTACAGCGCGGTGATGGCGCCGCCGCTGTCGGTGGTGCCGCAGCGTTCGCACAGCGCCGGAATTTCCGTGAACACCGACGGCGTATAGCCGCGCGCCGTCGGCGGTTCGCCCGCCGCCAGCCCGATCTCGCGCCGCGCCATCGCGAAGCGGGTGATCGAGTCCATCATCAGCAGTACTTGCCGTCCCTGGTCGCGGAAGTACTCGGCCACCGCCGTGGCGGCGTGGGCGGCGCGGGTGCGCACCAGCGCCGGCTGGTCCGAGGTGGCGACGATGACGACGCTGCGCTTCAAGCCGTCGACGCCGAGATTCTTCTCGACGAACTCGCGCACTTCGCGGCCGCGTTCACCGATCAGGGCGATCACGTTGACGTCGGCCTGGACATCGCGCGCCAGCATGCCCAGCAAGGTGCTCTTGCCGACGCCGCTGCCGGCGAAAATGCCCATGCGCTGGCCACGGCCCAAGGGCAACAGGGTATCGATGGCGCGCACGCCGGTCTCCAGCAACTGGCCGATGCGCGGCCGCGTCAGCGGATTGATCGGCGGCGCGAACAGGCTGCGCATCTCGGCCGTCACAGGCGGCGGGCCGCCGTCGATCGGCGCGCCGAAGGCGTCGATGACCCGTCCCAGCAAGCCGCTGCCGACCCGCATGCCCGGCGGCTGGCCGCTGGCGACGATGCGGCTGCCGGCACCGACGCCGCGGGTGTCGCCATAAGGCATCAGCACGATGCGGCCGGGCTTGACGCCGACCACTTCGCACAGCAATCCCGGCGCGCCGTTCTCCAGCTCGATCTCGCACACTTCGCCGATGGTGGCGTCCGGCCCCACCGCCTCGATGCTCTGGCCGGAAATGCCGAGCACGCGGCCGGTTCGGCGCGTCAGCTCGGCGTCGCGGATGGCGTCCAGATAGGCTTGCATCAGACCGGCACCTCGCGGCGGGCCTGCTGCTTGCGCACCTGCACCAGCGTTTCGCGCAGATGCTGCAATTGCAGGTCGAGGCGGGCGTCCAGCGTGCCGCGCGGGCCGTCGACGATGCAACCACCCAGCTCGATACCGGCGTCGGCCTGGAAGCCCAGCCGCGCATCGAGGGCGCCGTCCTGCAGCAGCGGCAAGTCTTGCGGATGCACGCGCACCACCAGCGTCTCCGGCGCATGCACACCGTCGATCAGGCTGCGCACCATGGCCACCAGGCCATCGCGGCTGGCCGCCTGGCTGCCCAGCACGCGGCACACGGCGGCGAAGCTGACTTCCACCAGCATGTCCTCGTGTTCGTCCAGCAGCGCGCGGCGCGATTGCAGCAGCGACTGCGTCACGCCGTTCAGGCGCTCGACCTGGGCGGCGACCGCATCGTTGGCCTCGCGCTCGCCCTGCTCCAGCCCTTGTTGGTGGCCACGGCGTTCGGCTTCGGCGCGGATGCCGTCAGCCTCGTCCTGCAGCCGCTGCTGCGCGGCTTGCAGTTGCTGCTCGCGCTCGGCCAACTCGGCCAGCTGCTGCGCCGCCTGGTCGCGTTGCTTCGTCATGTCCTGCCCTTGCTGCGCCAGCGCCTGCTCCTGCGCCAGGATCGCTTGCTCGCGCCGGCGCAGCAGAGCCGCCTCGTCCTCCATGCGATGGCCGGCGCTTGAATTATGGCCGCCATGATGTCACCCGCCGCCACAGCGTTTCGAACGGCGACGACGGCGCAGGCGCCGCCGCCGGCACGGCCGCTTGCGCCAGGCGCGCGGTCAGCGATTCGAGCACGAACAGCGCGCGCGCCGGCGCCGGCGCCGTCTGAACCGCAGCGATCGCTTCACGCCGGGCCGGATGGTACAGCGCCAGCAGGCCGGCGCTCCAGCTCCACGGTTGCAGCGCCAGCACTTCCGCCACCAAGGCCACCGGTTCGTGTTCGAGCAGGCCGAACATGGCGGTCGCCGAGGCCGAGGCCAGCCCGGCCTGCCGGCTTGGCGCGCCTGGCGCGCCTGGCGCCGGCGGCGGCGTGCTGCGGTCCGGCTCGAAACCCAGCGCCGTCAACTCGTCCAGATAGCCGCGCAGCAGCGACTGGTCGGCCGGCGCCAGCTGTTCGAGGATCAGGCCGCGGTCGGCGTCGGCCAGCGCATGCAGCGCCACGGCTGCCTGGCGGTGGCCGGTCATGGCCGACGCCCCACGGCGTCGCCGGCCTGCGGCGCGGCGATCCATTGCTGTACATCGTGCAGCATCTGCTCGCGCTGCGCCGCGCTCAAGCGCGCTGGCGCGCCGCGGCGGCGGCGCCCGCCCAGCACGAAGGCGGCGGCCAGCACCACCAGGCCTGCCAGCCCGGCCAGCACCGGCACCACGTTGCGCGCGGCGCCGTCGGCAGGTTTGCCCGCCGCGCCGGGGTGGGCGTCGGCCGCGGCCGTTTCCGCAGCCGCCGGCGCCTGCTGCGCCAGCACCTGCTGTGCGGCCAGCGAATGCATCGAGTACACCACCACCGCGTCGCCGCGCCGGCTGTCGAAGCCGGCCGCCAGCGCCACCACTTCCTTCAGCCGCGCCAGCTGTTCTTCATCCATGTCGCGCTTGACCAGCACCGCGATCGTCATGCGCTTGACGGCGCCGCCTGCCACCACCACCTGCTCGACGCGGCGGCCGACCTGGTAGTCGAACTCGCTGGTGTTGCTGGCCGGCGCGCCGTTCACGCGGGCCGTGCCGACGGCGGCGCCGGTGGCGTCCGCGCCATCGCGGGAGCTGCTGCGCTCGCGCACCACCACGCCGGTGGGGTTGGCGGCCGGGTCGGAATTCTTGGCCGGCAGCACCTCTTCGGTCGTCACCTTGCTTTGATCCAGATTCAGCGCGACATCGATGCTGGCCACCGCCTCGCCCGCGCCGTAGGTACGGTCCAGCACTTGCGTGACCTTCTTCAGCAGATAGTCTTCGGTGCCGCGCTTGCCGTCGAGCTGGGTCATCGCGGTCTCGCCGCCGTCGCCCTGGGCCACGCGGGTCAGCGCCACGCCGTGCTGGTTCAACACCGTCACGTCGGCGCTGACGATGTCCGGCACCGAGGCCGCCACCAGGCGCTGGATGCCGGCGATCTGCTCGGCCGCCAGCACCTTGCCGCTCTTCATGGTCAGCGTGACCGACGCCTTGGGCTTGGTCTGCGCCTTCTTGAACAAGCCCTGCTCAGGCAAGGCCAGGTGCACGCGCGCGGCCTGGATTTCCTCGATCGACAGGATGGTGCGGGTCAGCTCGCCCTGGATGGCGCGCAGGTAGTTCACCTTCTGCACGAACTCGGTCATGCCGAAGTCGGCGTTGTTGAACACCTCGAAACCCACCGCGCCATGCAGCGGCAGTTCCTTGCCCATCAGCTTGAGCCGGGTCTTGTACACCAGGTCCTTGGGCACCAGGATGGTGTTGCCGCCGTCGGCCAGCTGGTAAGGGGTTTTCATCTTGTCCAGCTCGGCCGTCATCGAGGCCGCGTCGGCCGGCGCCACGTCGGCGAACAGCACCTGGTAATCGGTGCGGTAAGCCCAAAAGCCGAGCGCGGCCGCCAGCCCCACGATCAGCACGACGCCGACCACGATACCGATTTTCGATTGCACCGCCAGGCGGTTCCATGCTTCGTTCATTGCTGCCACGTTCTACTCCTAGACCTGCATCCGCATCACTTCTTGATAGGCTTCCAGTGCATGATTCCTGACCTGCGCCAGCAACTGGAAGGAAAGCTTGGCCTCTTCCAGATGGATCATCACCTCATGTAAATTGCTGGCTTCGCCGAGCGCCAGCTGTTGCACTTCATGGTCCGCCTTGACCAGGCTGGCATTGACCGAATTCAGTTCGGTCGCGAACCAGCCGCCGAAACCGTCGGCCGGCTGCTGCACCGGCGCCATGGCCGGCAGCGGTTCGGCGGCCGCCAGCGTGGCGGCGGCGATCGCTTCGATGGTCATTGCTGGCCTCCGATGTCCAACGCACGCGCAGCCATGGTCTTGGCGGCGTTCATGGCCGCCACATTGGCCTCGTAGGCGCGTAGCGCGGTGCTCAGGTTGACCATCTCGGCCGTATGGTTCACACCCGGATAGGCGACCATGCCCTTGGCGTCCGCATACGGATGGCCCGGTTCGTACACCATGCGCGCCGCCACCGCCTGCGGCTCGACCGCCAGCACCTGCACGCCGCCACCGGACAACTGGTCGAACTGCTGGCCGAAATTCAACGGCGCCGCCTGGCTGATGACGCGCATCGGACGATAGGCCTGGGCCGCGCTGGCCGCAGCGGTGTTCATGCTGGCGATGTTGGCCGCCGTCACATCGAGGCGGAGTTTTTCCACCGCCATGCCGCTGGCGCTGATTTGAAATGCCGCGTTGTAGTCCATTAGCGTTTGCCTTCGTTGATGGCGCTGCCGATCAGCGCAAAGTGCTTGTTCAGCGCCTTGAGCAGCGC
Organism: Duganella sp. HH101; assembly: GCF_001758795.1. NCBI lineage: Bacteria > Pseudomonadati > Pseudomonadota > Betaproteobacteria > Burkholderiales > Oxalobacteraceae > Duganella > Duganella sp. HH101. The sequence continues at coordinate 21,458 of NZ_LRON01000040.1, read as the reverse complement.
CTGGTGGTGCAGCGTGTTTTCCGACAGCGAAGCCATTTCCGTGTCCAGCGTGACGGCTTCGCCCGCTGCGCCGGCCGCCTCGAACTGCGGCCGGAACGCCGCCAGGCCGGCCAGCGAGGGCGCGCGGCCCTGCTGCACGTCCTGCTTGAGCTCGTCGAGCCGCGTTTCGAAACTCACGCCCATGCGCCGATAGCCGGGCGTGTTGACGTTGGCGATGTTTTGCGCGATCGCCTGTTGCCGCATGCCGGCCGCGTCCAGCGCCAGGCTGAGCAAGCCGACGGTGCTGCTGTCGATGAGGGATACCATAGCCGCTTCCTTAAATTGAGAGTTACTGCACGATCAGTTCTGCATGCAGGGCGCCCGCCGCCTTCACTGCGCGCAGGATGGAAATAATGTCGCGGGTGTTGGTCTTGACCCGCGTCAGCGATTGCACCAGGTCGGCCACGGTGTTGTTGCTGGCGGCGACAAAACCGGTCTCGCCCTGCTCCGTCACATCGACCCGGCTGTTGGCCACGCGCATGGTGCGCACATCCGGCCCGGTCTGGCTCACCAGCAGCGGCTGCGAGACCGAGTTGTCGGTGACGATGGTCACTTTCAAATCGCCCTGCGACACCGCCACCTTGGAAATGCGCACGTCGCCGCCGGACACCACGGTGCCGGTGCGCTCGTTGATCACCACCTTGGCGCGGCGGTCCGGCTCCACGCTGACGTTCTCGACCGCCATCAGGAAGTCGGTCAGGCGCGCGCGCCGGCCTTCGGGGATGCGGATCTCGATGCCGGACGCATCCTGCGCCAGCGCCAGGTTCTGGCCCAGCGCGCCGTTGATGGCGGCCGCCACGCGGCTGGCGGTGGTGTAGTCGGGGTCGGACAGCACGAAGGTCACGCTCTGGCCGCCGTTGCTGACATCGTTGGCCACGCCCAGCTCCACCGTGGCGCCGCCGGGGATAGAGGCCACCGTCGGATGGTTCTTCTGCACCACGTTGCCGTTCAAATCGTACTTGTAGCCGCCCACTGACAGCGGCCCCTGCGCCAGCGCATAGACCTGGCCGTTGGCCGCCTTCAGCGGCGCCAGGATCAGCGTGCCGCCGACCAGGCTGCGGGCGTCGCCCATCGAGGTCACGGTGACGTCGAGCGCGTCGCCCGGGCGCGCGAACGGCGACAGGCTGGCCGTCACCATCACGGCGGCGGCGTTGCGGCTTTGCACGTCGTCGGCCACCACCGTCATGTCGAAGCGCGACAGCATGTTGGCGATCGACTGCCGGGTGGCCTTGTTGCGGGCCGAATCGCCGGTGCCGGCCAGGCCCGTGACCAGGCCGTAGCCGGTCAGCGCGTTGTCGCGCCAGCCGGCGATCTTGCCGATGTCCTTGATGCGGATGGTCTCGGCCGCGCCGGCGACGCCGGCGGCTGCGCACAGCAGTGCGAATATCAGGGCGCGCATCATCGTCACAGTCCGAACAGGGTGAGGAAACGCTGCCACCAGGCCGGATGCTGGACGTCGGCCAGGTCGCCCTGGCCGACGTAGCTGATCTTGGCGCCGGCGATGCGGGTCGACAGCACGACGTTGGCGTCGGACACGTCCTGCGGGCGGATGCGGCCTTCGACGCGGATCTGCTGTTTTTCGTTGTTCACTTCGAGCAGCTGCTCGCCGGCGATCACCAGGTCGCCCTGCTCGGTGATCTCGCGGATCGCCACGGTGATCTGGGCCAGCACGCGGCCCTCACGCGCGGTGCGGCCGCGGCCGTCGAGCTGGTTGTTGGCCTTGACGCCGGCGTTGTAGCCTTTGCCCGGGGTGTGGATATCCATGCCGACGCCGGCGTCGCGGCCGGCGCTGGTGTTGGCGGTGCTGCTGGCGCTGGCGCTTTCATAGACCATCACCGTGATCAGGTCGCCGACGCGGCGCGGCCGCAGGTCGGACGTGAACGACTGGTAAGTCGCCGGCTGGTACAAGCTGGTCGCCTGCGCGCCGCCGGCGCAGCCCAGCGCCGCCAGCATCAGCAAAAATGTAAAACGCATCGTTCCCTACCTTCCTTCAATTCGAACCAGCCCGGGTGCCATCACCCGCGCTGTCACCATGTCATTGCTGCGCTCCGGGCGCACCGGCACTTGCTGTCCCACCACCGCGTCGGCCTGGGCATAGGCCGCGGTTTCCACTTCGATGCCGGCCACCGCCGTCACCAGCCGCACGCGGTCGCCGCGCAGCACCATCGCCGCCGGCGCGATCTGCCGCACCGTGACCACCTGCCCGACGGCCAGCGGCTGCCGCAGCCGGCCGCCCTGTTCCAGCGCGCCCTCGGCCAGCGGCGCGTCGGCCAGGTCCGCCACTTCCTCGCGCCGCAGCGCGAAATCCGCCGCCGTCGCCACCGCGCCGGCCGGCAAGGCCCGCTGCGCCACATACACGCTGCGGTAGGCGCTGACCGCCAGCGGCACGACCACCGAGCGGTACACCGCGCCCTGCGCCATCACGTCTATCCACACCGGCATGCGCGGCCGCAAACGGCTGGCGTCCACCATCCTGGCGCGGTACTGCAAGGCGCCGGCCGGCGCCGCCAGGTCCGGCAGCGGCGCGGCCAGGCTGAGCTGCAGTTCCTGGCCGGCGGCGCCGAAACGCTGTTGCACCTGCGCCCGCGCCAGGTCCAGCAGCAGCTCGCCATCGAGCGCCTGGCTCTGGCTCTGGATGCGCACCCGCTCGGCGCCGCGCCAGACGATCCGCTGTCCGCGCGACAAGCTCAGGCTGCGCATGGCGAGATCCAGCTCGGCGCGGCTGCGCTGCTCGACCTGGCCGGCCAGCGGCGCCGCCCCCAGGGACACGCCGCCGAACGCCTGCCGCAACTGGGCGTCGTCCGTTTCCACCTGCGCCACATCGGCCAGCGTCACGCGCGGCGTGCTCAGCAGCACGTCCGGCCGCAGCGAGATCACCACTTCGCCGGCCCGCGCCGACAGCGCCAGCACCAGCGCGCCTGCAGCAACGACCGCCGCCCGCATCGGCTTACTTGCGCAGGTTGTTGCTCATGCCCAGCATCTCGTCCGATGCCTGGATCACCTTGACGCTGCTTTCATAGGCGCGCTGCGCCGCCATCAAGTCCACCATTTCGTTGACCAGGTTGACGTTGGACGCTTCGACGTAGCCCTGCGCCAGCGTGCCCAGGCCGTCTTCGCCGGGCTTGCCGTAGATCGCATCGCCGGAACGCGCCGACGGCTGATACAGGTTGGCGCCCAGCGACACCAGGCCGGTGGTGTCCGAGAAGTGGCTCAGCTCGATGCGGCCGGCCTCGCTCGGCGCCGACTGGTTGGCGCCCTGCACCAGCACCTGGCCGTCGGCCTTGACGACGATGCTCTTGGCGTCGGTGCCGACATGGATGGCCGGCTTGAGCACATGGCCGTCGGCGGTGGCCAGAAAGCCGTCGCGGTCGACCGACAAGGAGCCGCCGCGGCTGTAGGCCGAGCTGCCGTCGACCATGCTCACTTCGAGGAAACCGTCGCCCTGGATCGCCACGTCGAGCGGCGCATCGGTCTTGCGCATCTCGCCGGCGGTGAACACCTTGGACAGCGAGAAGATGCCGACGCCGCCGCCGTGCCACAGGCTGGGAGCGCCCTGGGCGTCGCTGTTGCCGGTGCGGTTGATCTCGCGGTAGACCATGTCCTCAAAGGTCACGTGGGCCTTCTTGAAGCCGGGCGTGTTGACGTTGGCCAGGTTGTTGGCGATGGTGTCAACGCTCTTCTGTTGCATGTGCATGCCGGTGGCGGCGATATACAGCGATTCGTTCATGTTTAAAAATCTCCCAGCTTGCGTATGGTTTTTTCCAGGCTGTCGTCGTAGCCCTGCATGATTTTTTGCAGGGCCTCGAAATGGCGCACGGTCTCGGTCAGGCGCACCATTTCCTGGGGCGAGCTGACATTGGAATTTTCCTGGTAGCCCACGCGCACGGACGGCGCCGCGCCTTGTTCCGCCAGGCGCGCCGCGCCTTGCGCATAGGTGCCGCTGCCCAGCGGCTGCAGCGCTTCGGGGTTGGCGAAGCGCACCATCTTCAGGCGCGCGACCACGCGGTCGCCCTGGCGCACGTCGCCATTGCCGTCGATGACGTAAGGCCCGCTGAGCACTATTTCACCACTGACGCCCATCACCGGCATGCCATGCTGGCCGACCAGGCGGCCGCGCACGTCGGTGTGGAAGCCGCCCTGGCGCGTATAGGCCGGCCCCTGCGGCGCGGCGATCTCGAAGAATTCCGTCCCTTCGATCGCCACATCCTGCGGGTTGGCCGTGTAGCGCAGCGTGCCGGGGGCGGCGTCGATGGACAGCGTGGCCGGCGATGCAGCGGCGGCATCGGCCAAGCCGCCTGCCACCTGCTGCGAAAACGAAGAGCCGGACAGCACCTGCTTCTTGTAGCCGGGCGTGAGCACGTTTGCCATGTTCTGGCTAATGGTTTCCATGCGCAGCAAATCATGCTGCATCCCATTCGCGGCGATTGCCATCACGTCCATACCGAGCACCAAATTGCAAAAAAGGCACGCATCCTAACACAGCTTTAAGATTATTACCCAAAAGAAAAACAGTATTTTTTTAAGCACCATAATTTCCCTTGGATCATCTAATTGTTTTTGGGCACTCTGACCGAATTTATAACAATCAGTGAAAACAAACGCATGTGCTTTATTTTGAAAAACAACAGATTACTGTACAAAAAACTATAATCCGCATTTTTTATATTGACTTTCCAGGAATAATCAAAATCACCTCGAATCAAGTGCGGAGTTATGGGAAATGAAATAAAAATGCCTTTTCACTAAACTTTTCGCGAAAAGCGTGGATACCTTGTCTGAACGGCGCCGGAAACCGGCCCAACAGACTAACTTCATGCGGGAAAAGAAAAATGGTTGCGATTGTCAGCGGTAATGGTTTCGGCCTGTCGACGGGTTCCTCCTCCACCTTGGGCCAGGCGGGCGTATTCGGCAACCCCAGCCTGGGCAACAGCAAGGAGGGGGCGTATGTCAACGTCGCCAATGGCAACCTGGTGTTACAGGATCAGGACGATTTCGTTGCCAGCGCCGGCACTAAGCTATCACTGACCCGCACCTACAACTCGCAGGGCAACTACAACAACGGCAACGGCCTCAACTGGCGCCTGGGCGTGGTCAAGCAGATCGTTGACCTGACCGGCACCGTCAATACCGCCGGCAGCACCGTCACCCGCATCAACAGCGACGGCAGCCGCGAGCTGTACCGCTACGATACCGGCCTCAAGCACTACATCAGCACTGACGGCAGCGGTGCTTATAATCATCTGACTTGGGACAAGTACTTCAATTGGCAATGGACCAGCGACCACATCGGGAGCGCCGGGCTGAACGAATGGTATGGCAGCATCGCAAGCGGCGGAAAAATCGAGAGTGTCGCCGACCTGAGCGGTAACGGGGTAAACTACACGTATGATGCCAACAGCCGTCTGGCAAAGGCATCAACCTCCTTCGACGACACCTATTTCGACTACGACAGCGCTGGCAATCTGAGCCAAATTCGCGTCAGCGATTGGAACGATGTCACCAGCACGCGCGTGCACTATACCTACGATGCGTTGAATCGCCTGTCCCAAGTTGTGACGGACCTGACCCCGAACGACAACAGCATTGTTGACGGAAAAGTCTACACCACCACCTACTCTTACCTTGGTGCAACCAGCCAAGTGACCAGCGTCATCCAGAGCGATGGCACCAGTTTAGAATTCGGCTATGTGCAAGTGAATGGTGCGTGGAAGATCGAAACCGCCACCGACGGGCTGGGCCAAGTGACCCGCTTTGCCTACAGCTCCCTGCAGACCACCGTCACCGACCCGCTTGGCAACAATACGGTTTATACCTATGACGCCGCTGGTCAATTGCTGTCTGCCACGACCCCGCCTACCCTCCTCAACGGCGCTGTTGTGGCGACTCAAACGACGAGTTTCGCCTATGACGCCAATGGGAATGTGCTCAGTGTCACCGATCCACGCGGCAAGAAAACCAGCTACGAGTATGATGCCAACGGCAATCGCGTCCGTGAAACCAGCGCCGCCGGCGACGTCACGACACGTACCTACGATCCGTCCACCAACAACCTGTTGCAGGAGTCGATCTATCCCTCCGGCTCCACGAAACCGGCGCTGTCCACCCAATATGTCTACGACAGCCGAAACCGTCTGCGGTTTGTCATCAGTCCAGAACGTCGGCTGACCGAATATACTTATGGCTACGACGGCTTTCGCGATCGGGGTCTTTGCTCAAGCATGATCGAATACGCCGGCGCGGTGCTGCCGTTGGGAATAGCCTCCACGGAGGCCGGGCTAGTGGACTGGAGCCTTTCCTTATCTGCGGAAAATTCCGCCGTCAAGCGAACAGACTATAGACATGATGCACGCGGGTTAGTCGACAAAACCAGTACCTATGCCACAACCCGTTCCGCCATGACGCCAGTGGTGATGCCTGCTTCCCTTCCCGCCGGCATTACCCTCAATGGCGGCACGGGCGCCTATACTTTCACGTCCACAAAGCAGGCTACCAATAACGTTACGACAGTTACCAGCGTGACGGATTCGCCGCTCGGCAACGGCTTCCATTTCGACGTCACGACCCCGGCGCAATTGACCGGAAGCATGTTGACGATCGGCTTGACCAACCAGACCGCCCCCACAAAGAAATTTGCATTCAACTTCGCCGGCGGCACACTCAAGATTCTGATTCAGAATGGAAGTACGCAACTTCTCCAGCCTGCTCCGCAATTTAGCGGTCTGAAGGCAAGCACGACTTATACCGTTGACATCTCAACCGATATAAGCGGCAACGCCGTCATGACGATACACGAAAAAAGCACGGCAAACGTTCCCCTGCTGAGCTTGAACTTCTTTTACACTTTTGACCAAGGCAGCAACCTGCGCCTGTTTGCCGAGACCAGCAGCGGTCCCAACGTAGGCGGCAGCACAACCGGCTCCGGCAATTCGATCACGGTCAGCAATCTACTGGCGACGCCCGCGCCGCAGGTCACCAGCGAGGTAGTTGCCACCCAATACGTCTACGACCAGCACGGCCAACTGCTGCAATCCATCGACGGCAAATCCAAGACCAGCGCCCTGTTCGCCTACGACGGCCTGGGCCGCTTGATCTCGGCCGCCGACGCCGACAACAATTCCACGACCACGGTCTACGACGATGCCGGCGGCAGCCGCAGCGTCACGCTGTCCAACGGTCTGGTCACCAAGACTACCTTCGACCGCAATGGCCGCGCCACCAGCGTCTCGCAGCTGGACAAGGACGGCCGCGTGCTCAGCATCGCCACCAACAGCTACGACAGCGCCGGCCAGCTGCGTCGCACGGCCGCGCAAAATGGCGCCGCCAGCTACTTCCTGTACGACGAAGCCGGCCGCCAGACAGCAAAGATCGACGCCAACGGCGACCTGACCGCCTACTTCTACAACGCCGACAACCAGGTCACGCGCACCATCGCCTACGCCAAGCCGCTCACGCCGGCGCAGATGAATCTGCTGGCCCCGGTCAACGGCGTCTGGCCGCGCACCAGCCTGTCCGACCTGCGCCTGGCCGACGCCGATGCCGACAACCGCAGCAGCTGGAAGCTGTACGACGACGCCGGCCGCCTGTCGAAAACGGTGGACGCCGGCGGCGCCCTGACCGTCTACGTCTATGACCAGGCTTCGCGCGTGACCCAGGTGATCCGCCGCGCCTACGACATCAGCAAGCTGGCCAATGTCTATGCCGCCACTTCGCTCGACGACACGGCCAGCGCGGACGACCAGATCAGCCGCAATTACTACACCGCCGACGGCAAGCTGCAGCTGGAGGTCGATCCGGCCGGCTACGTCACCGAACACCGCTACGACGCCATCGGCCAGTTGATCGAAACGCTGAACTACAGCGTCCAGCTGAGCGCCGCCTACCTGAACCAGGCGCCGGCGGCCGCCGCCATCCTCGGCAGCGCCGGCGCCGTCGCCTCCCACGAGCGCTACTTCTACAACACCAGGGGCCAGTTGGCCGGCACGCTGGACAACGGCAACTTCCTGACCGAGCTGAAGTACGACCTCAACGGCAACGTCCTCAGCCGCCGCCACTACGCGGTCGCCGTCACCACGCCGGGCGCCACCAAGATGTCCGGCCTCGGCTACGCCGTCAGCGACGCCGACCTGCTCTCCAGTTACACCTACACCTCGCGCAACCAGGTCGAGACCGAGACCGCGCCCGGCGGCATTGTCACGCGCTACACCTATGACAAGCTGGGCAAGCTGATCGAAACCCGCGTCGGCAGCGGCGCCACCCGCGCGCAGGGCGAACGCTACGACGTACAAGGCCGCCTCATCGCCGAACTGAACACCGAGGGCGTGGCCGCGCTGGCCACCGCCAAGCCGGAAGACGTCGACGGCATCTGGCTGCGTTACGGCAGCCGCTATACTTACAACGAAAACGGCCTGCGCCTGACCGCCACCGACCAGCTGGGTAACCAGAGCCGCTACTACTACGACGGCCAGGGCAATCTGACCTACACCGTCAACGCCGCCGGCGAAGTGACCGGCCTGGCCTACAACGGTTTTAATCAGCTCAAGAGCAAGACCAACTACGGCACCCGCCTCGACGCCGCCACGCTGGCGACGCTGGGCGGCGGGCAGAACGACGCCAACATCGGCACCGTCGTCGGCAAGCTGGCGGCCGCCGCGGTCGACAGCGTAACCCGCTACGAGTACGACCATAGCGGCCGCCAGAGCGCCGTCGTCGACGCCCTCGGCAACCGCAGCACCGTGCACTACGACGCCTTCGGCCGCATCGACGCCACCGAGCAGCAGAACGTCCCCAACGGCAACGTCTCGGCGCCGGCCGCCAATATGGCGGGCCGCAATTTCTACGACCTCGATGGCCGCCTGAAAGCCTCGCTGACCTCCGGCGGCAGTCTGACGGTCTACAGCTACAACGCGCTGGACCAGCTGACCGACCGCATCACCTACGCCAAGCCGGTCGACTTCGCGGCCGCCGACCTGAACGCGGCACTGGCGCAAATCGCGCCGGACGCGGCCCACGACAACCACCAGCGCTACTTCTACGATGCGCGTGGCCTGCTGGCAGCCGAGATGCGCGCCGAAGGCCTGGCCGCCGACGGCAAGCTGCAATGGTCGGTCGTGCGGCAAGACTACGACGGCAACGGCAACCTGACGCGGCGGACCGCCTACGCCACGCCGCTGCCGCTCGCCGGCAGCGCGCCGGCGCTCGCCTACCCGGCCGACAGCGCGTCCGACAGCGTCACCGTCTATGCCTACGACGGCGCCAACCGCCTGGCCGCTACCGCCACCGCCCAGAACACGCCGGACGCGGCCAAGCCGACGCTGCGCAACTGGTCGGTCGTGCGCAATACCTATGACGCCCTGGGCAACCTGAGCGTCACCACCGCCTACGCCACAGCGCTGCCCGGCCTGGCGCCCACCGGCGACGCCCTGCGAAATTATGCGGCCGCCGATGCGGCCAACGCCACCACCTACTACACCTACGACAGCAGCAACCGCATCAAGACGGTGGCCGTGGCGCAGAACAGTACCGGCGGCTCGGTGCAATGGGCCGTCACCGGCCGCACGTATGATGCGGCCGGCAACCTCAGCAGCACAACCCAGTACGCCACCGCGCAGACCACCAGCTCGGCGCTGGCCTACCCTACCGGCGCGCCGGTGGCCGATGCCGCCAAAGACCGCACCACGAGTTACCGCTACGACGCCCTCAACCGCCTGCAGGTCTCGATCGACGCCGTCGGCGCCGTCACCCGCTTCGACTATGACGCGCGCGGCAACCTCATCCAGCGCACCGCCTACGAAAAAGGCGTGGCCACGCCCGACACGGTCACCGCCGCCTACAAGCCGGCGCCGCAGCCGAACGACCGCGTCACCCGCTCCATCTACGACCTCGACAACCGGCTGCAATTCGAAGTCGACGCCCTCGGCAACGTCACCGAGCATCGCTACGACAACCAGGGCAATGTCTCGGCCCTGGTCCGCTACGCCACCCCGATCAACGCCCAGCAGGTCAGCGATCGCGCCGCCAGCGTCACCGCACAGCTGGCCGCCATCGGCGCCAGCGCAAGCAGCCGCACCACCCTCTACCTCTACGATCAAAACCGCCGCCTGCGCTTCACGCTCGACGCGCGCGGCTACCTGACGGAAAACCGCTACGACAGCTTCGGCCGCGTGACCGACACGCAGGCCTACCCGACCGCCGCGACGCTGACCGATCTGAGCTACGCCAATGTGGTCAGCAATACCTCCAAGTTCGGCACGCCGCGCACCACGCACGCCGACTATGACGCCCAAGGCAATCTGGTCGCATCCACCGATGCGCTGGGCTACAAGGAATCCTACGGCTACGACGGGCTGGGCCGAAAGACCAGCTTCGTCAACAAGCTCAAACAGACCTGGAACTATGCCTACGACAACGCCAGCCACCTGGTGCTGGAGACCGCGCCGGAAATCGATGTCTACGCCAATGGCCAGCTCGACGCCAACCCGGACTGGAGCACGCGCACCCCGACCCGCATCCGTCCGCAGACCGCGATGACCTACGACATGCTGGGCAATCTGTTCACCCGCACCGAAGGCGCCAACGGGGCTCAGCCGCGCAAGGTCACGTACGAGTACGATCTCGTCGGCCGCCAGATCCGCACCAGGCAGCCCGCCGTCAATATCTACAATGCAAATGAGACGCCATCGGCCGCCGCCACGGCCAAGCGCAACGAAATCGATTCCGGCGAGCTGGTGGTGGAGGTCAGCTACGACATGCTGGGCAACGCCATCGCCAACAAAGATGTCGACGGCAACTTCAGCTACAAGGTCTATGACCGTCTCGGCCAGGTGCGCTACGACATCGACGCCGCCGGCTATGTGACCGGCTATGCGCGCGACAACTTCGGCGCCGTGGCCGAGCTGACCCGCTACAGTGCTCCGCTGGCCGGCTACGTCGCCGGCAGCCCGGCATCCCCGGGCCGCAAGTTCACCACCTGGGGCGCGGTGCTGCCTTTCAATACCGCCGGCGTCAGCGATCCATCCCGCACCGTCGTCACCCGCTACGATCAGGTGGGTCATGCGATCAAGGTCATCGAACCGCTGGCCTGGGTGTACGACGAGCACACGCTGACCGGCGAGAAGATGTTGCAGTCGGCGCGCACCACCGAAACCCGCTACGACGCCTTCGGCCAGGCGCGCCAGGTCCTGGTCTACGGCGCCGCCGGCGACGGCACGCCGGTCACCCGCGCCGCCAGCACCCGCTACTACTACGATGCGAACGGCAACAAGCAGGCGCAGATCACCGCGTTGCAGGACGACGCCACCACGCGCAACGGCTACCTGAGCGTGTTTGAATACGACGCCGCCGGCGACCTGACCAGTCAAACCGACTACGCGACGGCGTACGACGACTGGCAGGCCGACTGGAAAGACACACGCTACGGCAAGCCGGCGGTCGACGCCGCCAACGATCGCATCACCACCTACGGCTACGAAAACCGCCGTAAAACCAGCGAGGTCCGCAACGGCGCCGCCACCAGCTATGCCTACGATGCGCTGGGCAACATGACGCGCAGCACCGATGCCTCGGGCATGTCCAGCTACAGCTACTACGATGCGCTCGGCAGCGTGAGCGCGGTCGCCACCGGGCGCCAGACGGCGCTGACGGCGCCGGCCGGCTATGCCTTGCCGCTGGCCGCCGGCTCGCTGACCGAGTTCCGCCGCGACATCTTCGGCAATGTGGTGATACGCGTCGACGTCGCCAACGGCGCCGCCGCCGCCACCGCCGCCAGCAAGCCCACCGCCGCCTACGACCGCAGCCGCGACCGTGTCACCACCACCACCTACGACATCGCCGGACGCGCCATCCAGGTGTTCGATGCCGAAGGCAAGGCCGCCAATACCTCGTACGACAAGTTCGGCCGCGCGGCCAAGCAGTGGCGCACCGTGACCAATGCCGACAACGCGGTCAATCCTGTCGAAACCGCCTTCACGTTTACCGCCTACAATGTGCTGGGCCAGATCGCGAGCGTCACCCGGCCGGGCAACATCAACCTGGTGCGCAACATACTGACGCCGGCCAACACGGTGCAGCGTTATTCCTATAACGCCTTCGGCGAGGTTTACCAGGTCGACAGCAGCGGCGACGACAACAAAAAGCAAAGCGAATACACCCGCTACGACGGCGCCGGCCACGCCTGGCTGAGCAACGCCGGCGACGGCATCGACAAGCTGGCGCAGTTCGATGCCCAAGGCAACCTCAGCAGCCGCCTGGTCAAGACCGATGGCGCGCTCGGCGTCGGCACCGACCTGCAACGCGCGACCGACATCGTCGGCGCCCTCCAGAAGAGCGGACTGCAGCGCACCGATTTCAGCTACGACCTGATGGGCCGCCAGATCGCCACCCGCCGCGACAATGACGCCAACATCTATGTGCTGCAGCGAGATCCGGCGAGCGGCGCCTGGACCAAGTACCAGCAGGATCGCATCAGCCCGCTGGTCAACAGCCTGCTGCTGGTGGCCGAGCCGGCCGAAAAGGATTACAGCAAGCAGGTCTACTACCGGCGCCAGGGCACGGCGGACTGGATCTCCGGCCTCGGCAGGTTGCGCTCGATCGAAGACAGCTTGGCCTTCGATACCGATCTGCTCGCGGCGGGCACCTACGAGTACATGGTGGTGCTGACGCCGCCGAAGGAAGCGGCCTTTGTCCGCATCCAGGGCACGCTGAACATCGCCAACATGCCGTCCGCCGACAAGAACAAGCAGCTGGCCGGCATCTACGGCATGCTGCTGAACCGCGCGCCCGACCTGATCAGCCTGAACGTCTATATGGAGCGCGCCAACAAGGGCGAAAGCCTGGCGCATCTGGTGCTCGATTTCTTGCGCAGCACCGAGGCCGCCAGTACGCTGTCCGGGTCCAGCGCCAGCGTCATCAAGAACCTGTTCAGGAACGGCTTCGGCCGCCTGGAAAACGATGCGGCCGATGCCGCCTATGCCAGCGACGTCGCCAGTTGGGCCGCAAAGTACGACATCGCCAAAGCCGCCGGAGGCGACGCTCCCGGCCAGATGATGCTGGACTTGATCGAGACCATGATGCTGCCGGTCAGCGGCGCCCTGCCGGCGGCACAGCAAAGCGCGCTGGCCAAGGCGCAGACGCGCATGAAGGACGGCCTGGAGGCGGGACTGGCGTACACCATCAAGTATCTCGGCACCAATCTCGGCACGGCCGCGCGCATCTGGCAGGAGTCCGCCACCAACAGCGCGCTGGCCAAGCAGGACGCCCAGGACAGCGGCACGCTGGAAAGCCAGAACAACCGGATCGCCCAGTTCTACCTGGCGCTGTTCGGCCGCGCGCCGGACGCCGGCGGCGCCAGCTTCTGGCGCAACGCCCTGAAGACCGTCACGCCGGAAGCTATGATCGCAAACATGCTGGCCAGCCCGGAAGCGAAGGACCCGGCCTTGTATCCGGTCGACGGCATCAGCGCGGCCGACTACAACCAGCGGCTGGTCGCCCGCGCCGGCGCCTATATCAAAGGCCGCGCGCTCAGCGACGACGAAGTCAGCGCCATCCTGAGCACCTACCCGTCCATCGACGCGCCTTCCGAAGGCGAAAGGCGCGGCAAGCTGATCATTAAAATGATCGGCGACGTCGCCAACTACGCACAGGGCGACAGCGCCTTGCTGGCGCAAAAACAAGCCTTCAACAACAAGGTGGCGCTGGCGCTGAGCTATGGCCAGCTGCCGCTGGCGAATGTGCCGGTGGCCGACCAGGACGCCGTCAACAAGGCGGTGATCGCCGCCGTCACCTCCGCCGCCACGGCGCAGGCCGCCGCCGAGCAGGCCAAGGCCGCCGTGGCGGCCAGCGCGACCGCCGCCGCCGCGTTGAGCGCCGCCGCCAAAGCCGCCGCCGACTCGGCGCCGATGGAGGACATGCGGGCCCAGCTCGCGCGCATGTACGTGTCGCTGTTCAACCGCACGCTCGATAGCAGCGGCCTGTCGTCTTACCTGAGCGCCTACCAGACCCTGGGCGCCACGCCGGCGGCCTGGAACACCATCGCCAGCGCCATGCTGACCAGCGCCGAAGCGACCAACCCCAAGCTGGGACTGGCCGGCGCGCCCGGCCTGACCGACGCCCAGTTCGTCGACCGCATCTACCAGCTCGCGCTCGGGGAAGTGCCGACCAGCGCGGCCGCAGTCAAGGAAAGGGACGGTTTCAAGGCGCAGCTGACAGCCGGCAACCGCGGTGAAATCGCGGTCAAGATCATGAACGGCCTGATCAGCTACCAGGATCCGTCGGCCCAGGAGGCCGCGCTCAAGGCCCGCTACAACAACAAGGTAGGCGTCGCGCTGGCGTGCGCGGCCGATCTGTACGCGTTCAGCTGGGAAAACAGCAGCAACGACGACCAGCGGCAGGTGCTGTCGCTGGTGACCTCGACCAGCATCCAGGCCGCATTGGACCGCGCGCTGGCGCTGAACCAGGCCGCCTACAGCAGCTCGTCCAAGCCGGCGCTCGACGCCATCGCCGAATCCAGGACCAGCATGGAACTGACCATCGCCGCCGCCGCTGCGCGCGCGCAGTCGGTGGACCAGTTTGTCAAGGCCAGCGCGCTCCTCAGCACCGCGCCGCTCGCCGAGACGCGCATGCGTGTGCTGCAGGTCTACATCGCACTGCTCGGCCGCACCCCCGCCAACTTCACCACCGACCCCGACCTGGGCGGCATGGGGTTCTATGTCAACAATATCAACACCGGCCTCACCAACATGGAAGGCTTTGCCATTGCCTTGGGCAAGAGCGCCGAAGCACTCGGCAGTCCCGTGTCGAGCGACGCCGCCTTTGTCGACAAAATCTATATGAACGTGCTCGGCACCAGCGCGCTGAAGCAAGCGGACAAGGCCAAGTGGATCGCCCAGCTGGGCGGCGACCTGTCCAAGCGCGGCAAGGTCGCCTACGACATCATGAATTCCGTGCTGGCGTATACCAACACCACGCCCGACACCGAAAGCCGCGACTACCTGGTGGCGCGACAGCAGTTCTTGAAGAAAGTCGCCAGCTGCATGGACATCGTCGACCGCGCGCAACGCAAGCAGGTCGCCGATGCGCAGGCGACGCTGGCGACACAACCCGATCTCAAGTCGAAGCTGCCGGGCCTTCTGAACACCATGCAGACCGACGCCAACAGTCAGTCTGCAGCGATGCAGGCCGCGATCACCGCACTGAACAACGCGACCGGCGGCGACGGCAGCGCGCTGCGACGACTGCAGCTGACCACCTTATACAGCGTGGTGTTGCTGCGGGATACCCCGCCGAGTGCGGTAGCGGATCTGCAATACTTCGTCACGGGTCCGGGCGCTGCGGCCGACCTGGCCTATGTCGCAGAATCCTTTATGATTAGCGGCGAAGCAAAAAACCATAACATCCTGTTCCCGGCCGACACCCGCGCCTTTATCAGCACGATGTTCTCGCGCATCATGGGCCGCGCGGCGACCGCCGCCGAGGTCGACGGCTGGGTGGCGCGCATGCCGGCGTCGACCTATCCGCGCGGGCAGCTGGTGCTCAACATGGTCAGCGACTATATGGCGTTCAAGGACGGCTCGCTGGATCAGTTGCAGCGCAAGCAGGTATTTGACGGCAAAATCGCCGACTTCCTCGCGGCGCAGACGCGCGAACTGCTGGATATCCGGTCCCAGGCGTGGTCGGCTTATTCGCAGCGCGTCACCGACAGCAGTGACGCCGCCGCGTTGGTGCAAAACGACCAGAACGCGAAAGCCATCACCGCCGCCACCTTGAAAGCCATCACGGACGATCCTAACAAACTGTACGTAGGTGCCGATGCTTTCCTTGCGGCGCCGACCAAGTTTCAAAGCAAGCTGACGTATATGTATCTGGGTCTGCGCGGCGACACCGACTTGGGCGGGCTGGCTTACTTCATGAAGAACTATACGGACACGCTGGAAAGCGACATCACGTTTATCAATGGCTTGCTGGAGGCGCAACCAACCGTCTACCCTAAAGATAATATTGTCACCCTGGTGTCGGCCCTCTATAGCTCCATTTTGGGGCAGCCGATGGATAGCGGCGCCAACAATTTTTATGTTTTACAAATCAAGAAGGGGGCGGTGACGCCCGCGGAAGTCGCAAGGGCGCTGTTTAACGAACCCAAAGCTCATACCAAGCTCGACCAAGCCACCGCCAACCGGATGGTGGCGGACCGCAGCACGGCGCTCAATCTGGTCGCCGGACGCGCCGCCGCCATCAAGGCCGATAGCGATGCGGCCGCGAAGCTCGCAGCCGATCAGCAAACGCTGAAAACCGCGCAGGCGAACCAGCAAACCGCACTCTCGGCCTATAACTTCGCCAACACCGCCTATACCGCGACCGCCGCATTGCAACCGGCGCTCAACGGCAGAGCCAACGCCGATACGGCAGCATTGAAGGCGGTGCAATCGCTGGCGGCTTACAATGCCGCCAACAAGGCCTACAACGATCAGCAGGCGACGCTGGCGCCACTGCTGGCCCTGGTTAGCAACGGCAACACTGTCACGCCAAGCTACGACGTGGCCGCCACCTACGCGGCGGCCCTGGAAGCGCTGGCCGGTTCGGACACCAGCGCTGCGGCCGCCTATGTGGCCAACAGCGCCACCACGCCGTCGGCGCGCCAAAGCCGCCAGATCACGCAACTGTACGTCGCGCTGATGAACCGTGCGCCGCAGCTGGCCGAAGTGCGTTACTGGGTCGGCCGCCTCAACGCCGGCGACACGCCGTCGCGCATCGCCAAGGCCCTGCTGGAGAGCCCCGCTGGCGCCCGTGCGACCTACCCGGCCAGCCTGGGCAACGACGACTTCGTGCGCCAGATCTACGCGTTGGCGCTGCAGAACCCCACGCCGGACTACAGCGGCGCGATCCGCTACTGGAGCGACAAGCTCACCGGCCCCAACGCGATCAGCCGCGCCGACCTGGTCACGCAGTGGGTCGAACAGGCCGCGCTGGCCGGCGGCACGGACGCGAAAAAGTTCAACCAGCGCGTCTCCGACACCATGCAGTCGACGCTCAACGCGGCAAGCGACGCCAGCGCCGCGCCCGATCTGGGCACGGTGATTCAATTCAGCGAGGAAGCGGCGCGCGCCACGGCGGCCAGCTACGACCAGGCCGCCGTCGCCCAGGCCAATGCCCTGCCGCTGGCGCAAACGGTGCGCCAGCTCACCCGTTTGTACCTGGCCCTGTTCAACCGCGCCCCCGACCCCGGCGGCCTGCAGTTCTGGGTCAACGCCATGACCACGCTGGTGCCGCCGCGCACGCTGCCACAGGTGGCCCAGGATCTGCTGGTGCTGTCGCCGGAACCGATACGGCTGTATGGCAACGTCAGCGACGACCGCACCTTCCTGTCCATGGTGTTCAACAATGCGATGGGGCGGGCGCCGACCCAAGCCGAGCTGGGCGCCTACGTCGCCCAGGCCAGCCAGATTAGCCGCGGCGCCGCCGCGCTCAACATGATCGTCGCGATCGCCGATGGCGCAGCCAATAGCGACCTGGCGGGCCTGGCCGCGCGCGACGAGTTCAACGCCAAGGTCGACAGCGCCCTCGCCGGCCTGGTGCAGCCGCTGGCCAACCAGGCCCGCTATCTGGCCGAAGCCGGCGGCGTGCTGCAGTCCATCATCGACAGCAAGCCGGAAAACCGCTACGTCGGCAGCGCGGTGCTGGGGTTTACCGCGCCGATCCGGGGCGGCAGCAAGAGTACCGCGCTGCCGGAGCTGACGCTGGACCGCTGGGGCAATGTACTCAAGCGCCTCGACAGCCAGGACCCCAACTGGGCGACCAGCTACACCTACAACGCCAACAACCAGCTGCTGAGCGTGACGCAAATGACGCTGGGCGGCAGCTTGCCCAAATACGCCCAGCGCATCGGCTACGACCTGGCCGGCCGCGTGCAGACCGTGACCGACGGCTCCGGCCCGGACGCCAACGGCGCCATCCATGTCAACACCAGCTACTACGACAACAACGGCAACCTGCTGCGCGAAAAACACGCCGACGGCGGCATCGTCGATTACCAACTGGACACATTTGGCCAGCGCACCGCGATCTGGCAGTACCGCGACGCCGCCACCATCGTCAAGACCGACTATGGCTACGACCGCCTGGGACGCCAGATCAGCCGCACCAGCGCCGCCTATGACGTGGCCTACTGGAGCAAGGACGGCAGCATCGACCTGACGATAGGCAAGGGCCGCACCATCAACAGCTACAGCTACGATGAGCTGGGCCGCCAGATCCGGAGCAGCACGACCAGTGACGTCCTCGCCGTCGGCGACCCGAACAATGGCGCCAGCACGCTGACCCGCTACGACCTGGGCGGCAACGTCATCAGCATCGAAAGCGGCGTTGCCGCCGGCCGTGCACTGGACGCCAAGCGCAACGCCATTCTGAGCGCCTACAACGCCTTCAATTTCAAGGTGGCGGAACAGCGCGTCGGCGCGCCCGGCGCAGTCAAGTACGAGAGCAAATCATGGGAAGTCGATGAGCGCGGCCGTGCTATCTCGTACACGGACCTGTCCGGCGTCGCCACCCTCTACGGCTACAACGCCAACGGCCAGGTCAGCGGTCTGACGCGCGGCGCCCAAAGCATCACCTACACTTACGACAACGGCACCGGGCTGCTGCAGAGCATCGACGATCAGGCGCTCCACCAGAACACCACCTACAGTTACGACCGCGACGGCCGCCGCATCACCGAGCGGGTCTGGCTGACGGATGAGAAACGCGCGCTGCAGGACAACTTCCTGCGCTACGATCATCAAGGCCGGCTGAGCGATATCGGCGCCGGCGTCACCGGCGCCGGCTACGCCGTGCACTATGATTACGACGACTACGGGAATCGCAACAGCAGCTGGACGGTCTTCAACAACGACGTCGGCGACCAGAAAGAGATCGTGGTCAACTATCTGTATGACAGCATGAATCGCCAGACCAACGTCTGGGGCAATGTCCATACGGTGCTCGCCAACCCGCCACCGCCGCCGAATACCCCGCCGCTCGAGGAGAACCCGGGAACTGATGAGCCCGGCCTCCACGACGAGGGCATCGAGAGCCACGTGGTCGGCTACGACTGGATGGGCAACCGCATCAGCGACAACAAGGAAAGATACACCTATGACGATGCCGGCCAACTGTCGCAGACCTACACCGACAATAAGCTGAGCGGCATGCGCCGCTACGACGGCGCCGGCCAGGTGATTTCCGACTGGAGCCGCGACGGCACGCACTACAACCGCTATGATCAGCAGGCCCGCCTGGTTGCGCAGCGCAATGTCGACGACCAGGGCAATTTGCGCAGCCAGCTGGCGTATTACTACGATACCGCAGGCAATCTGGAGCACTACACGGTGGTCGCCAGTGAGAACGGCCCGGTGCAGACGACCACCATGCATTACGAGGCGCGCGACGGCTATCTGCTGACCGAAACCGAGGTCAGCAACAGCCCAAGCGACCGCAAGAGCAGCATCCGCGGCTACGATGCCAACGGCAATCTGGCTTCGGTGAACGGCAGCGACCAGCGCGTGGTGCGCAGCGACAGCAACGGCCACATTCTTGAAAAAGTCCAGGACGGTGTCACCACGCACAGCCTGTTTGTCAACGACCAACTGATCGGCAGCAGCAGCAAGAACTTCGAATCGTTCAGCAGCGTGTACGACTCGGTCAGTTCGCCGGCAGTGGCAACACCGCCGAGCGTGTACGTGGTCCAGGGGACGGGGGAAACGGCGCGCAGCGTAGCCAAGCTGGTATGGGGCGACGACCGCCTGTGGTATCTGATTGCCGACGTCAATGGCGGCCTCACTGCCGACACCACGCTGAGCGCCGGCCAGGCGCTGAGGATACCGACCCGCGTCAATACCGTACTGAACGGCTATCAAAGCTTCAAGCCCTACGACGTCTCCGCCGCGTTGGGCAGCACCACACCGGAACTGGCGATGCCGCAGGCGCCGCAGAGCGGCGGTTGCGGCGGCGTGGGTACGCTGATCATGGTGGTGGTGGCAATCGCCGTCACCTATATCACGGCTGGCGCGGCGGCCAATGCCATCTTCGCGGCCTACGGCGGCGCGGCAACGGCCGCGGGCGCCACGGCCGCCACCGCTGCGGCGGCAGGTTCGCTGAGTGCGTCGTTGTCGTTGGTTGCCGGTGGCGCCATCGGGGCAGCGGCGGGTTCGATCGCCAGCCAGGCGGTCGGTATCGGCATCGGTGCCCAGGATGGCTTCAACTGGAAAGGTGTGGCGCTGGCGGCCGTCGCCGGCGGTATCACCGCAGGGGTCGGCGCATACGGCCAGGCAGCGGGCACCAGCTCCATCTTGAACGGCAACGGCTGGGAAGCGGCCGCGGCGCGCGCCACCTTGTCCAACGCGATCTCGCAAGGCGTGGGCGTCGTGACGGGCCTGCAACCGAGCTTTAGCTGGCGCAACGTCGCCGCTTCCGCAGTCGGCTCCATGGCAGGATCGGCGGCGGGCTATGGTGCTGCATCGGTCTTCGGCGCTGACCTTGCAACGGCGACGACCAGTGGCTTCGCCGCCGGCGTGGTAGCATCGGCTATGCGTGGAGGTAAAATCAATGCGGCGCAAATTGCTACAGACGCGTTTGGCAATGCGCTGGGTAGCAGCTTGGCGGCCGAGTTCTCGCGTCCTTCGCTGCCCGACTCCATGGGCAACCTGCCGTCCGATCAGCGTCGTCACATTCAAGACTTGGCGATGCGGACTGGTGCCGATCTCAGCGATCCAAACATGGCTGATCGCATTCAGAAAATCTCTGAACTGAAGTTCGCAGCCGGCCAAGACCTTTCGCGTGATGACGTACTGGACCGGACTAGCGACTTCCTGCGTCTACGCAACGCCACGGATGACCAGATTAGCCAAGTCCGTGACATCTACGCAAACAACAAGGTTCTTCCTCTGGTTGGGAACGTGGAGGCGCTCTGGAATGTCGGTAAAACCGCTAACGACGCCACAACCAGACAAAGAACGTTCGTAGGCAAATACATCGATAACGCCATGGTCGGGACGGGGAATGTTCTATCGACGTTCGGCGAATATGTCGAGAGTAACCCGGTAGCCAAATACGCCTTGGAAGGGCTGGATATTGTGACCGGCCCTGCTGCTTACGCGCTTCGCAATTTCACACCGGTAGGCGACCTCATTAATGCCGCCCAATCCAAGGTGACAGGCTACATCTCAGGTGGTCTGCAAGATGTTGGCAGGACAGATATCGATGCGCAAAACGGTGGCATTGGTGGGACGGCGATGCTATCGGTGGGTGCAGGTGGTTTCGCAGGAATGATGAAAGGTGTTGGAAGCACGCTCGACATCTTTAAAACTAAACGCCTGCTGCCGGGTGAAGGGAACGTCGCAACCTATGGCGAGCTGATAGCCGCAGGCAGTAAGGGCGACAACATCACACCACATCAC
>NZ_LRON01000039.1:0-30228 GCF_001758795.1 Duganella sp. HH101 | reverse complement strand
TGCCGTCAACGCTGGCAAAGCGCGTGCGCAGGGCTTCGTGGCGGCGCACGATCTCGTTCAGCGCGCTCTGCAACGCCGTCACGTCGAGCTGTCCGTTCAGGCGGACCGCCGCCGGAATATTGTAGAAAGCGCTTCCCGGCTCAAACTGGTCGAGGAACCACAGGCGCTGCTGCGCGAACGATAGCGGCATGCCCTCTTTGCGCTCGACCGGCGCCAAGGCTGTCGCGGTCAGGCCACGTTGGGACGATTCCATGCGCGCCAGCAGGCCGGCGACCGTCGGCGCTTCGAACACGGCACGTAGCGGCAGTTCGATTTCGAATGCGCCACGGATCTGCGACACCAGCTGCGTCGCCAGCAGCGAATGGCCGCCCAGCGCGAAGAAGTTGTCGTGCACGCCCACTTTGTCGAGCCGGAGCACGCCGGCCCAGATACCGGCCATGATCTCTTCGGCCGCCGTGCGCGGTGCGACGTAGCCCTCCTCGCTACGCGCCATGTCTGGCGCCGGCAAGGCTTTGCGATCCACTTTGCCGTTCGGCGTCAGTGGCATCTGTTCCAGTACCATGAAGTGGGCCGGTACCATGTATTCGGGTAGCGACGCCAGCAAGGCAGCTCGCAGTCCGGCGGGATCCGGCAGTTCTGCGTCGTCGTGCGCGACCAGATACGCCACCAGCCGCTTGTCTCCCGCCACGTCCTCGCGCGCCAGCACCAGTGCGTCGCGCACCGCCTCCAGTCCCGCCAAGGCGGACTCGATCTCGCCAAGTTCGATGCGGAAGCCGCGCAGCTTGACCTGATTGTCGATCCGGCCCAGGTACTCGATGCTTCCGTCATGCAGGTAGCGAGCCAGATCGCCGGATTTATACATGCGAGAACCGGCCGCGCCGAACGGGTTCGGGATGAATTTGTCCGCCGTCAGGTCGCCACGGTGCAGATAGCCTCGTGCCAGGCCTTCGCCGGCGATATGCAGCTCGCCGGCCACGCCCGCCGGCACGGGGTTCAGACCCGCGTCGAGGATGTAGACCTGCGTGTTGGCGATCGGCTTGCCGATCACCGGCGCGCCATCGAGCGCGCTCACTCGCCGCAGCGTCGACCAGATCGTCGTTTCGGTCGGGCCGTACAGGTTCCAGATCGCGTCGACATGGCCGAGCACATCGCGCATCAGGCCCACCGGCAGCGCTTCGCCGCCGCACAGCACCTTCAGTTGCAGTTCCTGTGGCCAGCCATGATCGACCAGCATGCGCCAGCTCGACGGCGTGGCCTGCATCATCGTCGCGCCTGAGCGCACCAGCAATTCGCTCAGTTGTTGCGGGTTGGACGCCGTCTCGCGGCCGGCCAGCACCACGCGCGCGCCGTTCGCCAACGGCAGGAACAGCTCCAGCGCGGCGATGTCGAACGACAGCGATGTGACAGCGACCAGCACGTCCTCGCTGTTCATGCCCGGCGCCTCTCCCATGCTGTGCAGGAAGTTGGCCAGGTTGGCGCGGTTGAGCGCCACGCCTTTCGGTTTTCCGGTCGAGCCGGATGTGTAGATCACGTAGGCCAGGTTGCCGCCCGTCGTCAGCTCGGACGGATTGGTGGCGTCGCAGCCCGCCAGCGATGCCGCGTCGGCATCAAGGCAGAACACCGGCACACCGCCGGTCGGCACGGAAGCCAGCAGGCGTTGTTGGGTCAGCAGCACTACCGGCGCAGCATCTTCCAGCATGTAGGCCAGGCGATCGGCCGGATAGGCCGGGTCCAGCGGCACGTATGCGCCGCCGGCCTTCAGGATGGCCAGCAGGCCCACAATCATCTCCAACGAGCGCTCCACGCACAGGCCCACCAGCACGTCCGGGCCCACGCCCAGCGTGCGCAGGTGATGCGCCAGACGGTTGGCCCGCGCATTCAGCTCGCCATACGTCAGCGATACATTGTCATACTCCAGCGCCACGCGATCCGGCGAGGCCGCAGCGCGTTCCTCGAACAGCGCTGGCATCAGCGATGCCGACCGGTAGTCGCGCGCAGTGTCGTTCCACTCCACCAGCAGTTGGTGGCGTTCGGCGTCGTCCAGCATATCCAGATCCTGGATGCGGCGCTCAGGGTTGGCCACGATCGCCTCCAGCAAGCGGGTGAAGTGCCCCGCCATGCGTTCGATGGTCGATGCGTCGAACAGATCAGTGTTGTATTCGAATACACCCTGCAAACCGCGCTCGGTCTCGCTCAAATTCAGTGTCAGATCGAATTTGGCGGTTGCATGCTCCGTCACCACTTCCTGCATGGTCAAACCGTGCAGGGACACCGCTTGCTGCGGCACGTTCTGCAGCATCAGCATCACCTGGAACAGCGGCGAATGGCTGGTATGGCGCTCAGGCTTGAGTACCTCCACCAGCTGTTCGAACGGCACATCCTGATGCGCGTAAGCGTCCAATGTGGTGCCGCGCACCTGCTGCAGCAGCTGCGTGAAACGTTCGCCGGAATCCACCCGGGTCCGCAGCACCAGCGTATTGGCGAAGAAGCCGATCAGCTTCTCGGTCTCCAGCCGATTGCGGTTGGCGATCGGCGTACCGATGCAGATATCGTCCTGTCCGGCGTAGCGCGACAGCAACACGTTGAAGGCCGCCGTCAGCGCCATGAACAGCGTGCTCTGGCCATTCCGGGCCAGCGCCTGGAGGCCTGCGACCAGCTCGCCGGACAAGCTGACCCGCAGCGATGCGCCGCGGTTGCTTTGATAAAGCGGGCGTGGACGGTCCGTCGGCAACGTCAGCAAGGCCGGCGCGCCGCCCAATTGCTCCTGCCAGTAGGACAAGCGCTGCTGCAAGAGATCACCGCTGAGCCATTGGCGTTGCCACTGCACGAAGTCGGCGTATTGAATCGGCAAAGGCGGCAGCGGATCGGGCCGGCCGGCAACGAAGGCGCTGTAGAGCTGAGCGACCTCGTCGACAAGTATACCCATCGACCATCCATCCGATACGATGTGGTGCATCGAGAACGCGCAGAGGTGCTGACCGCCATCGATGCGGAACAAGGCCACCCGTATCAGGGGTGCGCTCGACAAGGTGTAGGGCACGCGTAGCGCGGCGCGTGCCAACGCCAGCGCGCTGGCCTCGCGCTCCAGCGGCGGCAGGCCGCTCAGGTCGGTAACGGCGATCGGCAGCTCGGCCACCGCGGCAATGCGCTGGACCGGCTGGCCGTCCTCCTGCGCAAAGGCGGTGCGCAGCGATTCATGGCGAGCGACGATGCGATCCATGGTTTGCTGCAGCGCGGCCAGGTTCAGCTCACCGGTCAGGCGTACCAGCACGGGAACGTTGTAGAACGCGCTGCCCGGCTGATACTGGTCCAGGAACCAGAGCCGCTGCTGGGCGAACGACAGCGGCAGCGACGCGCTGCGGTCGGCGGGCGTGATCGCCGGGGCCACCGGCGCCGCGCCGGCCAGCAAAGCCTCGTCTATCCACTTCGCCATGTCGGCCACGGTGGGGTGATTGAACATGGCCCGCAGCGGCATCTCCACGCCGAACACGCTGTGCACTTTCGAGATGACCCGCGTCGCCAACAGCGAATGCCCCCCCACCGCGAAGAAGTTGCTATGCACCCCGAGCCGGCTTGCCGGCACGGCCAGCAGTTCCAGCCAGATCGCGTGCAATGCCACTTCGGTCGGCGTCACCGGCTCGGCCTGGGCTTCGGCCGGCGCCCCGATGGCGTCGGGCGCCGGCAGGCTCTTGCGATCCAGCTTGCCGTTGGGCAGGCGCGGCAAGGCGTCCAGCGCGACGAACAGGCCGGGAACCATGAATTGCGGCAGCCGCTCGCCCAGCCGGTCCCGCAGTGCCTCGGGCTGCAGCGACAGTCCGTCGCGCATAACCACATAGGCCAGCAGCTGGCTGGCCGGCCCCGGCTGCGGCCAGCCGGCCACCACCGCCTGCAGCACCGCGTCATCCTCGCGCAGCGCCTGTTCAACCTGGCGCACATCGATACGATGGCCGCGCAGCTTGATCTCGAAATCTTCGCGCCCCAGGTACTCCAGGCTGCCGTCCGCCAGATAGCGCACCAGATCGCCCGTGCGGTACAAGCGCGCGCCCGGCCGATCGGAAAACGGATGGGGAACGAAGCGTTCGGCGGTCAGGTCCGGCTTGCGCCAGTAGCCGCGCGCGATACCGATGCTGTCGACGCACAACTCGCCCGCCACACCGACAGGCACCTGCGCCAGCGCCTGGTCCAGCACATACACGCGGGTGTTGGCGATCGGCTTGCCGATGGGGGCGAACACTTCCTGCGCCGGGCCGTCGGCTGCCGGTACGCAGGCGCTGTAGGTCACGTCGTTCAATTCGGTGCAACCGAAGTTGTTCCACAGCTGAACCCAGGGCAGCGTCGCGTGCATCTCGCGGCGCACGGTGTCCGTCAACGGCTCGCCGGCCGTGGTGCAGTATTTGAGCGCCCGCAGTGCTTGCGCGTTGTCGCCCAGGCTGGCCAGCAGCGCCTGCAGATGCGAAGGCACCAGGTTCACGCGCGTGACCTGCCAGCGCTCCAGCACCGCCGCGAAGGCCGGCATGTCCTTGGCCGCGTCGTCGTTCACAAACACCAACGGCACGCCGCACAGCAGGCCGGCCAGCAATTCCTTGACCGACACCGCGAAGGCGATCGACGTTTTCTGGGCCACCATTTCGTCCGGCCCGAAGGGCATGCGGTCCCACAGGGCCAGCAGCCAGTTGATCAGCTGCCAATGCGGCACCATCACCCCTTTGGGGCGGCCGGTGGAGCCGGAGGTATACATCAGGTGCGACAGCTGTTCGGGCGCGACCTCCCAGGCGGGATCGGCGTCGCTCTGCGCGGCCAGGGTCGGATCGTCGAGGCACAGCGCAGCCACCGCGAAGCGTTGGGCCAATGCCGCCTGCGCCGGCGAGCACACCAGCCATTGCGGCTGTGCGTCGTCCGTGATGTGGGACAGGTAGCCGGCCGGGTAGTTCGGATCCAGCGGCACCACGCAGGCCCCGGCCTTGAGGATGCCGAGCAGCCCGACCAGGAATTCGCCCGAGCGCTCGGACAGCAAAGCCACCCTGGTTTCCGTCTGCACACCCAGCGCGCGCAGACGATGCGCCAGCTGGTTGGCCCGCGCATTGAGCTGCGCGTAGCTCAGCGCGCCGCGATCGTCATGGCAAGCGTCCCGTTCTGGCGTCGTCGCCGCCTGCCGCTCGAACAGGCGAACCACCGTGTCACGCGCTCTGGCAACGGTCGTGTTGTTCCATTTGGCAAAGAGCTGCTGCTCACGCGGATTGACACGGGTGATGCTGGATAATTTCATGACGGTCCGTTCTACTATCGCTACAGGCAAAAACAGCCAGGCGGGGATGCTTGGCGGGCATCCCTCGGCTTGGCGTGAAGGTCTGGGTGGAGTGGTTCAGGCGGCGCTGGCCGCGGCGGCGGCGGTCAGGCCGATTCCTCCGCGGCCGGCCGGATCTCCGGCTGGGCGCGGCCGGGGAACGGCAGGTCGAAGATCCGCAGCAGCGAGGTCGCCTTGACGGCGGTTTCCTCGAACTCGTCGGCGGCGTCCGACAGCGCGGTGATGGCGCCGCCGACGCCGTAGCGCACCTGGCCGGGAGTGAGCACCAGGCTGCGAATGACGATGTTCAGGTCGACCGCGCCGTTCAGCGAGAAATAGCCCAGCGACCCGGAATAGATGCCACGCGCCTGGCCTTCGAACTGATCGAGGATCTGCATGGTGCGGATCTTGGGCGCGCCCGTCATCGACCCGCCCGGGAAGGCCGCGCGCACGCAATCGACCGCCGTCACGTCCTGGCGCAAGGTGGCACGGACGGTGCTGACCATCTGGTGCACCGTGGCATAGCTTTCGATATCGAACAATTTCGGCACCGTCACCGAGCCGGTCTCGGCGCAGGTACCCAGGTCGTTGCGGATCAGATCGACGATCATCAGGTTCTCCGCCCGGTCTTTCTCGCTGTTGCGCAGATGCTCGCGCAGCGCGCGGTCGTCGGCCGCATCGTCGGCGCGCGGACGGGTGCCCTTGATCGGCTTCGATTCGATCACGCCGTCGTCCGAGATGCTGAGGAAGCGTTCCGGCGATCCGCTCAGTACGCTGAGCTCGTCGAAGCGCAGATACGCGGCAAACGGCGCCGGGTTGTTCCTGCGCAGGACACGGTAGGTCGACCACGGCGCGACGTCGGCGCCCACCGAGATCATATTGGTCAGGCAGATTTCATAGCTTTCGCCGGCGACGATGGCTTGCTTGCTGCGCGCCACCAGCTCCAGATACTCGTCGCGGTCGCTGCGCAAGGTCAGCGGCTGCGTCACCCGGGGCGTCTCGGCCGGCGACGGCTCCGGCTGGCGATGGCCCAGCAAGCCCTCCAGCCTGGCGGCGGTCTGCTCGATCCACTGCGCGGCCTGCTCCGGCGCCTCGGGGTCGACCAGGGCCAGCAGATAGGCCGAGCCGTCCAGGTGGTCAAAGCCGACCGCGCGGTCCGAGAACAGCATCGACGCATCCGGGTACTCGGACACGTGGGCCGCATCGGCATAGCATTCGGCCTTCAGTTCATAGCCCAGGTAACCCACCCAGCCCAGCGAGAACGAGAACGGCACCGCGACGGGCTCCACCGCGAACCCGGCCAGATCGGCGCGCAACCAGTCGAAGAAGCCGCTGCGCACCACCTGGGTGCCGATCGCGCTGCGCACCGTGACGGTGCCCTGCGCCACATCCGCCTGGGCGATGCGCGCCAGCGGTCCGCTGGCGTCGCCCATGAAGGAGAAGCGGCCATTGGGCCCGGTGTGCAGGCTGCTGTCGAGCCAGTAGGCGTGCAGCGCCCCGCCATACAAGGCGTCGAACGCCAGCTCGCTGGACGGCGCCAGCGGCAAATGGCGCATGGCGATCTGCAGCCTGGTGCGCGGCAAGTCGCCGGCGGCCCGCTCCGGCGCACGCCCGAAACGCTGCGCCTGGCGCAGATAGTCCGGCGCGTCGTCCGAGGCCGGGGCGCAACGGCCGTCCGCTTGCCAGGCGCGCGTGAGCGAGGCGAAATTGGCGACGATCTGCGTCCCGTAATTGCTGCAAATCGATTCGGGATGAAACTGTACGCCCCACAGCGGCCGGTGCCGGTGGCGCATCGCCATCAGCACGCCGTCCTCGGAGGCGCCGATGGCCTCCAGCTGTGGCGGCAGGCCTGTCACCGCCAGCGAATGGTAGCGCACCACTGAAAACGGCGACGGCACGTCCTGGAAGATATCCTGCCCGCTGTGCGTCACCACGGAAATCCGGCCGTGGCGCGGTTCCGGCGCCAGCCCGACGCTCGCGCCCTCGTCCAGCCCCATGCCCTGGAATCCCAGGCAAACGCCCAGTACCGGGATCGTGGCGCGCGCGATGACTTCGGTGCAAATGCCGAAATCCTGCGGCCGGGAGGGATGGCCAGGCCCGGGTGAAATGACGACATTGTCGAAATAACGGAGGTGGTCAATCGACCAGTTCGCCTCGTCGTTCATGATCACCACCGGCGCTTCCCCGTTGGCTTCAGCGATCATGTGGAACAAATTGTAGGTGAACGAATCGTAGTTATCTATGATGAGGGTACGCATAAATGTCTTCTTTATTGCCTTCAATCAGTGTGAGCTAGCAACCATCCCGCAATTCGCTGCCGCAGCGGCGATATGAGTCACAAATTACTGTAAACTTTGCAACATGGTATCAAGATAATATTGTCATTGTCTATATAGTTTGTCTTTCTTGTAATGTGTTTGTGTCTTCACGCCACAGTTGCACGCTCATCCGCCGGCGGCTCGGCGTCTCCCGCCGCCAGCATCTCAAGAATTTGCTGGTGGTATTCCATCATGCGCGCCACCGTGTCGTGGTCGAACAGCTCGGCCGCGTAGTCGATCCGTACTTCGAGGCTGGCGCCGTCGCCGAAGAACTGGAGATCCAATTCGCTGACGGCCATGCGGCTGCCGTTGACAACCGGCTCGACGGTCAGCTCGTCGGACCAGCCATCGATCTCGGCAGGCGGGAAATTCTGATGCCGCAACATGATCGGCACCAGCGGAATGCGGCTCTCGTCGCGCGGCCGGCCCAGCGCCTCCAGCAATTGCTCGAACGGCAGAGCCTGATGCTCGAACGCGGCCAGCGACACGACCTTCACACGCTGCAGCAACTCGGCGACGCCGGGATCGCCCGACAAATCCAGACGCAACGGCAAAATATTGATGAAGAATCCGATCACGCCCTCCAGCTCGGAACGGTCGCGCCCCGCCGTCGTGGTGCCGATGCACAGGTCGGTCCGTCCGGTATATTGATAGAGCACGATCGCGAATGCCGACAGCAGCGTCATGAAGAGGGTCGCATGCTGGGCTTGGCTCAACGCAGCGATTTGCTGGCTGAGTTCCTCCGGGTAGCGATGGCGCAGCTGGCCGGCGCGCCACACGCGCTGCGGCGGTCTCGGCCTGTCGTAGGGCAACGGCAGTGCGTCGTCGTAACCATCGAGCACGGATTTCCAATATGCATAATCCGCCGACAGGTCCTGCGAGCGCTGCCAGGCCGCATAGTCCGCGTACTGGATCGGCATGGCCGGCAGAGCGGCCGGCTGGCCGCCAAGATGGGCCTGATAGAAATGCTTCAGGTCGCGACTCATGATGGAATGCGACCAGCCGTCCGAGATGATGTGATGCAGGTTGATCAGCAAAATATGATGCTCAACCTCAAGCTGCAGCAGACTGGCCTTGAGCAAAGGTCCGGTACGCAAATCGAATACATGGCGCGCGTGCCCCGCCTGCAGTACAGCAGCCTCTCCAGGCGTGACCACGTGCACAGGAATATCTAACACGCCAGCTGCGCCGACATGCTGACGCGGCTCGCCAAACGCGATTTCCATGTCGAAGGTGGTTCTGAGACTCTCGTGACGATCGATCAGGCGCATAAATGCCGCCCGCAGGGCTTCGGTCGAGAGCTTGCCTCGCAGACGCAAGGCGATCGGCATGTTGTAGCTGGTCTTTTGCCCTTCCATGAATTCATGGACAAACCACAGACGCTGCTGTTGGAATGACAAGGGCAGTGGCTGACTGCGGTCGGCGGCAACCAGCGGCGCGGCGCGCAACCCGTACTGCATCGATGCCATGCGCGCCAGCAGGCCGGCGACCGTCGGCGCCTCGAACACCGCGCGCAGCGGCAGTTCGATTTCGAATGCGCCACGGATCTGCGATACCAGCTGCGTCGCCAGCAGCGAATGGCCGCCCAGCGCGAAGAAGTTGTCGTGCACGCCCACTTTGTCGAGCCGGAGCAGACCGGCCCAGATGCCGGCCATGATCTCTTCGGCCGCCGTACGTGGCGCCACGTAGCCCTCCTCGCTGCGCGCCATGTCCGGCGCGGGCAAGGCTTTGCGATCCACTTTGCCGTTCGGCGTCAGCGGCATCTGCTCCAGCACCATGAAGTGGGCCGGCACCATGTACTCCGGCAGCGACGCCAGCAAGGCAGCGCGCAGTCCGGTGGGATCCGGCAGTTCTGCGTCGTCGTGCGCGACCAGATACGCCACCAGCCGCTTGTCTCCCGCCACGTCCTCGCGCGCCAGCACCAGTGCGTCGCGCACCGCCTCCAGTCCCGCCAAGGCGGACTCGATCTCGCCAAGTTCGATGCGGAAGCCGCGCAGCTTGACCTGATTGTCGATCCGGCCCAGGTACTCGATGCTGCCATCTTCCAGGTAGCGCGCCAGGTCGCCCGACTTGTACATGCGGCTGCCCGCAGCGCCGAACGGGTTCGGCACGAATTTGTCCGCCGTCAGGTCGCCACGGTGCAGGTAGCCGCGTGCCAGGCCTTCGCCGGCGATATGCAGCTCGCCGGCCACGCCCGCCGGCACGGGGTTCAGGCCCGCGTCGAGGATGTAGACCTGCGTGTTGGCAATCGGCTTGCCGATCACCGGCGCGCCATCGAGCGCGCTTACGCGCCGCAGCGTCGACCAGATGGTCGTTTCGGTCGGTCCGTACAGGTTCCAGATCGCGTCGACATGGCCGAGCACATCGCGCATCAGGCCCACCGGCAGCGCTTCTCCGCCGCACAGCACCTTCAGTTGCAGTTCCTTTGGCCAGCCATGGTCGACCAGCATGCGCCAGCTCGACGGCGTGGCCTGCATCATCGTCGCGCCTGAGCGCACCAGCAATTCGCTCAGTTGCTGCGGATTGGACGCCGTCTCGCGGCCGGCCAGCACCACGCGCGCGCCGTTCGCCAGCGGCAGGAACAGCTCCAGCGCGGCGATGTCGAACGACAGCGAAGTGACAGCGACCAGCACATCGTCGCTGCTCATGCCCGGCGCTTCGCCCATGCTGTGCAGGAAGTTGGCCAGGTTGGCGCGGTTGAGCGCCACACCTTTCGGTTTGCCGGTCGAGCCGGATGTGTAGATCACGTAGGCCAGATGGTGCGGCAGTGCGACGGCGACCGGATTGGTGGCGTCGCAGGCATCCAAGGATGCCGCGTCGCCGTCCAGGCAAAACACCGGCACGCCGCCGGTCGGCACGGATGCCAGCAGGCGTTGCTGGGTCAGCAGCACCACCGGCGCAGCATCCTCCAGCATATAGGCCAGGCGGTCGGCAGGATAAGCCGGGTCCAGCGGCACATAGGCGCCGCCGGCTTTCAGGATGGCCAGCAGGCCCACCATCATTTCCAGCGAGCGCTCCACGCACAGGCCCACCAGCACGTCCGGGCCCACGCCCAACGAGCGCAGGTGATGCGCCAGGCGGTTGGCTCGCGCATTCAGCTCGCCATACGTCAACTGCTGGCCTTCATACTCCAGCGCCACGCGATCCGGCGAGGCCGCCGCGCGTTCCTCGAACAGCGCCGGCATCATCGACACCGAGCGATAGTCGCGCGCCGTGTCGTTCCATTCCACCAGCAGTTGGTGGCGTTCGGCGTCGTCCAGCATGTCCAGATCCTGGATGCGGCGCTCAGGGTTGGCCACGATGGCCTCCACCAGCCGGGTGAAATGCGCCGCCATGCGCGCCATCGTCGACGGCTCGAACAGATCGGTGTTGTAGCTGATGCTGCCGTTCAGGCGTCCGGAGTCCTCCGTGAACGTGAACGTCAGGTCGAACTTGGCCTGTACGCCCTCGCCGCCCATGGCTTGCAGGGTCAGCCCCGGCAGCGTGAGCGCGTCCATCGGCGCGTTCTGTAACGCCAGCATCACCTGGAACAGCGGCGAATGGCTGGTGTGGCGCTCAGGCTTGAGTACATCGACCAGCTGCTCGAACGGCACGTCCTGGTGCGCGTACGCGTCCAGCGTGTTGGCGCGTACCTGGTCGAGCAATTGCAGGAAGCTGGCGCCATGATCGACTTGGGTGCGCAGCACCAGTGTGTTGACGAAGAAGCCGATCAGCCCTTCCGTCTCGGCGCGGTTGCGGTTGGCGATCGGCGTGCCGATGCAGATGTCGTCCTGTCCGGCGTAACGCGACAGCAGCACATTGAAGGCTGCCGTCAGCGTCATGAACAGCGTGCTTTGCTTCTGGCGGCTCAGCGCATTGAGGGCCGCCGTGGTGGTGGCCGACAGCACGAGCGGCTGAGTCGCGCCGCGATGGCTTTGATGGGCAGGACGCGGACGGTCTGTCGGCAGGGTCAACAAAGCCGGTGCGCCTGTCAGGTGGCCTTGCCAGTAATCGAGTTGCTGTTGCAGCACGTCGCCGCTGAGCCACTGGCGCTGCCAGTGTGCGAAGTCGGCGTACTGGATCGGTAGTTCCGGCAGCGGCGATGGCTGCTGCTGCACGTAGGCGCCGTACAGCGCGGCCACCTCGTTCACCAGAACGCCGATGGACCAGCCATCCGAGACAATGTGGTGCATCGTCAGCAGAACGATGTGCTCCGAGTCGCTCATGCGCAGCAGGCGCGCGCGGATCAGTGGGCCGGTGGCCAGGTCGAACGCTGTCTGCGCCTCGTCCTGTACCAGCCACTGCGCCTTGGCATCGCGCTCCGCATGCGGCAGGTCCGACAGATCGGTCGTCTCCAACGCCAGTTGCAATTCCGGTGCGATCACCTGCACCGGCGTGCCGTCAACGCTGGCAAAGCTGGTACGCAAGGCTTCGTGGCGGCGCACGATCTCGTTCAGCGCGCGCTGCAGCGCCGTCGCGTCGAGCTGTCCGTTCAGGCGGACCGCCGCCGGAATATTGTAGAACGCGCTGCCCGGCTCGAACTGGTCGAGGAACCACAGCCGCTGCTGCGCGAACGATAGCGGCATGCCCTCTTTGCGCTCGACCGGCGCCAAGGCTGTCGCGGTCAGGCCACGTTGGGCCGATTCCATACGCGCCAGCAGGCCGGCGACCGTCGGCGCTTCGAACACCGCGCGCAGCGGCAGTTCGATTTCGAATGCGCCACGGATTTGCGACACCAGCTGCGTCGCCAGCAGCGAATGGCCGCCCAGTGCGAAGAAGTTGTCGTGCACGCCCACTTTGTCGAGCCGGAGCACACCGGCCCAGATGCCGGCCATGATCTCCTCGGCCGCCGTACGTGGCGCCACGTAGCCCTCCTCGCTGCGCGCCATGTCCGGCGCGGGCAAGGCTTTGCGATCCACTTTGCCGTTCGGCGTCAGCGGCATCTGCTCCAGCACCATGAAGTGGGCCGGCACCATGTATTCGGGTAGCGACGCCAGCAAGGCAGCGCGCAGTCCGGCGGGATCCGGCAGTTCTGCGTCGTCGTGCGCGACCAGATACGCCACCAGCCGCTTGTCGCCCGCCACGTCCTCGCGCGCCAGCACCAGTGCGTCGCGCACCGCCTCCAGTCCCGCCAAGGCGGACTCGATCTCGCCAAGTTCGATGCGGAAGCCGCGCAGCTTGACCTGATTGTCGATCCGGCCCAGGTACTCGATGCTGCCATCTTCCAGGTAGCGCGCCAGGTCGCCCGACTTGTACATGCGGCTGCCCGCAGCGCCGAACGGGTTCGGCACGAATTTGTCCGCCGTCAGGTCGCCACGGTGCAGGTAGCCGCGTGCCAGGCCTTCGCCGGCGATATGCAGCTCGCCGGCCACGCCCGCCGGCACGGGGTTCAGGCCCGCGTCGAGGATGTAGACCTGCGTGTTGGCGATCGGCTTGCCGATCACCGGCGCGCCATCGAGCGCGCTCACGCGCCGCAGCGTCGACCAGATCGTCGTTTCGGTCGGGCCGTACAGGTTCCAGATCGCGTCGACATGGCCGAGCACAGCGCGCATCAGCCCCACTGGCAGCGCTTCGCCGCCGCACAGCACCTTTAGTTGCAGTTCCTGCGGCCAGCCATGGTCCACCAGCATGCGCCAGCTCGACGGCGTGGCCTGCATCATCGTCGCGCCTGAGCGCACCAGCAATTCGCTCAGTTGCTGCGGGTTGGACGCCGTCTCGCGGCCGGCCAGCACAACGCGCGCGCCGTTCGCCAGCGGCAGGAACAGCTCCAGCGCGGCGATGTCGAACGACAGCGAGGTGACAGCCACCAGCACGTCGTCGCTGTTCATGCCCGGCGCTTCTCCCATGCTGTGCAGGAAGTTGGCCAGGTTGGCGCGGTTGAGCGCCACGCCTTTCGGTTTGCCGGTCGAGCCGGATGTGTAGATCACGTAGGCCAGGTTGCCGCCCGTCGTCAGCTCGGACGGATTGGTGGCGTCGTAGCCCGTCAGCGAGGCCGCGTCGGCGTCCAGGCAGAACACCGGCAAGCCGCCGGTCGGCACGGATGCCAACAGGCGTTGCTGGGTCAGCAGCACCACCGGCGCAGCGTCTTCCAACATGTAGGCCAGGCGGTCGGCCGGATAGGCCGGGTCCAGCGGCACGTACGCACCGCCGGCCTTCAGGATGGCCAGCAGGCCCACCATCATCTCCAGCGAGCGCTCCACGCACAGGCCCACCAGCACGTCCGGGCCCACGCCCAGCGTGCGCAGGTGATGCGCCAGGCGGTTGGCCCTCACATTCAACTCGCCATACGTCAACTGCTCGCCTTCATGCACAAGCGCCACGCGATCCGGCGAGGCCGCCGCGCGTTCCTCGAACAGCGCCGGCATCATCGACGCCGCCCCGTAGTCGCGCGCCGTGTCGTTCCACTCCACCAGCAGCTGGCCGCGCTCGGCGTCGTCCAGCATGTCCAGATCCTGGATACGTCGCTGCGGATCGGCCACGATCGCCTCCAGCAAGCGGGCGAAGTGCCCCGCCATGCGTTCGATGGTCGATGCGTCGAACAGATCCGTGTTGTATTCAAATGCGCCACGCAGGCCAAGTGCGGTCTCGCTCAGATTCAGCGTCAAATCGAACTTGGAACTGACACGTTCGACCGCCATGCCCTGCATAGTCAACCCTGGCAGTGCGATCGTATTGCTCGGTGTATTCTGCAAAATCAACATCACCTGGAACAGCACCGAATGGCTGGTATGACGCTCAGGCCTCAGCGCCTCGACCAGCCGTTCAAATGGCAAATCCTGGTGAGCGTAAGCATCCAGCGTAGTGCCGCGCACCCGATCAAGCAGCTGCAGGAAGCTCGCGCCGTGATCCACTTCCGTGCGCAGCACCAAAGTGTTAACGAACAGACCGATCAGTCCCTCAGTCTCGACCCGCCGGCGGTTGGCGACCGGCGTGCCGATGCAGATGTCGTCCTGGCCCGCGTAGCGCGACAGCAGCACATTGAAGGCCGCCGTC
The DNA here is from genome assembly GCF_001758795.1 of Duganella sp. HH101. Lineage (NCBI taxonomy): Bacteria > Pseudomonadati > Pseudomonadota > Betaproteobacteria > Burkholderiales > Oxalobacteraceae > Duganella > Duganella sp. HH101. The sequence goes on along the minus strand of NZ_LRON01000039.1, from coordinate 15,654 downwards.
AGCGTCATGAACAAAGTGCAGCGGCCCTGGCGGCTGAGCTCCGACAACGCGGCCGTGGTATCGACCGTCAGCACAAACGGCAGCGCCGCCCCACGCTGCGTCTGATGCGTGGGGCGCGGCCGGTCCGTCGGCAATTGCAGCAGCGTCGGAGCGCCGTCCAGCAAGGTACGCCAATAATTCACTTGCCGCGTCAAGGTATCGCCGCTCAACCAGTCGGCCTGCCAGTCGGCGTAATCGGCATACTGTATCGGCAGCTCCGGCAGCGGTGACGGCAAACCCTGCGCGTACGCGCTGTACAGCGCGCCGATCTCCGACATCAGCACGCCCATCGACCAACCATCGGAAATAATATGATGCAATGTCAGCACGACGATGTGCTCGGTCTCGCCCAGGCACAACAACCGCGCCCGCACCAAGGGTCCGTGCTGCAGCGAGAACGGCCTGCGCGCCTCCTTGGCGATCAGATCCAATGCCGCCGCACGGCGCCCGGCCTCCGGCATGTCGAACAGATCGACCGATTCCAGCGCGATCGCGCCTTCATCGGCCACCACCTGCATCAACTCCTGTCCATGCATTTCGAAGGTGGTGCGCAGCGTATCGTGCCGGCGCACGATCTCGTCGAGGGTTGCCGACAGCGCCGCGACATCGAGCTTGCCCTCCAGGCGGGCGCAAACCGGCAGATGGTAGGCCGCGCCGCCCGCTTCAAATTGATCCAGGAACCACATCCGCTGCTGCGCAAACGAGGCGGGGGACAGATATACATCACGTTCAATCGGCAATGCATTCTCGACGGCTGTTTTGCTCATATCACTCTCTAAGTCATTCATCTTGACCGACGCCTATTTCGACGGATCGGGTTCCTCGGCCAGTTCCCTGCCGGCCGGCCTGGCCCGGCGCGCGCGCCGGTCGACCTTCACGATGGCCTGGGCCATGCCCGGCGCTTGCCCGGCGGCGCGCTGGGCATCGACCAGCGCCGCCATCTCCGCGACCGTGCCGGCCTGGAAGATCGCGTGCAGGGACAATTCCACTTCGAACACTTGCAGCACACGGGCAACGAGCCGCGTGGCCAGCAGCGAATGTCCGCCCAGGTCGAAGAAGTTGTGCTCCACTCCCACCTGGCCCACCTGCAAAATCTCCGCCCAGATCGCCACGATCTTGTGCTCGGTCTCGCTGCGCGGCGCAACATAGGCCGTTTCGGTGTGATCGAACGCCGGCGCCGGCAGCGCATTGCGGTTGATCTTGCCGTTTGGCGTCAACGGCAATTCGTCGAGCATCACATAGTGCGCGGGCTGCATATGCGCCGGCACCCTGTCGCGCAGGTAGGCACGCAGCTGTGCCGGCCGCAGGGCCGCAGCCGTCGGCAGGATATACGCCACCAAGTGCTTTTCCTCATGGGCAGACGCGCGCACGACGACGATCGCTTCGCGCACGCCGGGGTGCCGGCCCAGCGTGGACTCGATGTGCCCCAGCTCGATGCGGAAACCGCGCAGTTTGACCTGGGTGTCGGCACGGCCCAGGCACTCGACCATGCCGTCCGACAAGTAGCGTCCCAGGTCGCCGGTGCGGTATAACCTGTCGTCGGGCGCCGTTCCAAACGGGTTGACGATGAACTTGGCGGCGGTCTGCTCGACGTCCGCGCGATAACCGCGCGCCAGGTGGTGGCTGCGCAGATAGACTTCGCCGTGTTCGCCTATGCCGGCCAGTTGTCCCGCCGAATTCATCACCAATAGCTGCACGTCGGGAATGCCTCGGCCCAAAGGAATCACTTCCCTGAGCTGCTGCGATGCGGTCTCGTTGCCGATCTCGTAATAGCCCAGCGAACGCTGGGTTTCCGTCGAACCATACAAACTCACGATCCTGGCCGCGGGGTTCAACTGCTGCAGGCGCTGTACGTCACGCCGGGTCAAGACGTCGCCGATCAGCAGCATGGTCCGCAGGTGCCCCAAGGTGGCGCCAGTCGATGCTTCAGGGAAGAATTGAGCCATTGCCGGCGTCAGGTTGACGGAAGTGACGCGTTGCTCGTCCAACCAGCGCCACAAGCGTCCGGGGCTAATCTCCGCCGGGTGCGGGATGTGCAGGCTGGCCCCCAGGCACAGGGAAGTGAACATATCGCGCTGCAAGGGGTCGTGCGCCAGTCCCGACAACATCGAGAAGCGGTCGTCGGCGCGCACGTCGAACTGCCGGGCCATCCAGGGCAGGAAATGGCTCAGCGGTCCGTGACGCCCCTCCACCGCCTTGGGCTTGCCGGTCGAGCCGGACGTGAAGGTGATGACGGCGATATCGTCCGGGCCCAGCGGCACGACGGCGGCTTCCTGTCCGGTATAGGGTTGCAGCTGGGCGCTGTTGACCATGTCCCGCAGGTCCAGCGGCACCGGCACGCCGGCCAGCAGCTGTGCCTTTCCGGCGTCCAATGGACTGTCGCTGATCCGCAGCCACGCCTTCGGTGGTGCGACCTCCAGGCATTGTTCGAGGTGAGCCGCAGGATAACCGGGGTCGAGCATCATGTAGCTCGCGCCGGCCTTCAACACGCCCAACACCGCGGCCACCAGCGTCGCGTTGCGGGCCGCATAGATGGCGACGATGTCGCCCCGGCCTACGCCGTTCGCTTGCAGGAAGCAGGCAATGCGCTCGCTATGCAGGTGCAATTCCCGGTAGGTCCACCGGCATTCGTGGGAGACAACCGCAGGCGCATCCGGCACGCTCGACTGGCGATCCATGAACAGTTGGTGGACCGCGCCGATCCAGCTATTGTCGAGCGGCGCGCGCGGATCGGGAAGCACGGCACGTGCCTGCTCCGTGACAAGATTGTAGTCGTGGCCGCTGCGGTCCGGCATGTCCACCGCCTGTTGCAGCAGCAAGGCGTACTGACGCAACAATTCCTGCATCCGCTCCGCGTCAAACAGGCTCTCGTTATAGCTGAGGCGCAAATGGATGCCGTCCGCGCTGTCGCTGGCGTAGATCGTGATGTCGAACTTGGCGCTGGCCGAGGCCTGGGCTTCGACATTGATCACCTCCAGCTCGAGGGCTTGCGACTGCAGCTCGGGCCGGGGAAGGCTGAGCATGTTGAAAAACACCTGGAACAGCGGGTTCCGGCTCAAATTGCGCCGTAGCGGCAAGGCGTCGACGATCCGCTCGAACGGCACATCGCTATTGGCATACGCTTCCAGCGCCGTTTTGCGCATGCGCCGCAACAGCTCACGGAAAGATGGCCGCCCTTGCAGGTCGGCCCGCATCACCAGCGTATCCAGGAACAGGCCCAGCATGCCCTCGAGCTCTTGACGGTCGCGGTTCACGGCTGGCGTACCGATCTGTAGATCCAGATCGCCGCTGAAGCGCGACATCAGCAGCGCGAATCCCGTCAGCAAGGTCATGAACAAGCTGGCATCCTCGCCCTGCCCCAATTCGCGCAACTGGCTAGCCAGCTGGGGACTGAGCAGCAGTGTCTCGGAGGCGCCCTTGAACTGCTGCACTGGCGGGCGCGGCCGATCCGTCGGCAGATTCAGCAGCTCGGACGCGCCGTCAAGCTGAGCGGTCCAATATTGCAGTTGCTTCTCGTGCGGTGCATTCTGAGCCGCGCTGCGTTGCCAGTGCGCATAGTCTGCGTACTGCAGCGGCAACGCCGGCAGCGAAGACTGGCGGCCCTCGCTTTGCTCCGCATACAGCTGCATCCATTCGTTACAGAGTATCGAAATCGACCAGCCATCCGAGAGAATGTGGTGCATATTGATCAGCAACACGTGCTCATCCTCGCTGATACGCAGCAATTTCACGGCCAGCAGAGGGTCCGACGCCAGGTCGAAACCACGCATCATTTGCATATAGCGCTGCTCGACATCGCAGGCGGATGCGGATTCGACCGGCAGTGGCAATTCAAGTTTCGGATGGATCAGCAGATGCGGTTGACCATCGCCGTCTTCGACATAATTGGTGCGAAGAATCTCATGCCGCACGACCAGTGTCTGCAGACTCGAACGCAATGCTTCGACGTCGAGTTTTCCTTTCAGACGCAGGGCTGCCGGTATATTGTAGGCCGCGCTGCCAGGATTAATTTTCTGCAGGAACCACAGGCGCTGCTGCGCGAACGACAACGGCATGCCGTCCCGGCGGTCCACCGGCACCGGCGAGGTCATGGCGCAGCTTGTCGTCGGCTGAATCAGCTTGCAGCATTTTGACACCGTTGGCGAGTCGAACAGGTTGCGTACTGAGAATTCGCAACTGAACTCCGCACGCACACGGCTGACGACTTTGAGCGCCAACAGCGAATGACCGCCAAGCGAGAAGAAGTTGTCGTGCACGCCCACCTTGTCCAGATTGAGCACGCCGGCCCAGATATCGGCCATGGTCTCTTCGGCCGGCGTGCGCGGCGCCACGTACCCTTCCTCGCTGCGCGCCATATCCGGCGCAGGCAAGGCTTTGCGGTCCACTTTACCGTTCGGCGTCAATGGCAGCTGCTCCAGCACCACGAACTGCGCAGGCACCATGTACTCCGGCAGCGATGCCAGCAACGCCGCACGCAAGCCAGCCGCGTCGGGCAATTGCTCGCCATCGTTCGCAACCAGATAGGCCACCAGCCGCTTGTCTCCCGCCACGTCCTCGCGCGCCAGCACCAGCGCTTCGCTCACCGGCTCCAGCGCCGCCAACACGGCTTCGATCTCGCCAAGCTCGATACGGAAGCCGCGCAGCTTGACCTGATGGTCGATACGGCCCAGGTACTCGATACGGCCGTCTTCCAGATAGCGTGCCAGGTCGCCTGATTTGTACATGCGCGATCCGGCCTCGCCGAACGGATTCGGCACGAATTTGTCCGCCGTCAGGTCGGCACGATTCAGGTAGCCTCGCGCCAGCCCGGCGCCGGCGATATGCAACTCGCCCGCCACGCCTACCGGCACGGGATTGAGGCCCGCATCCAGCAGATATATCTGCGCATTGCCGATCGGCCGGCCAAGCACCGGTACCTCGCCGGCGTCCGCGATGGCGCACACGGTCGTGTCTACGGTGGCCTCGGTCGGGCCGTAGACGTTGAAGCTGCGCTTTGCCGGCGCTTGTTTCAACTGGTCCCACAACTGCTGCGGGATGGCTTCGCCACCGATCAGCAGGCAGGAAGGCAATGCGTCCGCACCGGCCGCTTGCAGCAGTAAGCCCAGCTGGGACGGCGTGCAGTCGAATACATCCAGACGCAGTTGTTTGATTGTCTGCGCCAGTTGCTCGCCGTCGCTGCGCACCTGATCAGGGATCGGGCAAAGCGTCACGCCTTGCGTCAGCAACAGCCATTGCTGGACCGATGCGTCAAACGACAACGATGCATTCTGGCTCACCCTCACGCCGGCCAGGTCGCCGAACTGCGCATACGCGGTCTTGACCAGGCCATCGAGCAGATTCAACGCCGAACCATGCGCGATGGTCACGCCTTTCGGACGTCCCGTCGAACCGGACGTGTAGATCACGTAGGCTAGGTTGCCGGCCTGCGTTTCGCTGGACGGATTGGTGGCGTCGCAGCCATCCAGCGACGCCGCGTCGGCGTCGAGCAGGAATACCGGCACTTCGCTGGCCGGCAGTGAGGCCAGCAAGCGTTGCTGGGTCAGCAGCACCGCAGGCGCCGCATCCTCCAGCATGTAGGCCAGGCGATCGGCCGGATAGGCAGGGTCCAGCGGCACATAGGCGCCGCCGGCTTTCAACACGGCCAACAGGCCTACCATCATTTCCAGCGAACGCTCTACGCACAGGCCTACCAGCACATCCGGGCCCACGCCCAGAGTGCGCAGGTGGTGCGCCAGGCGGTTGGCACGCGCATTGAGTTCGCCGTAGGTCAGCGATACGTTGTCATACTCCAGCGCCACCCGATCCGGCGAGGCCGCCGCGCGCTGCTCGAACAGCGCGTGGATGGTCCCAGCCGGCACACCGGCAGTCGTCGTCTCGTTCCACTCCACCAGCAGTTGATGGCGTTCGGCGTCATCCAGCATGTCCAGGTCCTGGATGCGACGCTCAGGGTTGGCCACGATCGCCTCCAGCAAGCGCGTGAAGTGCCCAGCCATGCGCGCCATCGTCGATGGCTCGAACAGGTCGGTGTTGTAGCTGATGCTGCCGTTCAGGCGTCCGCCTTCCTCCGTGAACGTGAACGTCAGGTCGAACTTGGCCTGTACGCCCTCGCCGCCCATGGCTTGCAGGGTCAGCCCCGGCAGCGTGAGTGTGTCCATTGGCGCGTTCTGCAACGCCAGCATCACCTGGAACAGCGGCGAATGGCTGGTGTGGCGCTCCGGCTTGAGCACATCGACCAGCTGCTCGAACGGCACGTCCTGGTGCGCGTACGCGTCCAGCGTGTTGCCGCGCACCTGGTCGAGCAATTGCAGGAAGCTGGCGCCATGATCGACTTGGGTGCGCAGCACCAGCGTGTTGACGAAGAAGCCGATCAGCCCTTCCGTCTCGGCGCGGTTGCGGTTGGCGATCGGCGTGCCGATGCAGATGTCGTCCTGTCCGGCGTAACGCGACAGCAGCACATTGAAGGCTGCCGTCAGCGTCATGAACAGCGTGCTTTGCTTCTGGCGGCTCAGCGCATTGAGGGCCGCCGTGGTGGTGGCCGACAGTGTGAGCGGCTGCGTCGCGCCGCGATGGGTCTGATGGGCAGGACGCGGGTGGTCCGTCGGCAGCGTCAGTAAAGCAGGAGCGCCCGTCAGGTGGCCTTGCCAGTAATCGAGCTGCTGCTGCAGCACCTGGCCGCTGAGCCACTGGCGCTGCCAGTGCGCGAAGTCGGCGTACTGAATCGGCAGTTCCGGCAGCGGCGATGGTTGCCGCTGGACGTAGGCGCCGTACAGTGCGGCCACCTCGTTCACCAGAATGCCGCTGGACCAGCCGTCCGAGACGATGTGGTGCATCGTCAACAGTACGATGTGCTCCGACTCGCTCAGGCGCAGCAGGCGCGCGCGAATCAGCGGACCGGTGGCCAGATCGAACGGCGTGTGCGCCTCGTCCTGCACCAGCCACTGCGCCTTGGCATCGCGCTCCGCATGCGGCAGGTCGGACAGGTCGGTCGCCTCCAACACCAGCTCCAGCGCCGGCACAATCACCTGCACCGGCGTGCCGTCCGCGCTGGCAAAGCGGGTACGCAAGGCTTCGTGGCGGCGTACGATCTCGTTCAGTGCACCCTGCAGGGCCGCCACGTCGAGCTGTCCGTTCAAACGGACCGCCGCCGGAATATTGTAGAACGCGCTTCCCGGCTCAAACTGGTCGAGGAACCACAGCCGCTGCTGCGCGAACGACAGCGGCATGCCGTCTTTGCGCTCTACCGGCGCCAGGGCTGTCGCGGTCAGGCCGCGCTGAGTTAGTGCCATGCGCGCCAGCAGGCCAGCGACCGTCGGTGCTTCGAACACGGTGCGCAGTGGCAGTTCGATGTCGAACGCGCCACGGATCTGCGACACCAGCTGCGTCGCCAGCAGAGAATGGCCGCCCAATACGAAGAAATCGTCGTTCATCCCCACTTTATCAAGCTTGAGAACACCGGCCCAGATGCCGGCCATGATCTCCTCGGCCGCCGTGCGTGGCGCCACGTAGCCTTTCTCGCTGCGCGCCATATCCGGCGCAGGCAATGCCTTGCGGTCCACTTTGCCGTTCGGCGTCAGTGGCAACTGCTCCAGCACCACGAAGTGCGCAGGCACCATGTACTCCGGTAGCGATGCCAGCAGCGCGGCGCGCACCGCTCCCGTATCCGGCAGCGGTGCGTCTTCGTGCGCCACCAGATACGCGACCAGCCGCTGGTCGCCCGCCACGTCCTCGCGGGCCAGTACCAGCGCTTCGCGCACCGGCTCCAGCGCCGCCAGCGCGGCCTCGATCTCGCCAAGTTCGATACGGAAGCCGCGCAGCTTGACCTGATGGTCGATACGGCCCAGGTACTCGATGCTGCCGTCTTCCAGATAGCGGGCCAGATCGCCCGACTTGTACATGCGGCTGCCCGCGACGCCGAACGGATTGGGGATGAATTTGTCCGCCGTCAGGTCGCCACGGTTGACGTAACCGCGTGCCAGGCCATCGCCGGCGATATGCAGCTCGCCCGCAACGCGCACCGGCACCGGATTGAGGCTCGCATCCAGCAGATACACCTGGACGTTGCCAATCGGCCGGCCAAGCACCGGTACATCGCCGGCGTCCGCGATGGCGCAGACGGTCGTGTCCACGGTCGCCTCGGTCGGACCGTAGACGTTGAAGCTGCGCTTGGCCGGCGCTTGTTTCAGCTGTTCCCACAGCTGCTGCGGAATGGCTTCGCCGCCGATCAGCAGGCAGGAAGGCAATGCCTCCACGCCGCAGGATTGCAGCAGCATGCCAAGCTGGGACGGGGTACAGTCGAACGCGTCCAGACGCAGTTGTCTGATTGTCTGCGCCAGCAGCTCACCGTCGCCGCGCACCTGATCCGGGATCGGGCACAGTGTCACACCTCGTGTCAGCAGCAGCCATTGCTTGACCGAGGCGTCGAACGACAGCGATGCGTTTTGGCCCACCCGCACGCCGGCCAGGTCGCCGAACTGCGCGTACACGGTGCTGGCCAGGCCATCGATCAGATTCTGCGCCGAGGCATGCGCGATGGCCACGCCCTTCGCCTTGCCGGTCGAGCCAGAGGTGTAGATCACGTAGGCCAGGTTGCCCGCCGAGGCGACGCTGGACGGATTGGTGGCGTCGCAGCCATCCAGCGACGCCGCGTCGGCGTCCAGCAGGAATACCGGCACTTCGCTGGCCGGCAGTGAGGCCAGCAAGCGTTGCTGGGTCAGCAGCACCGCAGGCGCCGCGTCCTCCAGCATGTGGGCCAGGCGATCGGCCGGATAGGCCGGGTCCAGCGGTACATAGGCGCCGCCGGCTTTCAACACGGCCAACAGGCCTACCATCATCTCCAACGAACGCTCCACGCACAGGCCCACCAGCACATCCGGGCCCACGCCCAGCGTGCGCAGGTGGTGCGCCAGGCGGTTGGCACGCGCATTGAGTTCGCCGTAGGTCAGCGATACGTTGTCATACACCAGCGCCACGCTGTCCGGCGACGCCGCCGCGCGCTGCTCGAACAGCGCGTGGATCGTGCCGGCCGGTACGCCGGCGCTCGCGGTGTCGTTCCATTCCACCAGCAGTTGATGGCGCTCGGCGTCATCCAGCATGTCCAGGTCCTGGATGCGGCGCTCAGGGTTGGCTACGATCGCCTCCAGTAAGCGCGTGAAGTGCGCCGCCATGCGCGCCATCGTCGATGGTTCGAACAGGTCGGTGTTGTAGCTGATGCTGCCGTTCAGGCGTCCGGCTTCCTCCGTGAACGTGAACGTCAGGTCGAACTTGGCCTGTACGCCCTCGCCGCCCATGGCCTGCAGGGTCAGGCCCGGCAGCGTGAGTGCGTCCATTGGCGCGTTCTGCAACGCCAGCATCACCTGGAACAGCGGCGAATGGCTGGTGTGGCGCTCCGGCTTGAGCACCTCGACCAGCTGCTCGAACGGCACGTCCTGGTGCGCGTAAGCATCCAACGTGTTGCCTCGTACCTGGTCGAGCAATTGCAGGAAGCTGGCGCCGTGATCGACTTGTGTGCGCAGCACCAAGGTGTTGACGAAGAAGCCGATCAGCCCTTCCGTCTCCGCGCGGTTGCGGTTGGCGATCGGCGTGCCGATGCAGATGTCGTCCTGTCCAGCGTAACGCGACAGCAGCACGTTGAAGGCCGCCGTCAACGTCATGAACAAAGTGCTTTGCTTCTGGCGACTCAGCGCATTGAGGGCCGCCGTGGTGGTGGCCGACAGTACCAGCGGCTGCGTCGCGCCGCGATGGGTCTGATGCACGGGGCGCGGGTGGTCCGTCGGCAGCGTCAGTAAAGCAGGAGCGCCCGTCAGGTGGCCTTGCCAGTAATCGAGCTGCTGTTGCAGCACGTCGCCGCTGAGCCACTGGCGCTGCCAGTGCGCGAAGTCGGCGTACTGAATCGGCAGTTCCGGCAGCGGCGATGGTTGCCGCTGGACGTAGGCGCCGTACAGTGCGGCCACCTCGTTCACCAGAATGCCGCTGGACCAGCCGTCCGAGACGATGTGGTGCATCGTCAACAGTACGATGTGCTCCGACGCGCTCATACGCAGCAGGCGCGCGCGAATCAGCGGACCGGTGGCCAGATCGAACGGCGTCTGCGCCTCGTCCTGCACCAGCCACTGCGCCTTGGCATCGCGCTCCGCATGCGGCAGGTCGGACAGGTCGGTCGCCTCCAGCGCCAGCTCCAGCGCAGGCAAAATCACCTGCACCGGCGTGCCGTCCACGCTGGCAAAGCGGGTACGCAAGGCTTCGTGACGACGAACGATCTCGTTCAGCGTGTGCTTCAAGGCCGCTACGTCGAGCTGCCCGTTCAGGTGCACTGCCGCAGGAATGTTGTAGAACGCGCTTCCTGGTTCGAACTGGTCGAGGAACCACAGCCGCTGCTGCGCGAACGAAAGCGGCATGCCATCTTTGCGCTCTACCGGCGCCAGGGCTGTCGCGGTCAGGCCGCGCTGAGTTAATGCCATGCGCGCCAGCAGGCCAGCGACCGTCGGTGCTTCGAACACGGTGCGCAGTGGCAGTTCGATGTCGAACGCGCTACGGATCTGCGACACCAGCTGCGTCGCCAGCAGCGAGTGGCCGCCCAATACGAAGAAGTCGTCGTGCAGGCCAACTTTGTCAAGCTTGAGGACACCGGCCCAGATGCCGGCCATGATCTCCTCGGCCGCCGTGCGTGGCGCCACGTAGCCTTTCTCGCTGCGCGCCATATCCGGCGCGGGCAATGCCTTGCGGTCCACTTTGCCGTTCGGCGTCAGTGGCAACTGCTCCAGCACCACGAAGTGCGCAGGCACCATGTACTCCGGTAGCGATGCCAGCAGCGCGGCGCGCACCGCTTCCATATCCGGCAACGGTGCCTCTTCGTGCGCCACCAGATACGCGACCAGCCGCTGGTCGCCCGCCACGTCCTCGCGGGCCAGCACCAGCGCTTCGCGCACCGGCTCCAGCGCCGCCAGCGCGGCCTCGATCTCGCCAAGTTCGATACGGAAGCCGCGCAGCTTGACCTGATGGTCGATACGGCCCAGGTACTCGATGCTGCCGTCTTCCAGATAGCGGGCCAGGTCGCCCGACTTGTACATGCGGCTGCCCGCAACGCCGAACGGATTGGGGATGAATTTGTCCGCCGTCAGGTCGCCACGGTTGACGTAACCGCGTGCCAGGCCATCGCCGGCGATATGCAGCTCGCCCGCAACGCGCACCGGCACCGGATTGAGGCTCGCATCCAGCAGATACACCTGGACGTTGCCAATCGGCCGGCCAAGCACCGGTACATCGCCGGCGTCCGCGATGGCGCAGACGGTCGTGTCCACGGTCGCCTCGGTCGGACCGTAGACGTTGAAGCTGCGCTTGGCCGGCGCTTGTTTCAGCTGTTCCCACAGCTGCTGCGGAATGGCTTCGCCGCCGATCAGCAGGCAGGAAGGCAATGCCTCCACGCCGCAGGATTGCAGCAGCATGCCAAGCTGGGACGGGGTACAGTCGAACGCGTCCAGACGCAGTTCTCTGATTGTCTGCGCCAGCAGCTCACCGTCGCCGCGCACCTGATCCGGGATCGGGCACAGTGTCACACCTCGTGTCAGCAGCAGCCATTGCTTGACCGAGGCGTCGAACGACAGCGATGCGTTTTGGCCCACCCGCACGCCGGCCAGGTCGCCGAACTGCGCGTACACGGTGCTGGCCAGGCCATCGATCAGATTCTGCGCCGAGGCATGCGCGATGGCCACGCCCTTCGCCTTGCCGGTCGAGCCAGAGGTGTAGATCACGTAGGCCAGGTTGCCCGCCGAGGCGACGCTGGACGGATTGGTGGCGTCGCAGCCATCCAGCGACGCCGCGTCGGCGTCGAGCAGGAATACCGGCACTTCGCTGGCCGGCAGTGAGGCCAGCAAGCATTGCTGGGTCAGCAGCACCGCAGGCGCCGCATCCTCCAGCATGTGGGCCAGGCGGTCGGCCGGATAGGCAGGGTCCAGCGGCACATAGGCGCCGCCGGCTTTCAACACGGCCAACAGGCCTACCATCATCTCCAGCGAACGCTCCACGCACAGGCCCACCAGCACATCCGGGCCCACGCCCAGCGTGCGCAGGTGGTGCGCCAGGCGGTTGGCCCGCGCATTGAGTTCGCCGTAGGTCAGCGATACGTTGTCATACTCCAGCGCCACCCGATCCGGCGAGGCCGCCGCGCGCTGCTCGAACAGCGCGTGGATGGTCCCAGCCGGCACACCGGCAGTCGTCGTCTCGTTCCACTCCACCAGCAGTTGATGGCGTTCGGCGTCATCCAGCATGTCCATATCCTGGATGCAGCCCTCAGGGTTGGCTACGATCGCCTCCAGCAAGCGCGTGAAGTGCGCAGCCATGCGCGCCATCGTCGATGGTTCGAACAGGTCGGTGTTGTAGCTGATGCTGCCGTTCAGGCGTCCGGCCTCCTCAGTGAACGTGACCGTCAGGTCGAACTTGGCTTGTACGCTCTCATGGTTCATGGTCTGCAAGGTCAGGCCCGGCAGCGTGAGTGCATCCAGTGGCGCGTTCTGCAACGCCAGCATCACCTGGAACAGCGGCGAATGGCTGGTGTGGCGCTCCGGCTTGAGCACCTCGACCAGCTGCTCGAACGGCACGTCCTGGTGCGCGTAAGCGTCCAACGTGTTGCCTCGTACCTGGTCGAGCAATTGCAGGAAGCTGGCGCCGTGATCGACTTGCGTGCGCAGCACCAAGGTGTTGACGAAGAAGCCGATCAGCCCTTCCGTCTCGGCGCGGTTGCGGTTGGCGATTGGCGTGCCGATGCAGATGTCGTCCTGTCCGGCGTAACGCGACAGCAGCACGTTGAAGGCCGCCGTCAGCGTCATGAACAAGGTGCCTTGCACACGGCGGCTCAGCGCATTGAGGGCCGCCGTGGTGGTGGCCGACAGCGCGAGCGGCTGCGTCGCGCCGCGATGGGTCTGATGGGCAGGACGCGGGTGGTCCGTCGGCAGCGTCAGTAAAGCAGGAGCGCCCGTCAGGTGGCCTTGCCAGTAGTCGAGCTGCTGTTGCAGCACGTCGCCGCTGAGCCACTGGCGCTGCCAGTGCGCGAAGTCGGCGTACTGGATCGGCAGTTCCGGCAGCGGCGATGGTTGCCGCTGGACGTAGGCGCCGTACAGTGCGGCCACCTCGTTCACCAGAATGCCGCTGGACCAGCCGTCCGAGACGATGTGGTGCATCGTCAGCAACACGACGTTCTCGGTTTCGCTCAGGCGCAGCAGGCGCGCGCGGATCAGCGGACCGATGGCCAGGTCGAACGGCGTCTGCGCCTCGTCCTGCACCAGCCACTGCGCCTTGGCATCGCGCTCCGCATGCGGCAAATCCGACAGATCGGTGCTCTCCAACGCCAGCTCCAGCGTGGGCAAAATCACCTGCACCGGCGTGCCGTCCACGCTGGCAAAGCGGGTGCGCAAGGCTTCGTGACGACGAACGATCTCGTTCAGCGTGTGCTTCAAGGCCGCTACGTCGAGCTGCCCGTTCAAGCGTATCGCCGCGGCGATGTTATAAAACGCGCTGCCTGGCTCGAACTGCTCGAGGAACCACAGCCGCTGCTGCGCGAACGAAAGCGGCATGCCGTTTTTGCGCTCTACCGGCGCCAGGGCTGTCGCGGTCAGGCCGCGCTGGGCGGATGCCATGCGCGCCAGCAGGCCGGCGACCGTCGGCGCTTCGAACACCGCACGTAGCGGCAGTTCGATTTCGAATGCGCCACGGATCTGCGATACCAGCTGCGTCGCCAGCAGCGAATGGCCGCCCAGCGCGAAGAAGTTGTCGTGCACGCCCACTTTGTCGAGCCGGAGCACGCCGGCCCAGATACCGGCCATGATCTCTTCGGCCGCCGTGCGCGGTGCGACGTAGCCCTCCTCGCTGCGCGCCATATCCGGCGCGGGCAATGCCTTGCGGTCCACTTTGCCGTTCGGCGTCAGTGGCATCTGTTCCAGTACCATGAAGTGGGCCGGTATCATGTATTCGGGTAGCGACGCCAGCAAGGCAGCTCGCAGTCCGGCGGGATCCGGCAGTTCTGCGTCGTCGTGCGCGACCAGATACGCCACCAGCCGCTTGTCTCCCGCCACGTCCTCGCGCGCCAGCACCAGCGCTTCGCTCACCGGCTCCAGCGCCGCCAACACGGCTTCGATCTCGCCAAGCTCGATACGGAAGCCGCGCAGCTTGACCTGATGGTCGATACGGCCCAGGTACTCGATACGGCCGTCTTCCAGATAGCGTGCCAGGTCGCCTGATTTGTACATGCGCGATCCGGCCTCGCCGAACGGATTCGGCACGAATTTGTCCGCCGTCAGGTCGGCACGATTCAGGTAGCCGCGCGCCAGCCCGGCGCCGGCGATATGCAGCTCGCCCGCCACGCCTACCGGCACGGGATTGAGGCCCGCATCCAGCAGATATATCTGCGCATTGCCGATCGGCCGGCCAAGCACCGGTACCTCGCCGGCGTCCGCGATGGCGCACACGGTCGTGTCCACGGTGGCCTCGGTCGGGCCGTAGACGTTGAAGCTGCGCTTGGCCGGCGCTTGTTTCAGCTGTTCCCACAGCTGCTGCGGGATGGCTTCGCCACCGATCAGCAGGCAGGAAGGCAATGCGTCCGCACCGGCCGCTTGCAGCAGTAAGCCCAGCTGGGACGGCGTGCAGTCGAAGACATCCAGACGCAGTTGCTTGATGGTCTGCGCCAGTTGCTCGCCGTCGCTGCGCACCTGATCAGGGATCGGGCAAAGCGTCACGCCTTGCGTCAGCAACAGCCATTGCTGGACCGATGCGTCAAACGACAACGATGCATTCTGGCTCACCCGCACGCCGGCCAGGTCGCCGAACTGCGCATACGCGGTACTGACCAGGCCATCGAGCAGATTCAACGCCGAACCATGCGCGATAGTCACGCCTTTCGGACGTCCCGTCGAACCGGAGGTGTAGATCACGTAGGCCAGATTGCCGGCCTGCGTTTCGCTGGACGGATTGGTGGCGTCGCAGCCATCCAGCGACGCCGCGTCGGCGTCGAGCAGGAATACCGGCACTTCGCTGGCAGGCAGTGAGGCCAGCAAGCGTTGCTGGGTCAGCAGCACCGCAGGCGCCGCGTCCTCCAGCATGTGGGCCAGGCGATCGGCCGGATAGGCCGGGTCCAGCGGCACATAGGCGCCGCCGGCTTTCAACACGGCCAACAGGCCTACCATCATCTCCAGCGAACGCTCCACGCACAGGCCCACCAGCACATCCGGACCGACGCCCAGCGTGCGCAGGTGGTGCGCCAGGCGGTTGGCACGCGCATTGAGTTCGCCGTAGGTCAGCGATACGTTGTCATACTCCAGCGCCACCCGATCCGGCGAGGCCGCCGCGCGCTGCTCGAACAGCGCGTGGATGGTCCCAGCCGGCACACCGGCAGTCGTCGTCTCGTTCCACTCCACCAGCAGTTGATGGCGCTCGGCGTCATCCAGCATGTCCAGGTCCTGGATGCGGCGCTCAGGGTTGGCTACGATCGCCTCCAGCAAGCGCGTGAAGTGCGCCGCCATGCGCGCCATCGTCGATGGCTCGAACAGGTCGGTGTTATAGCTGATGCTGCCGTTCAGGCGTCCGGCTTCCTCCGTGAACGTGAACGTCAGGTCGAACTTGGCCTGTACG